>NZ_JAPJZK010000001.1:1291666-1614583 GCF_026309355.1 Spartinivicinus marinus
TAATCAACAAATGACAATATTGTTAAATAGGTAACAGCTCCAATATTTCCATAAGCGCCTGTCATACCAGCAATCTGGCCTGTTAGTCGTCGTTTAATTAAGGGGACTACTGCAAACACTGCCCCTTCACCCGATTGCACAAAAAAAGAGCATGTCATTGCGGCAACGACTGCCAACCATAAAGGCCACTCACTATCAACCATCCCCATAACAAAATAACCTATTGCCAAACCCGCAGTTAAAATAAGTAATACCGGTTTTCGCCCAAACCGATCACTTAACCACCCACCTCCAGGACGAGACATTAAATTCATAAATGCATAAGCAGAAGCCAGCAAACCTGCTGTAACAGAATTAAGCTGAAATGTTTCAGCAAAAAACAAAGGTAACATAGAAATAACAGCTAACTCAGAACCAAACGTAGCAAAGTAGAGAATATTTAGAATAGCTACTTGTTTAAATTTATACTGATGCAATTTGGGTACAGGTTTTGAAAAAATAACTTTATTCACTTGCCAGGCTTTATAACAGTCTATAAAACAAAGTACAACAAGACAAACGTATAAACTAGTGCTTAGCTCAACGGATAAAATATTGGCTGCTTCAGGTGAGAGCTTCCATACCAATAGTGCTAGTGCACCATATAAAGGAACCTTCATTAGCATTAATAAAAATAAATCACCTTTACTGGTTACCTCAATTGATCCAAGCTGCTTTGGTTTAAAATAGGTTGAGCCTTTTGGAGTGTCAGTGACCTGAAGATAGAAAATAAGACCAAACCCAAGACTAAGTAAACCTGTCAATCCTACTGCATACCGCCACCCATCTTCACCACCAAATGCTAACGCTAATGTTGGTAATGTCAGTGCAGCAGCTGCCGAACCAAAATTCCCCCAACCTCCATAAACACCTTCAGCAATGCCTAATTCATTATGAGGAAACCATTCACTGATCAGTCGTATACCAATAACAAAGCCAGCGCCAATAAACCCTAGAAAAAAACGGGCAATGGCTGCTTGAGTAAAACTGTCTGCAACCGCAAAAGCAAAGCAAGGTAGAGAGCAAAATACCAACAAAGAGGAATAAACTAGTCGAGGACCATACCTATCAGTCAACATACCAATTATTATTCTTGCAGGAATTGTTAGCGCAACATTAATAATTAGTAATGTTTTTATTTCTGCTATAGAGATACTCAAGCTATCAGCAATGACCATCAATAAAGGTGCATGGTTAAACCAAACAACAAAGGTCATAAAGAATGCTACCCAACTTAAATGGAGAACCTTCATTTTCCCTGTAAAAGAAAATAACTGAAACCGATCAGTGCAAGACATTATATTACCTTTATCTTTTATCAAACTACAAAACTTTGAGCAGCATTTTGATTAATCGAATAATAAACTATTTATTATTTTCTCTGATTTCAACTTTGTTTTTAGTAGTTCGTACATCATACGTTTTTAAATAAACGCCTGGTTCCTCAATACACTCCCCTGTTATCAGGTTAAAGTGGTGTTTAAAAAGAGGCGAGGCTACTACCAAGCTTTCACCAACCGAACCAATAATTCCTCGAGACATAACATTGGCTTTACCAATAGGATCATAATTGGATACTGCATAAACTTTATTGACTACACTGATATTAAACAGTGCAATTTGCTGATTTTGATAAAAAATACAGATGCCTGAATCTGGCGGAATATCACTTAAATCACATACTTTCTCCCAAGCTTGTTGATCATCTTCTAGTAAAATACTAGCAACTTTTAATTCAATTAAATGAGTGGTTTGTTCTAGGTTCATTATTTTGTCCAGTTTAAATATGCTATCTCTCTAGAAAAGATGTCATAGTTGCTACTGAAGGCTTTAGCAACCCCCTCTCTCCATATAGGCTGACGCAAAAACTGGGAAATATGGAGTAATCGGGTATTTTGGAACTGCTGTCGGGAAAAGGGAACAAAACCAGCTGTTGTGGTAACCTTTGCAACAAGCCTAAGTTTCCATAACAGCTGGTTTTATTTGTCCTCTTTCCGTCGTGTAGATTAAATGAGAATCAGATTGATCTGAATTAATAAAGTGCTTAAAACGTTTTAGTTTTTCAGGACTTTCCAAGGTAGTGCGCCACTCACATTGATAGTTACCAATACTATTAACCATTTCTTTTTCTAAGGCCTCACAAATACCTAGCTTGTCATCTATTACCACGCTTCGTAAATAATCAATACCGCCTTCCATATTTTCCAGCCAGATAGAAGTACGTTGCAAACGCTCTGCGGTACGGATATAAAACATTAAAATTCGATCAATATAACTAATTAAAGTTTTATCATTCAGATCTGTTGCAAACAAAGAGGCATGACGAGGGCGCATTCCTCCATTACCACCTACATATAAACTCCAACCATTTTCTGTGGCAATGACTCCAATATCTTTTGACTGTGCTTCAGCACACTCTCGCGTGCAACCTGATACCGCCATTTTTATTTTATGAGGCGAACGTAGCCCTTTATAGCGACTTTCAATGGCAATTGCCATACTAGTACTATCTTGCACCCCATAACGGCACCAGCTAGTGCCAACACAAGACTTAACAGTGCGCATGGCTTTACCATAGGCATGGCCAGTTTCAAAACCAGCCCCTACAAGTTGTCGCCATATATCAGGTAATTGATGCAATGCCGCACCAAATAAATCAATGCGTTGTCCCCCCGTGATTTTTGTATATAAATTAAATTGCTTGGCTACTTTTGCAATTACCATTAACTTATCTGGAGTAATTTCACCACCGGGTATCCGTGGAACCACTGAATAGCTACCATTTTTTTGTAAATTAGCCAAAAAAGCATCATTGGTGTCCTGCAACCCCACATGCTCATTTTTTAAAATAAATTCATTCCAATAAGATGACAAAATAGATGCAACGGCTGGCTTGCAAATATCACAACCTAAACCTGTACCATATTTCGACAGTAAGTGACTGAAGGTTTTAATTTTTTGAATACGAATAATATCTACCAGCTCTTGTCGAGCATAACTAAAATGTTCACATAGGTTATTATTAACTTCAACACCTTGTTTAGTTAGCTCATTATCCAACACCTGTTTTACTAGAGCAGAGCAACCACCACAACCAGTTGAGGCTGAAGTACTCGATTTAATCGCAGCCATATCACAACAGCCTTGTTGCACTGCTTGTTGAATATCGCCCTTCGACACACTATAACAGGTACATATTGGCGCTGTTTTAGGTACCCCTTCAATCCCTACTGTCGTAGGTGATGCATCATCTAATAAGGGAATTAATAGCTGCTCTGGTGGTTGCGGTAAATCCATCCCATTAATATACAACTGCTGTAGGTTGCCATAATCCACTGTGTCTCCTACTAATACGGCACCCAGTAATTTTTTACCACAACTAGACACCACTAAACGCTTATAAGTTTGTTCAGCTTCATCATTAAAGCTATAGCATTGAGCACCAGGCGTACACCCATGAGCATCACCAATACTGCCCACTTCCACCCCAAGTAGCTTCAACTTAGTGCTCAAATCTGCCCCAGTAAACCGCTTATTATTGTCACCATTTATATGAGCAACCGCTGCTCTTGCCATTTGATAACCTGGTGCAACTAATCCAAAAATTTGTTTATTCCATACAGCACACTCACCAATGGCATAAATATCTGGGTCTCCGGTTTGACAATAATCATTGATCATAATCCCTCCCCTCTCTCCCACTGTTAATCCACAGCCTTTGGCTAACTCATCATAGGGTCGAATACCAGCAGAAAACACAATCATATCTGTTTCTAAATAGCTATCATCTGCAAACTCCATACGATAACGGGCTTGTTCACCAGTAGTAATCAATTGAGTACTTTTATTAATATGAACCTGTACACCTAACGCTTCTATCTTGCGCTTGAGTAATGCTCCACCACCTTGATCAAGCTGAATAGCCATCAGTTGTTGAGCAAATTCGACCACATGGGTTTCCAGACCAAGATTTCTTAGTGCATTAGCCGCCTCTAACCCTAATAATCCACCACCTACCACAACACCTATTTTACTTATATCTGCTGAAGTTTTTATCCTCTCTAAATCCTCAATAGTACGATAAATTAAACAGTGTGGTTGATCATTTCCTACTATAGGAGGAACAAATGGGTAAGAGCCTGTAGCGAGTATTAGTTTGTCATAAGATTTACACAAACCACTTGTTGTATATATTTTTTTATTAGGCCTGTCAATAAAACAAACTTTATCATTTAATATAAAATCAATATCATTTTCTTTGTATTTATTCTCATCAGCAAGCATCAGTTGCTTTACAGTATTGCCTGAAAAAAAACTGCTTAATTGCACTCGATCATAAGCTAGCCTGGGTTCACATGTAACAGTGGTAATCATGAACTGCTCTGCATTAGGCTGATCAAGCATTTGCTTAATAAACTCATGCCCCACCATACCATTACCCACAACTACAAGTTTATGTGTGCTCATTTTTTATCTCCAGCGCAACCAGTTAGACCACATATTTCACTAGGCCATAGCCACTTTAAAGCATAAGTTTGCTAATTATTTTTTATTCATTAGTCAGAGCAAAGATGATGCCAATATATTTTTTATGATTTTAATTCATTGCAGACTACATAGAATCTAATACTTAAATAGATGACGCTTCATAAACAGATGCTAAGCTTCTATTGAAACATCACCAAAGTGGTGCATTATGCGCTAAGACTATGCATAGCATTTAATCACCCACATAACATCTATCTATAAATAACACTTTTTTAAAATGCTTCCCCACAAATTAAAGTTGGATTGATCTTTGCTAGGATTAGTAAAAACAGTTGATATATTAATTTATGTGGATATAGATAGTGACAAATACTTGGGTAAAAACCACCTGTGCATTTTGTGGTGTTGGTTGTGGTGTTGAAGCACGGGTCAGCAATAATAAGATCATTGTTAGAGGTGATAAACAACATCCTGCTAACTTTGGTCGGTTATGCTCCAAAGGCATGGCATTAGGGGAAATAGTCAATAATAAAGGACGACTGTTACAGCCTTATATTGAAGGTAAAACTACAAGCTGGCAAAGTGCAATAGTTAAAATAGCAACAGCTTTTAAACAGATTATTGATCGTTTTGGTCCTGAAGCCATTGGCTTTTATTTATCTGGACAATTATTAACTGAAGATTATTATGTTGCCAACAAGTTAATGAAAGGCTTTATTGGCAGCCCTAATATTGATACCAATTCTCGTTTATGTATGTCATCCAGTGTTGCCGCACATAAACGAGCCTTTGGTAGTGACACCGTGCCAGGCTGCTATGAAGATCTAGAAAAAGCTGAATTAATTATTATTACTGGAGCCAACCTTGCCTGGTGCCACCCTGTTTTATACCAGCGCATTATGGCCGCTAAACAGCAAACACCAAACTTAAAAATAGTTGTAATAGACCCTCGTAAAACAGTAACAGCACAAATGGCTGATCTGCACCTTCCTATTCAACCGGGCACTGATGTATTACTGTTTAATGGCTTACTTCATTATTTATTTCAAGTAAAAAAGCTGAATCATCACTTTATTCAACAACATACTGAAGGGTTTTCATCAACACTTCATGCCGCGAGAAATGAAGCACATGACCTGTTGTTTTTAGCGAAACAACTAGCTGTTTCCAGTGATTTGGTTACTCAGTTTTATCACTGGTTTTCAGAAGCAGATAAAGTAGTCACCTTATACTCACAAGGTATCAACCAATCCAGTTGCGGAACTGATAAAGTAAACAGTATTTTAAACTGCCATTTAGCAACAGGAAAAATAGGTAAACCTGGATGTGGGCCATTTTCACTAACTGGCCAACCAAACGCGATGGGAGGCCGTGAAGTTGGTGGTATGGCAAATAGCTTAGCAGCTCATTTGGAGTTTAATAATTCACAACACTATGACCTGTTAAGCCACTTTTGGCAAACCGATAAGCTGGTTAAACAACCAGGTTTAAAAGCTGTCGATTTATTTGATGCAGCAGCCAAAGGTAAAATTAAAGCCATCTGGATCATGGGAACAAACCCTGTGGTAAGTTTGCCTAACTCCCACCATGTAATAGCTGCACTAAAAAACTGCCCACTTGTTGTGGTTTCAGACTGTATGTTTGAAACTGACACCAATACATATGCTAATGTACTGTTACCCGCCGCCGGCTGGGGTGAAAAATCTGGTATGGTGACTAATTCTGAACGACGTATTTCTCGTCAACGCTCTTTAATCAATCCAATTGGTGAAGCCAAACCCGATTGGTGGATTATTTGTCAAGTAGCGAAACAGATGGGGTTTAGCCAAGCATTTAGCTACTCAAGTGAAGCTGATATTTTTAAAGAATATGCAGCATTAACCGGTTTAAAAAATAAGGGTACCCGTGATTTAGACTTATCTTTATTTACCAACCTAACAACTCAAGAATATCATGATTTTACTCCCGTTCAGTGGCCTGCAATAAAAAATACCAAACAATCTAATAATAAACGCTTTTTTGCTGATGGTAAATTTTATACCCAAACAACTAAAGCACAATTTATTACAGTAAGTTATAAACCACCTGCCACAAAAACTAACTCAACCTACCCTTTAATATTCAATACTGGTCGTATTCGAGATCAGTGGCATACCATGACACGCACTTCGTTTATACCTAAATTATGTACACATACACCTGAACCGTATGTTCATATAAACTCGCTAGATGCTACAACATTCTCTATCAAGCATGATGAACTGGTACAGCTTACTAGTCACATAGGCACACTAATCACTAGAGCTAAAGTGTCTGAGAAAATATTATCAGGGCAAGTTTTTATGCCTATGCATTGGACTCGGATGCTGTCCAGTAGCAGTCATGTTAGTCAACTGATTGCCCCTAATATTGATCCCTTTTCAGGCCAACCAGAGTCAAAGTATACACCAGTTGCCATTTCGCCCTGGCAATATAGTTGTGAGGCAATTGTCGTTGTTCGAGAAAAGCTAACTCATAAACACTTTGATTACTGGATCAAACAACACATTAAAGGTGGTTATTTATATCGCTTAGCCAGCAGGCAATCGCCAGAAAATTTTTATAGTAAACTATTAACCCAGCTGAAACCAGACAGCGCCAGCTCTCGTTTAGCTTTTTATGACAAAACCGAACAAGAGTTCCGTTATGGTTTTATTAATGACCAACAGTTACATGCATGTATATTTATTGCGCCTCGCCTTAATCACTTTGACTTAGCTTGGCTCAATGAACTACTTACTCTTAATTTACAACCTGCTTTACTACATCGTTTAATTACTAATAATAAAACAAACGCTTTATTTACAGAAAAAACATTATGTGCGTGTAAACAAGTGAGTAAAAAAACTATTTGCAATACCATTAGGCAACTACAATTAGATAATACGACAGCAGTCAGTCAAGCAACACTGGCAGGCAGTGTATGTGGATCATGTATTCCAGAAATACAAATTTTACTTGATACACAACCGTTATCGGCCAATTCTAATAGCAAGTCGTCCTAACACACTAAATAGCCACTCGCGTAAACGTTTATGCCATGGACGGCTCAACCACTCTTCCAAAGTGAACTGTTTACAGTTAGTAAAATCTTGTTCAAATAGTTGCTTGACTTCTTCTGCAAATAGACCCGATTTTACTTCTTGATTGGCATCTAAGTTCCAATGCAAATCCCAATGATCAAAATTACACGACCCTATGCTTACCCAGCTATCTGCCAGTACCATTTTAGCGTGTAGACAGCGATGCTGGTATTCATAAATTTTTACTCCATCACGAAGCTGCCGATAATAATAACGATGGCCTGCATAGCGCACCCAACGGTTATCAGTATATTTACTAGATAATAACAGCCGCACATCTACACCTTTTCTAGCAGCCCTTCGCAACACTCGTCGTACTTTGTTAGAAGGTAAAAAGTAAGGTGTAGCAAACCATACCCGATGCTGCGCCTTTTTTATTTGTTTAACAAGGGACCTTACTATATCAGCATCACGAAAGTAGCTCCCAAAACTCAACCTAGCCAAATAGCTTCGTTCCAGTTTATGGATCTTAAGCTCAGGCTGACTAACCTGTATGGGTAAGTCACTAAAGCGTCCCCAGGTCTGTTTAAATAAAGCCAGCCAGTCAACCACTACATGCCCCTTCACAGCTAACATCACCTCATGCCAAAGCGCTTGTCGGGTATTAGGGTTATAAAAATCGTCGGTTATGCCTGCTCCACCGATATATGCCAGTTCACCATCTATCAAAAACAACTTGCGATGGTTACGGTTTAAGTTCTCTGTTAGCCGTTGTCTTTTTATACTTAGTGGGTTGTACAATACCAACTTCACACCAAGTCTGGTCAAGCGCTGCCGATCTTTAGTTATTAAGCCTAAGCTACCAAAATCGTCAAGCAGCCAGTATATTTTTACTTCTCGACTAATTGCCTCTACAAGCACATCATAAAATGCCTCAAATAATACACCAGAAGCAACCAAATACATTTCAATAATGACATATTCTTTTGCATTCAGCACAGCTGAAAAAATATGTGGGAAAAAAGCGTCCCCATCAATTAACAGTTCTATATGATTTGCAGCTCGCCAAGGAAAGTATTTACTCACGTCATATACATTTTAATTACAGGTTAGAAAATAATTTTACTCACAAACACTGCATTAATGAGTATAAAACTAGCCAAATATAATTAAATATAAATAACTTTACTTATCAGATTAACAAAGACAATATACCAGCAAGCTGGATACTACCATTATTCAGTGAAATTAACTGTTTGATTATATGTTAAACGTATTTAAAAGTCATTAGTTGAACAGCAAACAAAACCAGGTCAATAAAATCAACTATCCAGGCATAAAGGACTATGCACAAGTTAACTAAAACAATAAATTTTCGTGATATTCAAAAACACGATGAAAAACTAGTTGTTGGATCTGCTAAAGTACCTGATATCAGTAAAGGCATCCCCGGTGAACCTGCTGCCTGGTTTCTTGGCCCCCAGGCTGAAAATAACGACTTACTGAAAGAGCTGATTGAGAAAAGCCAAGAGTCAGTAGCCAACTACCGGCGACTTTACTCAGAAATTCACGGTGACCCATCTGTTATCACCAAAGCAATAAAAGACAGCGAACTATATAAGACTAGTGTAGAAGAACTAAAATCTGCCCACCAGGAACTTTTAGATTACCTTTCCAGCCACTCAACACCTTTTGCCAGCTTACGTTATCAAGGACATATGCTGTGGGAAAACCCACTACCAGCATTAGCAGGTTACTATGCAACCATGCTACATAACCCTAACAATGTCACTATCCAAGCTTCAACAGCTACTACTCCATTAGCCATCGTGCTTAGCATGGATATGTGCAAAATGATTGGCTATCCCGTTCAGTGTAAAAATGAAGCCTGGTCTCACATTACTGCTGATGGTTCTATAGCGAATATTGAAGCCACTTGGGCTACACGAGAAGTTAAGTATATGCCCTTTTCATTAGCTATGTTACTTGATGATGCTGAACCAGGTACTCCCTTATGGCAAGCGCGTGATATGGCTTTTACAACACTTAATGGTGACTCTCAAGTTTTACGCAAAGCATCCTCTTGGACATTATTTAATATTCCAATGGATGAGGTACTTGCATTGCCTGAAAAAATCGCTGATTTAGCTAACATAGAAGATATTTTCACTGTATGGAACCAGTTACTTCCCTACACCTATAATGCTATAGGTGGAGCGGTTATGTGGCAGAAAATAACCAAACGAGATGATGTTTTGGCCGTACCCACTAACCGACGAGCTTCTCAACCACCTATTATGCTGGCACCTTCCACTCGACATTATAGTTGGCCCAAAGCAGCTGCCGTATGTGATTTTGGAATGAAAGGCTTATGGAGTGTAATGGTTGACGAGTATGCCCGCCAACCCGTCACAATACTTCAGGAAAAAATTACTCACTGCTTAGAGAAACGTATTCCTGTTGCGATGGTGGTTGCTGTTATCGGTACGACAGAAGAGTCTTCTGTTGACCCTCTTGCAGATATGATTGATATGCGTAATGAAATGCGCTTACAAGGCATCGATTTTAATATCCATGCTGATGCAGCTTGGGGGGGCTATATGATTGCAGCCATTCGAAAAGACTATGGTTTTGAAGATAAAGGCATAAATACCAACAGCATTTTTCTTGAAGATGAGCTTTTTGTCAAAAACACTAAAAACATCCCACTGAGTGATTATGTTATTAAACATTATAAAGCGCTACGCCACTCAGACTCTGTAACAATCGATCCACATAAAATGGGCTATATTCAATACCCTGCAGGCTCTATTTTGTACAGAAATGGCGAGATAAGACGGTTAACAACCTTTACAGGCTCTTATATTGGTGGAAGTGGCTCAGTCGCCACAGATCAGTATACAATTGGTTGCTTTGGTTTAGAAGGCTCCAAACCTGGAGCTGCTCCTGCAGCAGTATACCTTACTCATCGGGTAATTCGTCCTACTGTAAAAGGCTATGGAAAAATCATTAACAAATCGATGATTAATGCCAAACGGTTTTACATGAAACTAATGGCACTTAATAAAGATAACGATATGTATGAATGTGTGCCTTTACAGAAAATGCCTTGTGAGCATAAAGGGGAGCAACGACAAGCAGATTACCGAAGAATTATCCAACAATATGGCGAAATCAAGGAACACAATCTACAGCAATGTAATACTGGCAACTGGCGAGAATTTGGTCCCGATTTAAATATTGTTGATTATGTCTTCAATCCAAAGCGCGCCAATGGTTGTGAAAATACTGATGTCGCAGCATTTCGTTCGTTTAATCAATATTTTTACGATAAATTTCGTGTGCAATACGAAGATGAACAAACAATTGAGAACTTTCCACCATTAATGGTTTCAATGACTACCTTTAATCTTGAAGAATATGGCGAAGAGTTTATTGGTACCTTTGCAGAACGCATAGGCCTTGTTTATAAGTATATGCCTCAAGATCTACCTTGTATTCGCTCTACCTTAATGGACCCCTATGTAACTGAAACAGCAGAAGGTGATTTTTTAGATACCCTCATTGAAGTGATTGATACAGAAGTCAAACATATGGTCCAGCTATGGAGAGATGGTATACTGTTTGAGTCATTAGAATAATATAGCTAACGTAAATGGCTTTTAGGGCAAAACCTTTAACCTAAAAGCCATTAGCGAAAAGTATCAGGTTAAGGCACTTGATTTAATTGTTTCCAAAGATGAAATGCATACGCTAGCATTGTAATTGCGTCATCTTGCTCATCAGCAGAATGATAATTTAAGTCTATCAATAAGTGATCTTGGCTATCTGAAGCTTTAGCTACTCGAAGAAAGGCAGATAAACTAGAAACTGATTTATTTTGACAACGTTTATCGCCTATTTTCAAGTTTCTAACACTTATCAGCGCATTCATCAGTTTGTCGGCTAATCCTCCAGGAGAATTCTTAAATCCAAATTCCATTGCTAATAGTACACTAGAGTCAGTCAATAAATTTCCAGCTATCGCATAATAATCACCTTTGATAACATTAGTAAACTCGTTAGTCTGGTTACCAGTATAAGTTGCAATGTCTACTTGCCCATTACTAACAGTTAATGCTATATATTGGCGTTCCAGTATATAAGCTGGATCAGCATCATTATGAACCAAATATTGAACAATTTTAGAAGCTTGAGTATTTTTATTAATTAGCTCTTTTCCATATTTTAAATTAATATTTGGTATATCAATTGTAGCTTGGGTATTAATGACACCTTTTCCTGGTATTATACCATTGAGAATATCATTGACTCTAAAAGGTATGTCCTTTGGCATCATAACACAACTGGCTAGAGCAACTCCTATCTGCTGAGAGTCAGGGTCATAGGCAATAATTGAAAATGTAGCCGATGCTGTTGAAGAAAATAACATAAAGCTCAATACAATAGCTTTAATGTTTGAAAACATATTTAGCTGCATAGTTTATTTACTGGTTTTAGAGTGATAATTAATTGGTCTTCTGTATAATTAATAAACTTAGGAAAGTTACTTTAGGTGAAGCATCCTCCTAACACTCATTAGCTGGGGCTATCATGGCATGAATTTATATTTATTTCAGTTATAATTTATTTATATACTGTAACAGTTTATATTGGTATACTCTTCGCGAATGATTTTTAGGCTTTGTTACCATCGCTCTTCACCCCAGTCATTTAGCTTATCTAAACTCTGGGGCTTCATCGCTCGCTAGGTGGCCTCGCCTAAATAACCCTTCGCTGTGAGTATATACCATTTTATTTTTACACCTAAAAATGATTTATGATAGGTATATATGCTTTCTTTCACCAAAAAATATTTATAGTTAAAAAATGATTCATTTCAACGACAACCAATTCAATACCGCCAATATACATTAGCAAAAACCGGTCTATCCTTAACTATAAGATCAAGCCTGAAGAGTAAGCCAGCCATGTACATTACAAACAGTGCGCCATACATCCTCTATTTCGCTGTCACTGGTTCTATAGCGGGAGAGTGCACTACTATTAAAATGGCTGGTGATATGGAGTACCCTCCTGTTACCTGGCAATATCAGCAAGATAAAGCCAAAATCTATGGGTTAGCTGTTGAGCTTGCTGAGAAAGCATTTGCAGAGATAAATGTAAAAGTTAATCCATTACATGTCGGTGACTGGGCCAAAGCACAGCTAGCTACAAAGCAAGGCAAAACAGACCTTTTAGCTGGAGCTTATTTTAATGAAGAAAGAAAAACCTATCTGGATTATGTTCACCCTCCTTTTCTGACTGATCCCGTAGTGATATTTATCCCTAGCAAGAAAGCGTATAACTTTAAATTTACCCAATGGCAAGACTTAGTAAAATTACAAGGCGTCACTACAGTAGGTAGTAGTTTTGGTCAAGAATTTGATGAGTTTACCAAAAAACATTTGAAAATTGAGTATAAAACACAAATGAGTGATACATTTAAACAGTTAATCTCTGGCAGGGCAGATTATTTAGTGCATGGGCTTTACCCCGGCCTGGCCAGTTTAGCAAAGGCTAAGCTGTCTATTCAAATAACACCTCATCCTAAGTATGTTACAGAAGAAGGCCTATACTTTGGCTTCTCCAAAAAATCTCCCTGTAAAAAACACTTAGCATTCTTCAGCAAAAAAATAAAAGAGTATGTACAACAAAAAATACCTCACTCACTAACAAAAAAATATTTTGATTTATGGAAAAAAGATTTTGGATTAAAAGAGTTTTAGCTCATGCCTTTTAATTTATTTACCTTTACTCCTAAAGATAAGTTTTAACAAGCACATAATAGATAGTTTAGTTAAGCTACCCGTACATACAATACAGGTAGCTATAGCTCCGCAGTCAAACTCGAATCGCATTCAGCTCATTTATTGGTTCTTTCAACCAAAATAAACTCAGTGGTACTTGATTATTTACACCCAAGTTTAAATCAGACAGTTTGGATGCATAACCATAACGAACATGATCAGGTGTTCCCCACGCAGGAATTGGGCCTGACTCAATAACTGAGTTAATTTCTCCTTTTAAAGCTTTCTGCTCCACCTCCCTATCTGCAGCTGAATAGGATGAACTCATTTCCAAGTTTACAAGCCGTGTGGCAATCCCTGATTTCACATTTAGTTTTGTTAATGTCTGTAGTGCTTCTTCCTTGGTAGTAGCTGCCAAGAGTACCTTCGTATACTGCGTTAAATCAGACATAACTTTATCCTGAAATTGACCTTTTGTCATCACCCGCAAGTCAATGACATCTTTAACAAAGGTTTCTGCATCACTCTCAGGAATATTTGGAAAATCATTCGCTAAACTGACACGAAGCATTGTCCGGTTATCTGATGAATAGTTTGTTTCACCTTCTGAAATATAACGTGGCATAATATTCGTAAGCGCACCAATAGATGCTTTTACTGTTGCCAGTTGTGGTGAAACAACAACAGAAGCTACCTCTGTCTTAACCACATTTTCAACTTGCTCTGTAATTCCAGGCCTTTTTGATTTAGCAAGATCACTTTGTGCTTTTTGATAGTGTGACAACTCTTGCTTCAAAACTAACAAATTACTTTGATAAGTTGCTTTTTCATTTGCACTAAAATTTTTCATTTTTTCAGTGCCTGTCATTTCTATTTTTTTTATTTCATCTGTTAAATATTCTTTTAAGCGGTTTATATTTATTTTGGGTAAATCTAACTTGTCTGTTAATCCTTGTATACGCTCTTCTACCTGTTGTAAATAGGTATGCTGAATTCCGCCTGCCATTTGAGCCACAGAAGCACCTAAAATCACAATACCAGTATCTGATTGAGCATTCTTCATGCGTATACCTAAAACAGTTTCATAGGGTTTGTCAGAATAGACCTGGTCAATATCATAAATAGGCTCAAGCTCCTGTTGAATTGATTTATCTATAACAGAGTGAATTGCTCCTTGCTGTTCACTATCTTGACCTAAAGCATAAACATAATAATCTGCTTCAAGTTTATCTGGTGTTTTATCTTTGTTATTGTGAGTAAAATTAAGGTTTACCTTTCCATCCTCCCCCTTACTAATAGAAACCGTATCTACTTTTACTAGACTCTCTTTCGCGGCTTTTGGAGCATGCTCTAACTGATTACCATCTAAAAGTACTGGTGGGGTTGAACGAATAAACCACTTAATATTGGCACCTAAACTACCAGCTCTTTCTACAGCATCAATCCCTGCGTTTGGTCCATGTACTACTACTGTTTTACCTTTCAGCGATTCGCCATTATCAGTAAAACGCATGAACTCGTCCAAATCAAGTACTTTAGTTTTTAGTACCGACTGATCATGTACAGTAATATTATTCAAACGCTGTTCAGCTCCAGTCAGCTCAGCAGAGCTTGTATCTGCAAGCGCATTCGTATGAGGTCCTGCTCCGATACCGAGTATTATTTGTTTTGCATGAAACTCCTGACCTTGTTTTGTGGTTACTTTAAATAAACCATTTTCTCCTTTTTCTACATGCTTTACGTCATCATTCACTTCCTGTACACCCAGTGAGGTAGCCCGACCAATCTGAGCAGTATTCGCATCAGAAAATTGCTGTCGATTTGCATATTCTTTTGTGTACTTTGGTGCTTTATCACCCCATGTATCAATGAGTTCATTTTGGTGATTAATAAATCCAGAGCCTCGGACTTCTTTTGACCAGGGTTCAACAGAGCCAATTACCATTGCCCTCCCTTCAAGAGGCTTATCATTTTCTAAGGTTTTTTTTGAATATTGACCTTCATATCGATCACAAACTTCTGTTAGAGCATAAGCTATGCTGCTGCCCCGCCCAATAAAAATGACATCTTGAATAGGCAACTGAGATGCAGCAGACTTGGTGTTATCGACTGAACTGACTGACTTTACATTCTCTACCCCAGACAAGCCCTGATTCTCTATTCCATGCTTAATCAAAGAGGCTTGGGGTGAATGAAGAATTTGCATTTCTGTACCTCAATTTATAAACTCAGTAACACTTGCCAACTAATGCTATTAGTCGTACATCCAATAAAGCTCACAAAACAAAAAACAAGTCAAAATAGCCGTATAAAAATAATATTTATTTTAGATTTCAACTAAATGCATAATTACGAAACTATGCAGATATAACGACTAAAAGTATTTTATTGATTTAACTATACAGTCTGCTCTCATGAGTAGATGAATAATCCTCCTGTATTCTATTCAAAGAGTACTCTACCTAGATAACAAATCCTGACTATCACAACTATAAATTTTATTTATTGAACTTTAGTAAAGAGCAAATAAAATTAAAACTAAGGCTACATATATTCAATGTAAAAGGTACAAACGGCAGTAATTTTTATACCATAGCCTTATTTGTCAGTGGCGACTTATTATTAGATTTAAAAGAAAAAAGAAGCAGCCAAGTAATTATTTATCACCTGGCCTATAAAAAATAAGGAAAGGGTTAGACAACCAGTAAGTAGTCTTTTTACAACTGCTGCTCAAAAGTTTCTATCAATTGCTGACAAAACTCAATTTGCTGCCTGGCTTGTTGTTCCGTTAAGCCTGTAGCACAAAACACTTTTTGGGCAATATCATCTCCCTGCATTGAGAGCTTGCGCCCTGCTTCAGTTAGTACTATGCACTTTTGCCTGTCATTACCAGGCTCTGCTTGTCGTTCTATTAAGGATTTTTGTTCCAGACGTTTAAGCAGAGGCGTCATTGTCGACTTACTTAAGCCCGTTTTGGTAGCAAGTTGACTAATTGAAACCCCTTCATCTTCCCACAATGCCATCAACACCACGAACTGAGGATACGTTAGCCCCAATGGCTCAAGCAGTGGTCTATAGTAGCGCGTCACTGCATTTGATGCTGCATACAACGCAAAACAGAGCTGGTCATTTAACTTTGGAGCAGACACAGGAATACCTTAACTCAATATGTTGATATTTAGTTTGCACACAAACTAATTGACAAGCAACTTTCTCTTACCATATTATTTGTATACGAACTATTTGCACGCAAACAGTTTCATCATTAAGACTAACCACTAAGACCAAGCAAGTTAGGTAGCTTGATTTATACACCAATGCTTTCTAGGCGTTTAATTACTCAGTCATCACAACCCATGCTACCTATAATGAAAAAGGTTTAAGAAAAGAAATATACCCAGTAAAGGGTATACAGTATTGTGAGGAGCAACCTATGTCTGTTTATGATGAAATATTACCTTCTCTGATCACTGCTACACCTGCGGAAGGCAGAGAGTTAGCTATAAAAATTGCTAGAAAAACCATTGCGGCTATTCAGCCTGATGCAGATATTCGAACTAAATTGAGACCTGACTATGCAGAAGATACCAGCAAATTGATGCAAGCAGGCCAAATTGTAGCTATCGAGTTCCAAACCATCGCAGCAGCTAATAATTATTGGCGAAAGTGATTATAAATCAGCAAATATAAAACGAAAGAAGTATAAGAATACTTACTATTAATGAAAGTAAAGTGTGGTTATTTATAAGAATTGAAGTGCATTATTCATAGTTTATCAACAGTTACACAATTTTTGCGTAACTGCTGATACCCTCAGAAATATGTATACCCAATGCGTAGGATTTTTAGGTGAGACCATCAAATAACAAGGCTCATAGGCCTATAAATAATAGGAAGCTTATATGAAAATGACGATAACAGGCCTAGTATTGGCCGTAGCATCGACAAATTGTTTTGGTGCAGACAACAGTAATCTTTCAGTTCAAATTATCGATACATTTGAAAAAAATTTTGGTATTACTGAAGGCAAACGTCGGAATCATACCAAAGGCTTCTGCTTTGAAGGTACTTTCAATCCCGTAGATCCAACCATAAAGCGTTACTCTAATAGTCCTTTATTTAAAGAGACATCCATTGCTATAGGCCGGCTATCCCATAAAGGCGGAAATAACTCTGCGCCCGATAATAAGCCAGGAGAACATGGCATGGGCCTTTTGATACGCGCTAAAAATGGCGAAGAACAACGCATGGCAATGAATACATTAGACTTTTTTCCTGTCGCAACGCCAGAAGGTTTTTTATTACTCAATAAAGCGAAGAGTGGTGATGCCCAAGCAAAACAAATGCTTACAATCAAGCACCCAGAAATTTTAAACTTTAAGGCCCATATGGCTAAAAAAACAAAAAATATTGAGCTATATGAAAATATGCATTTTAATAGCATAAATAGTTTTTATCTAACCAACGAACAAGGCAAGAAAACGCCTGTAAGGTGGTCTTTTGAGCCAACATCAAAAACAAAACTACCTCAACAAGTTAAAGCAAGCGAGAATTTTTTGTTTGCCAATATAAAAGCAAACCTACAAACAGGGCCGGTCGCTTGGAATATGGTTGTGACTATTGCCAATCCAGAAGACCCCATTAATGATGCCAGTGCTCTATGGCAGGGAGAACATAAAACAATTATCGCTGCACGACTAGATCTACAAAAAGTGAACAGTGAAGCAAACGGCAAATGCGATGGTATCAATTTTGACCCACTTATTTTAACTAGCGGCTTTGAACCATCTGATGATCCTATTTTGAAAGCCAGAAGCCCTTCTTATTCAGTGTCTTTTGGCAGAAGGCTTAGTGAAAAAGCAAATATCAACAAATAAGGCATTTCATGAGAAATATAAGTAAAACTCTCTAATTTAAGAGAGGTATATTCAACATGATTAACTCTGATGGAATATTCTGACTCGCTGGACTGTTATTAAATAATATCTCCTTTACTCTCCTCAGGAGGACATAAAGTTCTGTATTTATTATGTCCTCCTTCTTTTTTACTTCACTGATAATTGAAAGGTTTTAAAAAAAACTACATTCAGCTAGCAAGAACTAGCCATAAAATAACAGTGCAGAGATTTTATATTTTGACTAGCGAAGTTAGAAAAAATCAGCACAGTCCCAAAAGCAGCTTCAATGCCACAAGGTATTAGTTTTCTACTTTTAATGAATTTAAATAGTCCTTTAACATTGCTAAGGCATTATCAATCATCTCGTATTGTTTTGCTTTACCTAATACACGAATACCTTGCATTTGCATTAATAAAAACTGACTGAGTCTGGCTGGGTCTACCTCAGCTGAAATCTGCCCTGCTTGTTTTGAACGACTGAGCACTGTATTGAGTGTTTTTACTATTTGTTCAAAAAGTCGGCTACCCTCTTGGAATACCACCTCATCAGATAGGCACTTTTCTAATAGGGCATTTTGCATAAAGCAGCCATATTCCTGGTCTTGCTGAATTTTGGCAAATTTTTCAATAAAGTTGATAACATCATTAAAACCAGCCTGATCAGCAAGCAAAGATGCTAGTTTCGGTAGAGACTCTTTCTCTAAATAGTAAGTCAATGCTTCATGATATAAACGCTGTTTATCACCAAAGGTATTATATAAACTGAAGCGATTAATACCTAAGTGCTCAACCAGATCTGCTATTGAAGTCGCTGCATAGCCTTTTTGCCAAAACAGCTGCATCGCCTCAACAAGCTTTTCGTTTCGATCAAAATTACAAGCTCTTGCCATGTGCGATCACTCTTATCTCATGCGCCGATGTCTCGTTACCTGGCCTATCATTTCATTGAGTAGGCGATAACTCCACATAATAAAGCATGCATCTATTTCACGTAAACTATATCTTGACTGATCATTTATATATAAGCTAGATTCAATTCTAACTGATCGTTCTGGAAAGAGCTATACAATGAAAATATTTGAGCAACCTACCGCTCCAAGCGCCCTTAGAGTCAGCTTATTTCTTGCGGAAATAGATATTGAGGTAGCACGAGTCAAGGTAGATATTAGAGCCGGTGAAAATTTAACTGACTCATTTCAAGCTAAAAGCATCAACGGTAAGATCCCTGTATTAGAGCTTGATGATGGAACCACTATTTGCGAAAGCATGGCAATTTGTCGTTATTTCGCAGAACTGTACCCATCTACCCCCTCCTTATTTGGCGATACAGCTTTAGAGCGTGCTCAAATAGAAATGTGGCAACGTATAGTAGAACTACAAGGGTTATTTGTTAGTTTTCAGGCATTTAGAAATATTACAAGGGTCTATCAAGATCGAGAAAACTGTGTTGAAGCATGGGGGCAAGAGTCGCGAAACCGTTTAATTGACTT
This sequence comes from Spartinivicinus marinus, assembly GCF_026309355.1. Taxonomy (NCBI): domain Bacteria; kingdom Pseudomonadati; phylum Pseudomonadota; class Gammaproteobacteria; order Oceanospirillales; family Zooshikellaceae; genus Spartinivicinus; species Spartinivicinus marinus. Next base: position 1,311,433 of record NZ_JAPJZK010000001.1, read on the forward strand.
TTTATCAACTCTCAATCAACAATTAAAACAAACCCCTTATATAGCGGGTAGCAAATTTTCAGTTGCAGATATCACCGCTTATGTACTGGTAAAGTTCATGGCTCACTTGGATATCCGTCTTGATAATTCACTACCTAACCTACAATCGTGGTATCACTGTATAAACACTCGCCCTGCTATTCAAAAAGTGTTAGGGGATCAGTCATGATCGAGCTGTATACTGCTGCAACACCAAATGGCTACAAAATATCCATTGCTTTAGAAGAGCTAGCTCTGAAATATCAAGTTCATCATCTTGATTTATCTGCTGGTGAGCAAAAGCAATCAGATTACTTAGCGATTAATCCAAATGGGAGGATTCCTGCCATTATCGACCGCGATAACAACAACTTTGTTATCTTTGAATCTGGAGCCATCCTTCTTTATTTGGCAGAAAAAACCGGTAAATTATTACCTCAAGATCCCTATCAACGCTCGCAAACCATTCAGTGGCTAATGTTTCAAATGGGAGGCATTGGCCCAATGATGGGTCAGGCCAATGTATTTTACCGTTATTTTCCTGAAAAAATTCCTGCAGCTATTAACCGTTATCAACACGAAGGGCGTCGATTATTTGAAGTAATGGATAAGCAACTGGCTACCAATCAATATCTGGCAGGAGCCGAATACACTATTGCCGACATCGCTACTTGGCCCTGGGTAAGATCTTATGAATGGAGTGGTATCGATATTACTGGACTTAACCATTTACAACGATGGATAGCCCAGATTAGCGAACGTCCTGCAGTACAAAAAGGCATCACTATACCACCTAGCTCTGATGCCCCTGATGAAAAAAAAGCACAGCAAATCAGTAAAATGGTGACAAGGTAGCGCTGCTATTAAGCACTAGCTGCATACTCAATGAAATATCGCTCATCCAAACCGGTTGGGCTAAACAGCTTTTTAATAAAATCACTGCCGTTGATAAACCGCAGGGGACCTCCACTCAAGTGGTTTTTTAAGTTGATGAACAACCCTAATGCGCTGCTACTGATATACTCAGTTTTCTCTAAATTAATAATCAATCGTTTAGATGAGCTGTGCTTACAATATGCTTCGACAAAGGCAGCAACATCACAGCTTTTGAAGGTTTTACCCAAATGAATAATAACCTCATCATTTGTAACAGTAGTCATAATCGTCATAACATCAACCTCTCCTGAATGACTGCCTGCCGCTTCCATGACTTATCACTTCGCTACTCAAACAGGCGTGTGAATAATAAACACATGTGGAAATATTATTATGCAATAATTCACATTTTACTTGATCAAACAGTTAATTAAACGAAAGTATGGCGGAATTCACGCAAAACATAGATATAGATCACATTTTCTTATATACCCACCTCACTAAGCAGTTCCTACTGCCATCAACTGATAGCGAAACAGTTAGAGGGTAAAAAGAGAAGAGACTGCTATTTTATTTATCGCATCGTCCACTAGGTGAGGTCCTATTGAAAAACAAAAAACAACAACTCATAATATAAGTCAGTTTCCTAAAATATAAGCTAGCACTTTAAAATAATAACCATTAATTAATCAGGAGCAGGCATTTATCAAAATCCAATAAAACCCAACAACAACAATACGACAAAAAATAGCTATGTATCGCAACCGATTTTAAAAAGTAATCGCAACAAAATATTGAAGCATTAAAAATATTAAAGGGTAATATTATTAATGCAACTGTCATTTAATTTTAACAACGGAAGTTTATCTTGACAGAGCTTTACTGAAGACATGACTATTGCCGACCTGAAATACGATCAAAAAGTGAGTTGGTCTAAACAGGATAATTCTTCATTTACAGAGAAGATAGGTGTTGAAAAAACATTTAAAGCAAGCCTTCCAACAGGGCAATCGCATATATACTATTCACATGAGTACAATCAAAATCAAGATATACAGCATATCTTGATTTTGATTGTTGTTTATAGTTAAACAGTTAACTATAAGACAAGTATATTTTATAAAGAATCAAGTGCAGCTTGATAGTTTGGTTCTTCGGTAATTTCCTTAACCAATTCACTATGCACCACCAGGCCTTCTTCATTCAAACAAATCACAGCCCGAGCAGCTAAACCTCGTAAAGGACCTTCGTTAATATTCACACCATAAGACTCGGTAAACTCTGGAGCACGGAAAAACGATGCAGATGTTACTCCCTCAATTCCCTCTACTTCACAGAAGCGGCCTGCTGCAAATGGCAAATCAGCAGAAATACAAACAACCACTGTATTTTCTTTAGCTGCAGCCTTTTGATTAAAAGTTCTTACACTAGTTGCACATACAGGGGTATCAATGCTTGGAAAGATATTAAGTACAACTTTCTTCCCTGCAAAGTCGTTTAATTTAATATTCGACAGATCTGCTCCACATAAAACAAAAGCGGGCACTTTTTCACCAGTTGCAGGAAATTTACCAGAAACACTCACTGGATTACCTTGAAACGTCACAGTAGACATAATTGATACCTATTGATTATGGATGAAATGAAATGCAAGTTTACTTATAAAATTAGGCAACAAGAAGTAACTAATTTATACTTCCAACAACTTATAAAACATACTCCCAATGGACTCTAGTCGTAACACTTAAGGAGACTAAATGGCACTAACCCCATCAACCATGATGCCATTAGGCACAACTGCTCCCGAATTTACCTTACCTGATACTGTTTCTGGTAAAGATTACTCACTAGCGGAGTTAACAGGCACTAAAGGTTTATTAGTGACTTTTATTTGCAACCACTGCCCTTTCGTAATTCATATCATTGATCAATATACTCAACTACTAAATGAATATATTGAACAGGGTATTGGCTGTGTAGCAATCAGTGCTAATGATGTAGTCAGCCATCCTGATGACCACCCAGACAAAATGAAGCTAATGGCAGCAAACCAAGGGTTTAAATTCCCTTACCTTTATGACGAAACCCAGTCAGTAGCAAAAGCCTATGATGCTGCTTGTACACCAGACTTCTTCTTATTTGATAGCCAGCTGACATGTGTTTATCGCGGTCAATTTGATGACTCGAAACCAGGTAATAATAAGCCTGTTACAGGTAGAGACTTACGACAGGCGCTTACTAATTTGGTAGCAGGTCAACCCATTTCAGAGCAGCAAGTACCTAGTATGGGCTGCAATATTAAATGGAAAGGCTAAATACAATAGTGTTAACTGAAGTACTAGTGGCCCATGCATAAGATCGTTATTTAGTGATGCAGATGGACCACTAACCTCAATTAAAGGCAAGCTTTCTAACGATGCAGCGTAAAAGGTCAATTATTTAGCCGCTGCTTTTTTTGCTACTCCAGCTAGTAAACCCTGGATTTTACCAATAACAGCTTCACACCCTTTCATCTGATGTCGCTCAGCTAGATAGCGTGGATTATTGTAGGTAATAACTGTTTGACCTGATTTATTTTGATATACCAGATATTTTTGTGGCAAATCTATAGCTGTAGTATGGGCACACTGCATTAACTTGGTGCCTACATTTGGGTTGCCAAAGATAACCAGCTTAGTTGGTGGCAACTTTAGACCGACATTTTTAGCATTATCCATATGGTCGATAACTGTAAAAACCCTTACCCCCTTATCTTTAAGCTTATTGAGCTCTTTAACTAAGTTTTCAGTTGTCTGGTCTACGCTATGATTGGATGAGATCTGTTCAAGACCGCTTGCCCAGATGTTAACAGACAAAGCCATAGCAAATGTGGTGAGTAGTAGTTGCTTTGCTTTCATTGAGTTCACTCCTTATTAAATTCTAGTTCTTATAATAGACACTTCTCAAAGGCTAATCCTTCCAGACAATTTGAGTTTTAGGGACATAGCTAACAGTTTATTTTTAGAGATGCCCAAATGTATAATCATGCCAAACAAAAAGATTAAGGAAATGACAGTTGGATGTAGCAATTATCAATTGGGCTCAAGCCCAGCTCAGTAGTTTACACGTTGTTTTTCAACTGTTTTCCTGGTTGGGTTATGGCGAGCTGTATCTGATTATTATAGGCGTGCTGTATTGGGGCTGGAACCCTCGTTTAGGCGTCAGTTTAAGTGGTTATTTATTATTAGCCAGCGCCCTTAATGGTATTTTCAAACTTGTTATTCATGCACCACGCCCTTACTGGCTAGCACCAGAATTATATAAAGGCATTCCTGATCACGCATTCGGTATGCCCTCTGGGCATGCTAATAGCAGCTTAAGCTTTTGGGGGCGCTGGGCTTTCACTATTAATAAATACTGGTTCTGGCTACTTTGTGCCGTCATTATTTTTGTGATTGGGCTTTCCAGGGTTTTTCTTGGCGCTCACTTTCCCAGCCAAGTTCTTTCTGGCTGGGGGCTCGCCTTAAGTTGCTTAATTATATTCGGCTATTGTGAACACAAACTAACCCCATGGTTTAGCCAGCTTAAACCTGGTACTCAGATTTTACTGGTACTCTGCTCTTGTGGTGTTGTATTGCTTGCAGGTGTTTTCAGTTATTTATCCACCCAGGCGTTTATTATTCCTGAACATTGGCTGACTAATGCATACTCTGCAAGCCAAACCGACAAACCATTCGTGCCAGTTAACCTAAAGTCTATATGTCGTGATACAGCTATGCTCGCAGGTTTATGGGTTGGGGCTATTCTTTATTATCAACAACAGGGCTGGCATCAGTTAACTCAACCACAAGGAAGACTTCTCCGCTGCCTTGGAGGAGTAATCAGTGGTCTGCTTATCTGGTATGGCTTAGGGTTAGCCATAAAAATCACCACTACTTTCGACACTGTCAGCTACTATTTGTTACAAGTTATTCGTAGTTTTATTTTTGGGCTATGGGTAAGTCACCTTTGGCCATGTCTTACCTTAAAGTGGCAACGTCATCGTGCGCTGTCACTGTAAACACTTATGAACTATGATAAAAATTGTAAAGGCCTGGTTACATAAAAATGAAGTATACACAACGTCACATGAATCACCCCAAACATATTGCACTGGTGGCTCATGACAATAAAAAGAATGAAATACTTGCATGGGTAAGTGAACATGCTCCTATTCTTGAACAGCACCACTTATATGCAACAGGCACCACAGGTGCACTATTGGAACATAACTTAGATTTAACCATTGAAAAGTTAATTAGCGGTCCTTTAGGTGGCGACCAGCAAGTTGGAGCACTGATTACCGAAGGTAGCATTGATATGCTCATTTTCTTCTGGGACCCCTTTGAGCCATTGCCCCATGACCCAGATGTAAAAGCCCTGCTGCGAATTGCAGCAGTATGGAATGTGCCTGTTGCCTGTAATCAGGCCTCAGCAGATTTCCTGATCAAGTCACCCCTAATGGGAGAACACTATACCCATAGTGTTCCTGATTATGAGCACTATCGAATTAAACGACGAAATATTGCTGAGACGAATTAAGGCTAATACCCTATACCCATAGGCAACAGTCGCTGGAGATAGCCATCATTATAAAAGTAGTGCCAACTATGCTTATACTAAAAATGAAATAACCATGAACAGTGAGGACGGGCTTATGGTGGATCTCGCCTACTTTTTACCACCATCACAGGGAGAACTTAACCTAGAGGCATATAACCCAAGTTATACCTTTAATCTGGATAAAACCAACGCCAAAAAAGAAGCCCAAACGCTTGGCATCAGTTTGAATGAATGGCAAACCAAATTGTTTGCAGAGCAAAAACAAGGGTTGCTTATTATTTTTCAAGCAATGGATAGCATTGCTAAATTATCAAATTTACAGCAAGTATTTACCGGGCTTAGTCCTCATGGTATTTCTGCTCATACCTTTGACCCACCCGGGATTGATGATCATCGTCATGACTTTCTACGGCGCTTTCATCTCTATGTACCTAGTAAAGGCATGATTGGGATATTTAGTCATAGCTATTATGAGTGGATACTTCGCAATATGGTCAATAAGGGCATCGAGCCTAAAGGATTACACAACCAAGCAACACATATTAATAATTTTGAATTATTGCTAAGAGATACAGGGACTCAGGTCATCAAGTTTTATTTACATATAAGCCGCCAAGAACATCGCCACCGTCTCTTACAACGTCTTTCTAATCCAGAAGAGTACTGGAAATTAACCCCAACAGACTTACACATCCAAAAACACTGGAGTCAAACGATTAAAAGCTATGAACACATTATTCAACTCACCCATAGCCCTCTACACCCATGGTATATAATACCTAGTGACTATACCTGGTTTCGTGACCTACTCATTGCCAAGATTCTAAACCATACCCTCACCGCCATGAAACCCAGTTATCCAGTCATGCAACCACCGTTTAACATAGAAGACCTACCTGAAGAAGTTGTTACTAACCTCAGTAAAAAAGCTAAAAAAAATTAGCTTAGTGATACATCTCCTCACTAGCACCTCTTGATAAAATATAAAAAGATCATACTTATGAAATATACCATGTGTCGTTACCCTTAATCAGGTAACCTAAAGCCATAAGTTTATGGAAACAAAGAAATACAAAATATGTTTGATTGGTTACTTATTTTCATCTGTGTTGCCGCCGCTTTACTTTGGTGGGATGCAGTCAAAGCAAAGGAACTGGCAAAGCAAGCTGTCGCCCGAACTTGCAAATCTATGCAGTTGCAATTACTGGATGATACTGTCGCCCTGAGCTGGCTAAAGCTGAAGCGTAATCACCAAGGGCAAGTCGTATTCGCTCGCAGTTATCAGTTTGAGTTCAGCCTGAATGGTGCCGAGCGTTATAAAGGTGCAGTTCAGCTGCTGGGCTATAAGGTACAACAGATGCAAATTGATAACCCCCACGAACAGCCAGAAGCCGCCAAACAGACCTACTTGCAGTAGTTCCAACATAAAATGAATCAAGTCTACAGAAGATGTACTTAAGTTGTTCGTCTGACAACTTTTTGTTACATTAGCACTGCCTTACGCTGAGCCATAAACAGCATAAGGTATGCTGGGAGTGCTGAGCCTCCTGGCTTTTTCTAGTCCTCAAGACCAAACTCCTTTTTTTGTTTATTTTTTATTCACTGCTTTGAGCAATTTTATTGGTATACCCAATACGAAGGGTTTTTAGGTGCGGCCATCAAGTGACGAGACCCATGAGCCTACAAATAATAGGTGATTGGGGCGAGGAATGAAGACAGTTAAATGCTCCTGCATAAACTGCATTCCCACCATCCATGGTGGTCATAACAAAACCTAGAAATCATTCGTGAAGGGTATTAACCACAAAAGCAAGACTGCAACAATAATTATGGCCTGTAAGTTTTCCTATGAAATGAGCTGCATCACTGCTAGCCTGCTCTTTTAGCAAACCCATACATATAAGATAAATCGGTAAAAACTGGCTTACCCCTAACAGCAGAAAGAAACCTGAGCCAATGTACTTGATAATTTTCATTTGTGATAAATAATTATATACTCAGTTTAAGTATAATTTTTAGAAGAAAAATAAACCAAGAAGATTAAAAGCTAACTTTTCTTTACATATTAGCGCTTTATTCGAAAACCGAAAGCAGTAATTATAGTCAAACCAAGTGTTTTTTTAGTGTTCTGGTTATTCTACATCTATTGTCTATACTTATTTAGCTGTTGAATAAGAGCAACTAACGACATTATGACCAAATGGATAACGGGTTAATTAATAACATAATTGCCCACCTTATCAACTTTAATTTTATTGGATATATTCTTTAAGGAGAAAGCAATGTCTAACACCAACTTAGCTCTTGGAGCATATGGGCCATTTGCCTGTAATATTGATCAACCAGCAAAAGTAGCTTTCAGCGAAGCATTTGAGCACTTTAAAGGCGTAAAATATGAGCCTGTTGCCGTAGCCTCTCAAGTTGTTTCAGGCACAAACTATGCTTTTTTCTGTAATGCAACGCCTGTGTATCCTGGCGCTACAACTTACCCAGCAATGGTTAGCATATACAAACCGCTAGATGGAAATGCAGGTATTACTAATATTGAAAGGCTACCTTACTAGCATTCCATACTCAAAATAAATCACTAGATATATACAAAACTCACTCAAGCCACTGAACCATTCAGTGGCTTTTTTTATAATTTGATTAAACCATCAAGCCTACAGTCACTAGCCAATCAAAAATAGTACCGCAACAATAAACATCACATGAAATATAACTATAGCTAAATATTAAATTGCGAAATGCTATATTGATATTATTCTTCATCACGTCAATCAAATCTGTTAAGCCATTTCAAACACAAAAGGATTTATATAATGAAATTAAGAAAAATTTATAGTCTAGCTATTTTGCCTTCATTATTTTTTAGTACCTATACAAGTGCCGAAGCACCAAGCTCATCTTGTGCAGATACAGTCAACGCCAATCATGTTGAAAGTATTTATAGTGCTGAAAGTTGCGCAACCGGTTTATTTGCTAAATCCCATTACTCAGCAATTTCCAATTTTAATATTCTAGACGCAACAACGGTTTCTTTTAATTTCACAACACCTAATGATTTAGAGACTGGCTGGATAATGGTTTGGAAAGATACAACAGAAGTAGACTTTTCAATGAAACCATTATTTAAAGCCCCCTTATCTTCTAATAAGGGCCATTATGTTTTGCATTCTGATAGAATTAATTTTCAACAAGGTATTTACACAATCGCGATTACAGCAGGTAAAGATGAAATGAGTGTTGCTGCAACAAGAGCGATGGTATTTGGTCAACCTGCTCAATCTGGCGGCAGCGCAATAGCGGTTACAAGAAAAGCACTGACAGGTATAACTGCCACCTATCTTAGCCCTCCTAATGTTGTTGCAAGCGACAACTTGGCCTGGTTGCAAGTATTTGATGGAACTCTAGAAGACTCACCTGAGCAAAATGCTCAACCTATTTTGGAAATGACGAGCCCTTTAATTGACTCCTCTGGCGTTTTTTCGATTAACTTTCCTGCAGGCATGTTAAAAAACTATCGAACCTATACTTTAATATTTAATCCCGGTAGAGGTTTTGGCGCTGTTGCTGCCGCACACACATTTAAGTATATACTTCAATAAAAATTGTATTATATACCCAGAATGGGGAATGTAGAGCTAGCCTTCTAATGTGAGGCTAGCGATAACGACATCGATTGACTTAACAAGGATAGTTAGGGGTCACCAAGTAATAAAGCTATATACAGCTACAAATAACAAGTATTTTACACATTGACCATATACATTAATAGTCAAGAGATATCGACAGCTAAGAGCTTTTCTACTGAAATTAAAATTATTATATCATCTTCATAATGTGCTGTACCGATAACAAATGGGCAATTAGTACCATGTTCATTAGAGCTGTCTATTTCAGCATTTTTGATACTAATTATTTCAGAGACACTATCAACTAAGATACCTTGTATCTGACCACTGATATCTAACAGAATTATACGAGACTGCTTAGATATATCACTGCCAGGAAGATCCAATAATAATCTGAGACTATTGATATTAATAACTTCTCCACGCAAGCTGATCATACCCAGCACATAATCTGGAGCTCCAGGAACAGGCGCTAACTCCATAAAGTTGAGAATCTCTAAAGTACGAAGCACTTCAACTGCATAGATTTCGCCCTCTAGTGCAAACGTCAGCCATTGAGCCTCTTCAGTGTTGGCAGCTTGCTGTTCTTGCATTACTGATTCACCATTTCCTGTCTATCTCTCCACCACTTAGGCTATTATTGCCTTTTAAACCTCTGCCTAATAACAAAAAGATCTGTACATCAAACAAAAAAGCACAGATTGCTGCTTTACAGGGTAGTACAGCTATCAGAAATCACCAGCCCCTCCCCCCCCTCAAGTACCTTCAAGTTTCGCTTATAATAGAAAGCATTCAATAAAGTAATAGGAATAAAATAGATAAAAATAGACTGCAATTAATATCACTAAAAACACTCACTTATGATTTAAAATGCTTTTAATCATAAGAAAACATTTTATTCCTGTTCAGAGCATTGACCAACAATAATTTTTATTACAAAATGCTAATATTTAAAGTATTGTCCAACTCACCTAAAACAGCAGCTTTTTTGAGTACCCCCTCATACATAGTTAGGAATCACTAATATTACCCATAAAACAGATATAATACTTTTCGCTAGTTCCTAAGCATTCTTAAACAGAATGATTAACTGTCTGACTAGTTATGACTAATGGCGTAATGGACTTTATTGCAAAATATAACGAAAATATCATCGGTCCTTAACTCTTAAAGGAAAAATAATGTTTGCCTATTTTGAACAAGTGTTAAAGGCGTTTCCTAAGCGCGAGCCTGAGCAACCACCTAATACCCTGCTCATGTTTTGTTTACATTACACTCAAGGTATGTGGCGCCCCATTTTGTTAGTGTCATTATTTACTGCAATCGCCGCCGTTGCTGAAGCCTCTCTATTTGGCATGATGGGTGTATTAATCGACTGGCTGGAACAAAATGATCCAGCTACTTTCTTCGAAAAAGAAAAAGGCTGGTTAATTGTCCTAAGTATTGTCCTTTTAATTGGCATCCCTGGCATTATATTGGTTCATTCATTACTGGTGCATCAAACTCTGCTAGGTAACTACCCCATGGCCATCCGCTGGATGGCTCATCGCTACCTGCTAAAACAAAGCCTTTCATTTTACCAAAATGACTTTGCAGGCCGCATTGCAACTAAAGTCATGCAAACAGCTTTATCCATTCGTGAAACTGTGATGAAGCTTGTAGATGTCATGGTATACATCACCATTTACTTTATAACCATGGTAGTACTGGTTGGCCAGGCTGATAAACGCTTAATGATTCCCTTGTTAGTTTGGTTAGCTGCTTATATTGGTATTCAATGGTTTTTTATTCCTAGGTTACGGAAGGTATCAACCCAGCAAGCAGATGCACGCTCGGTAATGACTGGCCGTATAGTCGATAGCTATACCAATATTCAAACAGTAAAATTATTTGCCCACACCAAACGTGAAGCTAACTATGCACAAGATAGTATGGACTTATTCTTGACGACAGTACATAAACAAATGCGACTAGTGACGGGTTTTAACGTATGCTTAGAGTGGATTAATTATACCCTGGTTTTTGCTGTAGGCGCGCTATCTCTTTATTTGTGGGCATTAAATGAAGTCACTATAGGTGCTATCGCCGTTGCGATTACATTAGCGCTTCGCTTAAATGGAATGAGTCATTGGATAATGTGGGAAGTTAGCGCTTTATTTGAAAATATTGGTACAGTTGTAGATGGCATGAGTACTCTCAGCCAACCGCGTGACGTTATTGATCACGAACAAGCCCCCCCTCTCCAAATCAATAATGGTGCTATTGAGTTTTCTAATGTTAGTTTCCATTATGGAAAGCAATCCGGTGTCATTGACCATCTAAACTTAAGCATTAAACCAGGTGAGAAAGTTGGTTTGGTTGGTCGCTCTGGTGCAGGCAAATCAACCTTGGTTAATTTACTACTGCGGTTTTATGATGTTGAGCAGGGTATTATTCAGATTGATGGAAAAAATATCGCAACAGTTCAACAAGAATCATTAAGAGCCTGCATCGGTATGGTTACCCAAGATACTATGCTATTACACCGCTCGGTGAGAGAAAATATTCTTTATGGTAAACCAGATGCATCAGAAGAAGAGTTGATCGCCGCCTGCAAAAAAGCTGAAGCCTATGATTTTATTCTTAAGTTGACCGACCCTAAAGGTAATAAGGGGTTTGACGCACAAGTAGGTGAGCGAGGGATTAAATTATCTGGCGGCCAACGACAACGGATTGCAATTGCTAGAATGCTGCTAAAAGATGCCCCTATTTTAGTATTGGATGAAGCAACCTCTGCCCTAGATTCAGAAGTGGAAGCCGCTATCCAGGAAAATTTATATAAACTAATGCAAGGCAAAACTGTAATCGCAATTGCGCACCGCCTTTCAACCATTGCAGCAATGGACCGTTTAGTTGTAATGGATCAAGGAAAAATTATTGAGGAAGGCACCCATCAAGAGCTAGTATCAGCTGGCGGTATTTATGCACAATTATGGGCTCATCAGACAGGCGGCTTTTTGGGAGAAAAATAACCACCGACCACCGGCACTGCCGGTGGTTTTATATGCAACTCATTATGCTCTCATGCATGATTCTGATCAAACCTTAAAATATTCAACCCAAACCTACAAGATTACGACTCCCTTTAAAGTTATAACGTAACTATATCTGTAGCAACTAATCGCTATCGTTTGTACTAATAGCTTGTACTACTTGATAGCTTACGGTTAAGGATAAGAACTTTAGGAGTCTTCTATGCCCATTACTAGCAACTCTCAGCCATCCCTGAGCCTTAACACAATCAATCATGCGAAAGACCTTGAAATTGCTAGTGATAAAAAAAACCGCTCAACGATTCACAGCTTTTTCTCAAATATTGGTCATTTTTTTCAAGTCCATTTCAGTAAAAAAGCAAAATCTTATGAGGTTGCAACTCAACAGCAGACTCTTTATACAGCCACTCAGCAACCCGTTAAACTAATTGGTATAACTACAGCCACCGGTCAATTCAAGGTAGACGACAGCCAACTTAAAACAGATGACAAAAGTAAGGCGCATTTCAACCTGACAGGAATGAACAACCTATTAAAATGCCATCAACAAGCGGCTAAAAAAGTATTAATAGAGAAAATTAATAAACTGCCAGAACGTCAAAAATGGCAAGTTTATAATGCTATCATGCCCAAGCTAGATAAACTATTGACTGATTTTTCTAGACGATTTTCTGAAGGCAACTTTGATGCAGCAAAAAACAAAGCAGCATTTATGAAAGAGGCAATGAAGGCAACAAAAGCTACTAGTAATCAGCTTGCCAAACAACTTACGCAAGCATTTGAGGCAACCTCTTCTCAACCATTAAGCAAGTCAGAGAAAAAAGCTTTAATAAAAGAAGCTAAACAGATTTATAAGACAGCGATTGCGCATCAACTAAATACCCACAAAGAAAATTGGCAGCCTATTTCAAAAACAATTGAATGGCAGGGTAAGCAATATACAAGCGAAATGACGCCAGCAGCTGAGCTACCTTCCTTACAAACGGCTTATCAAAATTCAAAAGTATCAGGCATCAGCTCCATGACTACCAGCGAAGATAAACATGCTGTAAATTTATGGGTATCAGAATTTAAAGATTCAACTGGAAGCACTGTTTTTAAAGGAGTTCGCCACGGAGTTAATACCCCTTTTGGCGTGAAAGATCCAGACGCCCGCCAAGTCGGTGCTGACAAGCGTACCCAAGAAGTCATTGCCGCTGCACTTGAACTAAACAAAGACCAGTTGATTAACCATTTACAGTCAGACAACTCTAGTGAGCCTTTCAACGTAAAGCTCACCTCTACATCACTACTCACCCCCTCTCAGTATTATAAAGGTAAGGGCTATAAAGAAAGACAGTTTATTCAAGAGCAGTTAGCTGCTTGGCAACGAGCAAGTAAAGAGCCGAAAGAGTTTACAGTTAATATTAATGGTGAAAATAAAACGGTTAAAGTGCAACTGGACGTTTTGGCATTTAATTTTGGCGTCAATGGCGGCGCTAAATTAGCCAGTAAATTTCCTAACCTGGTTAAATTTGCTGACCAACACCCTAACTCCGATATCACTGGCTGGAAAATGGCCGACCAGAATAACCGCGAGCCACTGCATCGACTGATAAATTGGGCCATTAATTATAAAGGCACGTCTAATGATGAGCCAAAAAATCAACGTATCCAAACTTATTTGGATAATATTTCAACGTTGATATCAACTAATCAACACCGTTTGGATGGCAATAGAGCTTATGCCTTACCTGAGCTAGTTGTTTTACTAAGTAATGAAATTGGCGTTGTTCCCGCCTGGAATTGCATGAGTGGTAAAGACCGGACTGGATTACTCGATGCCGAAGTCAAGCAATCATTAATTGAACAGGAATTAAGTGATGGCCAAGTATCAGACTTTTCTAGCGCAATGATTGATGAACGGCAAGCGCTTCACGATAAAGTATTACTAGACTCTGGTAACCATGAAATTCAAAAAGCGAATACAGGGGTACCAGGCTATAAAATATTCGAGGGCGGCCGTATTGCTGTAGCATCAAATGCGACCAATATTGCTGAGTTTCATCGAGCTGATGTCAGAGGGCTTTCTGGTGCAGTCAGCGCATAAACCCTGCCAGCTAAACGTTAAGATTTATTATGTTTACCAGTGAACTATTTGATGAAAAAATGGAGGGATTATTCGCAGCCATAGGTGGCGAATATACCCCTCCTTTGGATGACGATGAGGTAGAAATTATTTTAACCTTAGAGTCAGGGCAAGCCATACGCTTATCTGAAACAGAAAACGAACAGTTGGAAATTCTAGCCTCTCTTGGGCCAGTACCTAATGAACCAACTTCATTAGTCGCTTTATTAATTGCTAATCGAAATGCTGAGCAACAACACCCCACTAGTTTTTTTATTACACCAGATGCAGCAGAGGCCTGTGCAGTACTACAACTGCCGTTGACTGCATCAACAGATGATGTGGTTGACAGTTTTCAACGGATAGTACACAGCTGTAACTGGTACTTAAAAGAATTATTAGCCACTTCTGAATCTCAAAATACCCAATCACAGAGTCAGATTAAAGTGTAACTTAAGAACACCTCTAATCAATAATCACATGGGGTAAAAACCGCGACGAATCCTTGGTAATCACTTGCCGATCTTCTCTGATCCCAATACCTGCTGGTTCGTCTGCAATAACCCAGCTACCCACCAAGGTGTAATTGCCAGAAAAAGCAGGCAGTGGATGAAAGGCCTGGATAATATAACCACTATCATCATAAGGGCCTTCCACTACATGCTGAATTCCCTGGTGGTCCTGTATCGTAATATTGGAGCCCTCCCTTGATAACAGTGGTTTCCGAACAAACCCTTTGGTAAAGCGATTATTCTGATTAATTTCATCCTCAAAATAGGCAGGCAACAGGTTAGGGTGATTGGGATACATCTCCCATAATAATGGTAAAATACCTTTATTTGACAATACCGCTTTCCATGGTGGCTCTAAGAAATGAGTGCCTGAGCTTGGAATAGCAGGGCCAAACTCCTCTTCCATTAGCCATTCCCATGGGTAAAGCTTAAATAAGGCAGGTATGGTGTAGTCTTCTAGGTCAGTAAACTCACCGTCTGGACTAATGCCAATATCTTCTACATAAATAAACTTAGTGGCTAACCCTGCCTGTAATGCGCAATCCTCAAAATACTGGACTGTCCCCCGGTCTTCTTCCGTGCCCTTACAACAAGCAAAGTACAATGGCTGAGGTATATCTAGTATGGCTAAACGCTCAATCAACCGCTCTTGAATGGAGTTAAATTGATCACATCCAACAGGTATCATGGATTGCTCCATGGTTTGCTCCAGCCAAATCCATTGCCAAAAAGCACTCTCATAAAGTGAGGTGGGGGTATCGGCATTATATTCATAAAATTTTGCAGGCCCAGAACCATCATAAGCTAAATCCATTCGTCCATATAAATGCTTATCGCCTGCTTGCCAACTGGCACGAATATAGTCCCAATATAGTTCTGGAATATGCAACCTCTGCAGTAATTGCTCATTATTAACCACTTTATTAACCAGCTCTAAACACATACTGTGCAATTCAGCGGTTGGGTCTTCTATATCACTTTCAATTTGCTGCAAAGTAAATTGATAATAGGCCGACTCATCCCAATACGGCTCCCCATACAAGGTATGAAACTTAAAACCCAATTGATTAGCAAGTGCTTGCCAATCTGACCGCGGATTAATCGACACTCGCTGCATAGTGAATTAGCCTCCCCAGCTACTTCTACCCCAAGACCCTCTGGCAGAAGCCGAGGAACCAAACCCACTACGAGAAGAAGTAGTCGTTTTATTGCTACTGGTAGATGAGGTTTTAGAGCTCGTATAAGAAGAGCCATACTTTTTTTCGCGGTATTTATAAAAAGACTTATCCAGTTTAGAACGGGAATAGCCAGGCCCAATTAAAATATCCAGGTCAAACTCTGAGTCTTTATCTACCGCCCTGACATAATCAATACACTCATTAAGTGTCATATATTCATAGTTGGGCTCATCATCACAGGCTGTTAAGGCAATTGGTGCCAGCCCCATTAAAACCAGTTTTACCGTTTTTGAACGCTTCATTAAATCCCCCAGTTAATAGGTCAAGCAAGCAGCGGTAATAGTACCAGCACCAACAGAAGCAGCAGCCAACCAAATACCAGCGGCCAATTCATTATTTGCCAAACGCTCAGAAATACAGGGCATAATGTGGCTAATGGCTTTAAACGTTAATAATTGGACCAGCAGTGCAACAATGCCCCATAAAAATAAATCCATCAGGTTTACTGCATGGATAATTAAGCTGGCCAACGGAATGATAAAACCCAGCAAACTGCCAGAAAAAGCCAAGGCTGCCGCTGTAATATTTTTCTTAATCAACTCCCATTCATCATGAGGTGTTACTTTTGTGTATATACCAACATATGCCATCGTTAACAGGGATGCAGAAATAAAATATAAAAAGAACGAACCTATATTGGCTAAGTAAGTCATCATGATATTTTCCAGTTACTGGTTAAGGTTTTTTTAATAACAAGGTTTTTAAATAACAGAAAGAGACATAGGGTCTAAATCAACGCCTAAACTAAATACTAAACAATCGCCATCCGCATTGTGCTCAGCAGAGACTAATAGCCCTTCATAGCGCTCACTACCACTTAAAGGACGCTCATAAAACATCGCTCGATGTACAACTTGATATGGAGGCTCACCACTTCTTGAGTGTACTATCTCAGTGAACTCTATAGGTCGAATAGCGCCAGGTGTTTCTGCATTCAAGCCCCTTTGATACTGTGTATCCAGAAAATTTAAGGTGGGTTGCCCTATCTGTCCACCTTCTGCCAACCAAGTATTCCATTCTGCATCAGTACCAGGGTATAGTGTTTTAGCAAACACAAAAAACTTTACATCATCAATATGTTGTTCTTCATGACCACCTGTCGTATTAACCTGAATAAAGCCATCTTCCGATGTATAGTAGCGGTTAATATAAGACCCCATCCCAAGACTGATAGCTCCTTGTGCTTCAATAATCTGCTGGCTGGAAGGCACCTCAAAATTTAGCTTATCAGACAACATGGTCATTACCACAGTGTCTAACGTTACTGCTGCTCCAAGCCGTAAGTTTAGAGGGCTAGGTAATTTATTTTGCTCAGATGTTTCAGACTGCTTTCCTTTAAACCATTTTCCAAACATTGACTAGCCTCTATTACAAATTTAAACACACTGAATCAACCCACCAATGAGCCCCACCTAACCTCATCACTTGTAATACGCTCTTGAGCCATAAAATAAACTAGTTGACCACTTTTGATGGGGGAATTTTTTTTAGGATTAAGGACTAAATCGGTACCAGCTACATTTCCAGCTATACCAAAAGCAGTGGCATTGTGATGCTCTTTTAAATAATAGAAGAGCTTGCCAAAATCAGTACCCTCAAAATTATCAGGTATCTTTAAACTGAATTGAGTGGGACCAGCCAAAGCCGACAGCAGCTGTGTTTGAACCCGAGAAGAGCCCGGATCTTCTGCTGAACGTACCAGCATTTCTATAGCAACATCCGTATTACACTCTATTTTTGAGCAGTGGCTGTTAAGTAGCTCGCCTTTACGTTCATCTTCAAAGTGGGCAACAATATGACCTTTTGGTTTTAACGCATCTACTGCCAAAGCCGTCGACAAGGTTTGGTCATCAGTTTTACCATAAATAATAATACGGCTTGCGTTTTTCACCCCCGCCCGTAGCAATAAGCTTTCATCAGACAAGGCCCTGCCTTGCACAAATGACACAACATCAGGAAGAGGGTTTTCTATTTCATCATCTACACAGAGCACAATATCTCGCTCAGCACGCTTGGCATCGGCAGTAATTAGCTCGACCATCCGAGTAGTACCATCCCCATGCCAACCCAAGATTAAAAAATGATCAGTTAAACTGGAGTAGTTCCCCTTACCTTGCATACCTCTTCTCCACCAACTCACAACCACATGTGTTGTTTTTCCTAAATAAGCCGCAAATAGCGCAACTGCACCAGGCATAACCCAAAAAGCAACGACTACTCTACCCCAAGTTGTCACAGGTGAGTAATCACCATAGCCTATTGTGGTTGCGGTCGTCAGATAATAGTAAATATATAATTCAGGTTTAACTAAATCAGCTTCCCCTATCACCCACAACAATACCCAGGAAATGAGCAGGTGCACAATAACTGCCAATGTTATGCCGAACAGGGACAGTTTTAGAAAATGCTGATTTAGCTGTTTAAAAAAACGGTCTAGCAAATAAACCATGTATGATATAACCAGTAGTGTCTTATTAGTTAGAGGGTAACCACTAGTTTACCTAAAAATCAAAAGGCTGTGCACACATTAGGGAGTATTGTAGGCTATTGCTTGCAATACAGCACCAGCAGTAAATCATTTATACTATTTCACTTCATTGAGACTAGGGCCCGATGATGTTTACAATATATCACAGCCAATAAACTCTCATTACCAACCCATTAAAGGATCAACCAGTTTGAATGAAGCGCAATTGATTAAACAACTTAAACCACTAGCCAATTGGCAGCAGTTAGCATTTGCTACAGCTATCGCTGAGCGTAGCTTGCCTAACTATCAGTTATTTTCAGAGCTCGCTCAATTTGGCGATATTAGCGTGCTTAAGCAAGCAGTTGGTTTACTTTGGGAACATATTGCTGGCCAAAAAAACACAGCAGCCTTAGAGAAGTGGCTGGCTAAAGCTGAAGAAATTGTGCCTGATTTAGATCAATACGACATGTATGGGGCATCGCCTGCTTTGGATAGCGCTGTATCTGTTATCTCATGCTTAATGTTTGCGCTAGAGCCTAATTTAGAAGATGCTGTACATGTTGCAGACTTAAGCTTGGTAACCATCTTAAAATTTATTAAACATACCGAAGTAGCCGACTTAAGCGGTATAGAGCTGCGCCAGTATGTAGAGTCTCACCCCCTTTACTTAGCACAGATAAGCTTTTTAGAGGAGCTACACCAACAGTTGTCTACAAAGAAATCGATTAGTAGCGCTGAAATAAAAAAACTGAGGAAGTTTGCCCAGAATGATCAGATCAGCCATCTTGGGATTACCGCTAACGAGCCAAACGCATAGACGCCAAATAAAAAAATTAGCCCTATCTTGTAAGCAATTTCTTCAAAAACCCTCGCTTTTAATGAAAGCTGCTTCAAGATAGCGCTATCAGCATACACGACTCTGTATAAGACGCAGACATCGTGCCAACTTTTTTACCCGCGATTAAGTGACTACCATCACAATAAACAAGTTGTTTTGTGACAAAGTTAACCAAAATATTGTCAGTAGGTGACTCTTTAGGTCGAATATTTTTTCTGGTATCCGCTTTGCTGAAATCTTCAGCTCAGTCCGTGGCGTGTAAGTTTATGTGTTTGCCTTACCATTACTGAATTATTGTATACTAGAGCTCACAACCGATGGTTTGCTAGCCAGGAGCAGACAGGGTCTCCAACAGAGTTAGTGCTGTCCTACATTTAGTTTTAACGTTCAGGTGTTGTAATGGAAGACCTTGAAAGTCTTGCACTCAAAGTACTGCTAACAGGTTTAATTTTGTTTATGGCTTTCATCGTGTATGACTTAGCCAAAAAATCCAAAGCAGGAAAGTTTGGTACCTTTGTACTATTCGGGGTGCTGGGTTTAGGTGTGTTGGCATTTGTCATTAAAACAATTGTGGTTGAAATGATTGGTAGCTACTAACTATATTGCTCAGTCTAGTAAATCAGCAATCAACACACTGTCAAGTCTCAGCCATAAAAAAACCCAGCTAAAATAGCTGGGTAAAGATAAGAACGAACATGATAAGTGATAAGGTTGGAGCAGCTTATCAACAGCTTCATTCTGGTCAAAATTTAGCTTGACTACAATCCGTACAAATACGGATTATTTATTAACCAATTCACAAACAAGTTTTCTGTATCTCGAATCAAATATTACATGACCAGCCCTCGTCGTACAAAACGCCAAAAGCCTATTGATAAACATGCTAAAGCAAGTAAAGCGGCTAGCTCTCCTAAACCAAAGCCTCGGGTTATTATCTTTAACAAACCCTACTTAGTGTTAACTCAATTTACTGATCAGTCAGGTCGTCAAACCCTGGCAGACTTTATTAGTATTCCAAATATCTACCCAGCCGGCAGGCTTGATAGAGATAGTGAAGGATTACTTATACTTACAAATGATGGAGACCTGCAACATCGCTTAAGCCATCCACGCCACAAAATGGCAAAGTACTACTGGGTTCAGGTAGAGGGTATTCCTAATGACGACTCTCTTAACCAGCTACGTCATGGCGTTCAATTAAAAGAAGGTATTACTCAACCAGCCCAGGTAACAATTATCGATTCCCCCAAGCTTTGGTCCCGCAACCCACCTATTCGAGAACGTAAACATATTCCTACCTGCTGGCTTAGTATTGCAATTACAGAAGGTCGGAACCGGCAGGTGAGACGAATGACCGCTGCTATTGGCCACCCAACTTTGCGACTTGTGCGTTACCAGATTGGTCCTATACACTTAGGCACTTTACAGCCAGGCGAGTGGTGCGAAATGTCCCCTAAGGATTTATTTCAGCAAGCTTAAGTTCAGTACTTGTATAGATTAAATTAACATGGCAAATATTTCTAACCATTGGCATCAACGCCTATCAGTTCTAGCCTTATTCATCAGTCTGGTCATCATCAGCTGGCTTGCATTTACACCAAAAACTGACTTGGTTTTACCCAGCATTGGCGACAAATTTAAGCATTTTGCAGCATTTGGTTATCTTGCTTATTTATTAGATAGTAGTTTTCCTAGCGTTCGGTTTGGTTTAGCAAAAATACTTGCCTTACTAGGATATGGTGTATTTATAGAATTAGTACAAAGCTTCCTGCCCAATCGGTCTGCTTCAGGGCTCGATGTACTTGCAGATATGGGTGGCATTATTGGTTACTGGTTATTTATTCCTTTATGGCAACGCCTGCCCATTATCAATTGGCGTTGGCAACTGCAAACACAGAAAATGTAAAACGCTAGCTGACTAATGCTGCCAATATCAGCTATAAACCTAGCTGCTCTCGGGTCAGCTCCTGCAAGTCAAGAAAGTCAGGTTCTGACAGGCCCACATGGTCAAGTACGGTTTCTCTGATACGCTCCCACTCATAGTCTGTTTCCTGTTTTCCCAGGCTATGATAGAGCTTACAAATATGCTCAGCCATCTTCAGTAAGCACACCAGGTCATCCTGATCATTACCCTTGAAATAAGCCGACTTATCTTCGGTTGAGGTTAGATGGTGATGATCTCTGATAATTTCAGCCACATCTTTGTTGAGCTGCCAAGACTTAGCCACATAATAACCAACAATACAGTGGTTAGTCTTAAGCTGAGCATTTTCAAACTCGGCAATATTCTCTACTCCCTCAGCATAAGACTGATGACAAACCTCCATGTAATTCGGAAATTTCTGTAGCATTAAGGGAATACCACAATTATGAAATAAGCCAATCAGATAAGCATCATCCACAGCCAGAATATTCAGCTGTCTGGCTAATAACACCATGGCCAACGACACATCTTTACAGCCCTGCCAGAAGCTTTCTAATGCTTCGGCATCTACATGGTCATAAGCCCGCTTTAACATTAAACCATTGATAATATTGATGACATAACCACGACCAAGCAACATCACCGCCTGGTGAATCGAGTTAATAACTTTCGGCCTTGCAAAAGCAGGTGAGTTAATAGTTTTAAGTACTTGAGATCCAATGCCTGGATCAGTACTAATGATTTCTGCCATTTTTTTTAGATCTTCCCCAGCTTCTTTGATCTGAAGCATCAATTTAGGCTGAGGAGGAATAAAAATACCTTTTAAATCAAAATCTTCTGCTGGGTTCATAGCCAACATTACAACTATACAGATTGATGGTTTATGATTCAGTGTAGCCAGACAACTTCAACCATCAAGCTTCACGGCAATAACTTTTACACTGGGACACTCGAGCATCTTTATTAGAATTTGACTATTTACCTAATTATGGTTTACTAGCCAGTCGCTTAAAATTGCCTGGCCAAGAAATGATGTTTGAAGCCTTCACAACAGACAACTTCAAAGAACTGTTCCACAGTAACCAGCTAGATAACTTTGTATCTATCTGGTCATTAACTACCGATTGGTTTGAACAGCCGAATCGGCGACGTAATGGTTGGAGTGGTGTGATCCAATATCATTTAAAAGCCAAGTCTCCAGAAGAAAATGACGCAAAAAAGAGCCCTTCATCACAATTAGTTTTTATTAAACGTCAAGAAAATCATAACACCCGAAGCCTAGTTCATCCTTTTCGTGGCGAACCTACTTTTTTTCGGGAATATAAAAATATTTGTAAATTACAGGAGCTTCAATTAGCAACCCTGACCCCCGTATATTATGGTGAGCGCCGTTTAAAGCACCAACATCAGGCTATTTTAATCACCCAAGCGTTAGTTAACCATGTTAATTTATTTGATTGGTATAAACAAAAACCGACAGAAGCAGCACGGCAACGCATAATTCAACATATCGCTGAATGGGCTGTTCAATTGCATAGCCATAAACTATGCCACTATTGCTTATACCCCAACCATATTTTTGTATCACTTGATCCAGATGACCAACAACCTGTTAAAGTTATCGATTTAGAAAAACTAA
The DNA here is from genome assembly GCF_026309355.1 of Spartinivicinus marinus. Lineage (NCBI taxonomy): Bacteria > Pseudomonadati > Pseudomonadota > Gammaproteobacteria > Oceanospirillales > Zooshikellaceae > Spartinivicinus > Spartinivicinus marinus. The sequence goes on from NZ_JAPJZK010000001.1 coordinate 1,334,303, forward strand.
GATATTTACCCAGCAAGCGCTGGCGAGCAAATAAAGATCTAAAATGTTTTTTAAGGCATAGCCGTGCTTTACCTAAGCAAGATAAGCAATTATTTCTGGATATCTATTTTTCTTACTATCCAGAGTTACAAAAAACCAAACAGCAGCTTATGGATTATTTAGCCCACTAAAGCAACAATACTAGTCAAGGAAAGCGTATATACCCCAAGTGTAGGGTTTTTGATAGGGGGGGGGGTTATGAAGTCAACACTGAACAAATCTCAACAAAGACTTGTTGTCATTGTCCTAGGTAGTTTGGCAATGCTCATGACGCTGTTATGGTTTGCACAACACACACGAGACTCAGCTTATAATACGTTACAACAACAGGCACAAAATGAATTAGCCCGCTACCGAATAACCCTACAAGGTATTTTGGCAAAATATGAGTCTCTTCCCCAACTGCTGGCTTCACACCCCTTATTACAAACTTATGCCGCCCAACCATCTAACCAGTCCATTGATCATATCAACAATTTGTTTGCCACAACTGCGACATTGACAGGTGCAGCCAATATCTATTTGCTTGATAGCTCGGGACTAACTGTTTCAGCCAATAATTGGAACCAGCCAACCAGCTTCATTGGTCGTAACTTTAACTATCGTCCTTATTTTTTACAGGCATTACAGGGAAAATCGGGGCGTTACTACGCTATTGGCACTACATCCAAACAACGCGGCTATTACTTCTCTTACCCCATCCGGCATAACCAACAAACAGTAGCTGTTATTGTCGTTAAAGTCAGTCTAAGTAATATAGAAAGTCGTTGGGAAACCGCCTGGGAAAGAAATCAACCCCAATTAGTAGTAGCCGACCCTGACGGTATTATATTTATTAGCAGTAGAGCCCAGTGGCGATTTAAATCTTTGCAGCCCTTATCAATGAGCCAGCTCAGACGTTTACGCCAAACCAAACGTTATGGCGATAAGCCAATAATGACATTAACCTTAACAACAAAACCACTTTCAGCCACCTTTAGCCCTGCAACAACAATATTTACTATTCCAGAACCGGATGGTACAGAGAGACAATATTTAGCCAGCCACCTGGATATGCCTGAAGCAGGTTGGCGAGTTTATATCTTACTGGATTTAGCGTCAGCTCACAGGGATAGCTGGTTTACACTAATATTAATAGCAACCTTGCTCACATTAGGGCTATTAGTTATTTTATTCATTACAGAAAAAATTAATAACGTACGGCAACTGCGAGAAGCAAGAGACTTGCTTGAAACCCGCGTCATGGCAAGAACAGTTGACTTAACTGCCAGCAATGAGCGTTTATTAGAAGAAATTGAAGAGCGAGAAAAAACAGCCGCTGAATTAAAACAAACCCAAGATGAGCTGATTCAGGCTGCCAAGCTGGCTCTATTAGGCCAAATGTCTGCAGGCATTAATCACGAGCTTAATCAACCACTGACAGCAATTCAAGCTTATGCTGACAATGCTGGAAAGTTTTTAACAAAAAACCGACAAGCAGAAGCAGAGGATAACCTCAGTCAAATCAGTTTGTTATGTAAAAAAATGGCAAATATTATTGCCCAGTTTAAAGTCTTTTCTCGAAAAACCTCTGGCACTTTTTTACCCGTAGAAGTCATAAGCTGTATAGCTGACTCACTACGCCTACTTGATAGCCAAATCAAACGCAACCAAATACAGTTGATGGTTAATGCAACGATTAAGGAAGCCTTTATTTTAGGCGATGCCGTCCGGCTGGAGCAGGTCTTTGTTAATTTGCTTTCCAACGCTATTCAGGAACTTAATGAAAGTACTAAAAAAGCCATAACAATCAATGTTGAAATAAGCAATATTGAAACGAGCAATGACAAATTAATTATTCAGTTTAGGGATTCAGGGCCCGGTATTACCAACGTAAAAAAAATATTTGAACCGTTTTATACTACAAAAGAGATTAGCCTTGGGTTAGGTTTAGGGCTGACCATTTCAAAGCGTATTATCGAGTCATTTAATGGTCAATTAACTGCAGCAAACCACCCGGCTGGAGGTGCCGTTTTTAGTGTAGAGTTACCTCTATACAAAGGCGCCTCTAAAAATGAAAAAGAAAACAAGTAGTGAACAATGAGTGTACGATGAAAGGTCTTATTTGGTTTATTGATGATGACGAACATATTCGACGTGTCGTTCAACAAAGCCTATCGCTGGCAGATTATGAGGTAGCCACTTATGAATCTGCCGCAGCGGTACTAAAAGCCTACCAACCAGACTGGCCAGGCATTATTATTACCGATATCAATATGCCAGGGATTTCTGGCATTGAACTGCTAAAACAGATATTACAGCAGGATGCTACCCAACCTGTTATTTTACTAACCGGCCATGGCGATATTTCCACTGCAGTAAAAGCGATGCAAGCAGGTGCTTATGACTTTATTGAAAAACCATTTGACTCCGACTTAATTCTAGATGTCGTACGTCGAGCCTTAGAAAAACGACAGCTTACCATTGAAAACCAACGACTAAAAGTTGAGGTCGCCACACAAAGCGCACCAGGCCCAAGGATTTTAGGCAATAATGCAGCCATAGGTAACTTGCGCCGGTTAATTCACCAAATAATGAATACGCCAACTGATATTCTTATTGAAGGAGAAACAGGCACTGGTAAAGAACTCATTGCCCGTTATTTACACGAGCATAGTAATCGTGCTAAACACCATTTTGTTGCCATCAATTGCGGCGCTATTCCCGAACACCTAATTGAAAGTGAGCTATTTGGCCATACCGCTGGGGCCTTCACCAGTGCAGAACAAAAGCGTATTGGTAAACTGGAATATGCTAATGGCGGTACTCTGTTTTTAGATGAAATTGAAAGCATGCCTCTTAGTTTACAAATTAAACTGCTCAGGGTTTTAGAAGAACGACAGGTACAACCTTTAGGTTCAAACCGATTAATTAACTTGGATATTCGTGTGGTGGCCGCTACTAAAGAAGATTTGCTAGCAAAAAGTGAGCAAGGAGCGTTTAGGAATGATCTGTATTATCGACTTAATGTCCTTACTATTAAAATTCCACCCTTACGGGACCGGCTTGATGATGTCCCATTGCTTTTTCAGCATTTTGCATCGGTAGCCGCCGCCCGGTATGGCCGAGAGTTTAGCCCAATCACCACCGAGCAACAACAAGCCCTGCTGCAACATGACTGGCCAGGCAATGTCAGGGAACTAAGAAACTGGGCTGAGCGTTATGTACTAATAGGCAGCGACTGGCGTATAGAGCTACCAGGTAATCAGGCCATTGAAGACATTCAAAGTCGGCAAACCTTACCTGAAAAAGTTGAACGATTTGAGCAAGCCTTAATCGAAGAGGCATTAAAACAACACCAAGGTAGCATTAAAGAAACGATGGTAAGTTTAGGCCTGCCACGAAAAACCTTATACGACAAAATGAAAAAATACGGGCTAACCCGCCAAGACTATCAATAACCGTCATGATTAATTTTTATATTATATACCCAAAGTGAAGAGTAGAATGGGTGGATTCCCACCCATTACATACCAAGCAATAGATGAATTCCCACCCATTAATGACTAGACTCCCCCTCTTCTACTCGCTTCTTACATAACTTAACCTGTTGATTAGCAAGCGCTATTTACTTTTTATTAAAGTTGGCCTCATACTTGCTGACTCATACTTACTGATTGTTAGTAGACCATTAGGACAATCATTAACCAGATATCAGTTAGTGATTAATAACTTAGATAATTAAAAAATCTAAATAATATAAAAACGCAACGAGGACAAAATAATGAAATTATTAAAAACAATCGCTGCTTCAGTATCAATTACCTTAGCGAGTGTAACCAGTGTATTAGCAGCCCCTATTGAAATTAAGTTTTCTCATGTGGTAGCTGAAAATACGCCAAAAGGAAAAATGGCGACTAAATTTAAAGAGCTAGTCGAACAACGCTTATCTGGAAAAGTTGTTGTCAAAGTGTTTCCTAACGCCCAATTATTTGGTGACGATAAAGTACTCGAAGCTATGTTATTAGGTGATGTACAACTGGCAGCTCCCGCTTTATCCAAAATAAAAAAATATAATAAGCAAGTTCAGGTATTTGATTTACCTTTCCTGTTTGATGATATGGCGGCTATTGATCGTTTTCAACAAGGGCCTGAAGGCAAAAAACTATTAAAGTCTCTAGAAAAACGAGGTTTAGTTGGCCTGGGTTACCTACATAATGGTTTTAAACAACTCTCTGCTAGCTCACCGCTGAAAGTCCCTGGGGATGCCAAAGGAAAAAAATTCCGCATTATGGCTTCTGATGTTTTAGTCGAACAGTTTAGAGCTGTCTCAGCGAACCCCGTTAAAAAACCATTTGCTGAAGTATTTACTTTATTACAAACCAAAGCCATTGATGGTCAGGAAAATACCTGGTCTAACATGTACTCTAAGAAGTTTTATGAAGTACAACCTTATATTACAGAGTCAAACCATGGGGTCTTAGACTATGTGGTACTCAGCTCTAAGGAATTTTGGTTAAGTTTACCTGCCGATATCCGCCCTACAGTCGAAAAAGCACTACAAGAAGCGATTGTTTATGGCAACCAGGTTGCTCTGGCTAAAGACCAGGAAGATAAGCAAGCCATTATCGCCTCAAAACGCTCTCAAGTAGTGACACTAACGCCCGAAGAACGTCAGCAATGGGTTGATGCAATGAAACCCGTTTGGAAAAAGTTTGAAGTAGAATTAGGCAAAGACTTAATTCAAGCAGCAATCAGTGCAAATCAGGGTAAATAATCCTCTAATTGTTTACTTCCTCTCTGATTGTAGCAAATAGCTAGCGGATATGATTTGGCACAATCCAGCTTTCCCCTTTGAAAAAGGGGATTGAATGGAGCGCAAAAGGGTTCAGGAAGTAAATTTAGTGTCCAATATGGAGTAACAGGATATTCTTCCGCCGCTCTTGAAATGCCGTCCTGGCCTATCAAGAGCTAAAAAGGCATCCATGCCTTAGCTACAGAACACCCTGTTACCCCATATCCACTAGCTAAGTGCAATAACCTCAGAGGGAGAGGTTTTCACACTGATTAAGCAGTCAATTACACGAGTAATATTATGAAAAAAATTTTCCAGTGGCTAAATAAACTGGAAGTAGCTATTTTATGCCTGCTTCTGGTATCCATGACACTTCTGGTATTTATAGAAGTAGTGATGCGGTTTGGTTTTAACCAGGGTTTAATTTGGGCAGAAGAAGCGACCCTTTATTTAGGTGCCTGGTTGGTTTTATTTGGCGCTTCATACGGTGTTAAAACAGGAGCTCATATAGGTGTTGATGCATTTGTAAAAACCCTACCATCGCTGTACCAACGGTTGGTTGCACTGCTCACCATAGCCCTTTGTCTGGTGTACTGTGGTTTATTTATTTACGGTGGTTGGATTTATCTCAGCAAGCTAAAAATGATCGGTTTGGAAATGGAAGACTTGCCTATTCCCAAATGGCAAGCAACAAGCATTTTAGTCATTGGTTTTATTCTACTCGCTATACGCTTTATTCAAGCAGCTATCCAATTAATTAAAGGAGAAACCAATACCCTCCAGTTTGCCAACGAAGCAAAAGAAAGTATGTCACTGGCTAAAGAAGGGAGTAAAGACTAATGACAACAGTTGCCTTATTTACTTTATTATTTTTATTCATGCTACTTGGCATGCCCGTTGCCGTGGCTCTGGGTTTATCCAGTGTGTTAACCATTTTATTTTTTTCCGATGTTTCTTTGGCAACCATTGCCTTAAAATTATTTGAGTCCACATCCCACCACTATACTTTACTGGCTATTCCATTTTTTATCTTATCTTCTGGTTTTTTATCAACTGGCGGTGTAGCCAGACGATTAATCGATTTTGCATTAGCAGGTATTGGCCATATCCGAGGCGGCCTGGCCATGGCCTCAGTATTGGCTTGCATGTTATTTGCGGCAGTATCAGGCTCATCTCCCGCTACCGTTGCAGCTATTGGTTCTATTGTCATCGCTGGAATGGTTCGAGCCGGTTATCCAGAAAAATTTGCTGCCGGGGTAATTGCTAACGCAGGCACTTTAGGCATTTTAATTCCTCCCTCTATTGTTATGTTAGTCTATGCTGCGGCAACAGAAGTTTCTGCTGCTAAAATGTTTATGGCTGGTTTAATTCCTGGGTTATTAATGGGCGGTATTTTATTAGTCGCTATCTATATTGTTGCTCGAATTAAAAAGCTACCGGCACAAACATTTCCAGGTTTTAAACAATTGACCATCTCGGCTATTAAAGCAACCGGCGGGCTGTTTTTAATCGTGATTGTGTTAGGTGCCATTTATGGTGGTATCGCTAGCCCAACGGAAGCAGCCGCCGTTGCAGCCATTTATGCATTTTTGATTGCCGTATTTGGTTATCGGGATATTGGCCCTTTAAAAAACTGCCCGTGGCGTAACCCTGATGAATCCATAATAAAGGCTATCGCCCGCAATTGCTGGCAAATGGCATTAGCATTACCTAAGTCGGTGGTGGATGTTGAAGTTAAAAAGGTGGTTTTAGAAGCAGCAAAAGTCAGTGTCATGTTGCTATTTATTATTGCCAATGCCATGCTATTTGCTTATGTATTAACCAACGAGCAAATTCCTCATGCAATTGCTCAAACGATTGTTGAATGGGGGTTACCTGCTTGGGGCTTTTTAATTGTTGTTAATATTCTGCTGTTGATAGCAGGCAACTTTATGGAGCCATCTGCCATCTTATTAATCATGGCCCCAATTTTATTCCCAATTGCTATTCAGTTAGGCATTGATCCTATCCATCTGGGGATTATCATGGTTGTTAATATGGAAATTGGTATGCTCACCCCACCCGTAGGACTTAATTTATTTGTTACAGCAGGTATTACCAAGCAAAGTATGGGCTGGGTAATCAAAGCCGCGTTGCCCTGGTTAATGCTGTTGCTAGGTTTCTTAATCCTTATCACCTACATTCCATCGATATCGCTGTTTTTACCGGAGTATATAGATAAGCTGCAAGGGTATTAAATCGACTAAAGGCACATCAGAAAGGCATACAAGGAGGTAACTCCTTTCAGTATTAAGGGCCGTCTAACATAGTAACTTTTAGCGGCCCTTTAATTGAGTCCTCATATAATCTGAGACACACATTCAATTTCTTAATGTTACCTTTCTTAAGCTTTGACTTTATTGCTTAACGCTTCCTAAAATTTAGACCTGTTTATAGCGTTCTTATAAATATAAAAAATTATTTGTGAAAATATATTAGCTAGCCATGATTTAGCTATTAATAATAAAAATCTAAGTAATACTAGAAAGTATACGCGGGGGAAATATGAGTAGTAAAACTCACCAAACCCAACGGGAGTTTTTCACTAATCCTACCTGGCAAGCCATTTTTGAAAGCAATCATTTTTATGAGTTTGAAGATATATGGCAGTTTCCTGAACAGTGGGTAGAACCCCCAAACCAGCGAAGAAATGGCTGGAGTGGTGTTTCAAAAATAGAGTTACAGTCACCTGCCAGTGAACGGCACCCCGTTTTTATCAAAAAACAATTCAACCACAATACCAAAACAATTCGACACCCTATCCGAGGTATTCCAACATTTTCCAGGGAATTCAGTAATCTACAAATACTTCAACAGCATAATATTCCTACAGCTATTCCCCTGTACTATGGCGAGAGACATCATAAAGACGGTATCCAGGCGATTTTAATCACCCAGGCACTTGAAGGTTATTGCAGCCTTGAACAATGGTATCAACGCTATCGCTCTCAGCATTTGGCTTCTTGGCAGCCTGTATTAAAAGCTGTAGCAAGGTCACTCAAGGCATTGCATGATAAAGGCTACACCCATAACTGCTTATACCCTAAGCATATTTTCGTTAATGATGTACCATCCTCTTCTTCTTTCACAGCAAAGCTGATTGATTTAGAAAAAGCCAAGCGTAATCCACTCAGAAAACAGCGATTTTACAAAGACCTGGCTCGCTTTATTCGCCATACCAGACACATAGCACAACAAGACTTAGACTATTTTATCAGTCAATATTTAAGCCATGGCAAATCACTAAAAAATGAAGCTGCTTTTTACAACATTCTGGAACATCATGTTACTGAATATGAGCCTATATTAGTATAATCAGCCAATACCCTGCCTAAAAGAAGAGATAGAGGTCCATAACAATACTACCCATGGGCCACTAGCCCAAGTCCTTCATCAAACCACAGAGAACATCCATATAGCCCAATGAAATTAGGGCCTTTGAGTTTTTATGGTTATTACAATTTGTAACCAGACCTGTTGCTCTCATTCATGCATGTCTTGACAAGAAATAGAGTATCCTTCATATAGTAGAGATGCCCTTATGTATTCCCCCAAATGGAATATGAATATGAAATTATATGTGTCGTTCATTATTCTAGCTAACTTATTTTTCATTACTACAACTACTGAGGGCACTCAAAAGAAAGTTATCATATCTGCACACCCTGAATTTCCCCCAGTCATGTATAAAAATAAACAAAATACCATTGTGGGAGTTGGCCCTGAATTGGCAGAACGAATTTTTTCTGAGTTAGGTCATGATGCCCAAAGTAAATTTGTTGGGCCGTGGGTACGAGTACAAGAAGCAGCAAAAGTAGGAAAAATTGATCTTATAGCAGGTATATATAAAAATGAAGAAAGAAAGCAATACTTAACTTTTATTCCAACACCTTTCTTAACAAATCCCGCCGTGATTTTTGTCAAGAAAGGTAACGCATTTTCCTTCAAACAATGGGATGATTTAAAAGGCCGTAGAGGCGGGGCAATTATTGGCGATAAATTCAAACCTGAATTTGATGAGTTTCTTTTAAAAAATGAGTCTTCCATTCACTTAGAAAGAGTGAGTGCTGTAAAGCAAAACTTTACAAAGCTCCTCTTGGGACGAATTGACTTCATTCCCTATAGCAAATACGTAGGAACTTTAACTCTAGAGGAAATGGAAATAAGAGATAAAATTGAAATTTTACCCGAACCCTTGTATTCCGGATTGTTTTATTTTGCTATATCCAAAAAGAGCAAGAACAACCTTGAAAACCATATTGACGTCATTGACCAAAAAATCGTCAAATATAAAAAAGAGGGGACTATTGACAAGCTAGTGGATAAATACACTAAAAAATATATTAAAATGATACAGGTCGAATAACCCCAATTTTTACCTGCAGCCATTTCAGAATGACTAATTATTAACATAGTCACTTTGGTTGGTAAATAGGCATGTCTTTATCACCGAATTTACCGCCTTGTTGATAATAAGCTTGGGTTATTTTTTCAGCCTCAAGTAACTGTTCCGATGGCTTAGCCCACTGGTCTTCAGGAATAGGCTGTGACCATGCTTGAATTTCTTGTGGTATTTTTTTAATCATTCGCTTTTGCTGCCATTCTTCAAGCCAATAAGCAAAGTAGCGCCATTGTAGCCAATCGGCCATTTTGAGTTTTTTATATTCCCAGGGTGTAAGGACATTTTCTTTAAAATGCTTCCGACTACGAATATATTCAGCCAGGTTAGCTTGCTGGTTCGACTCTGGACAAGCTTTAGGTCCTTCTTCCATAAAGTGACGTATACATTCCCAACATGACACAATTAGCTTCATGTCCCCCCTGTGCCCCTGTGCCCAATTGAAAACCACTCCAAAACTCTTCTTCATTATCAGGGTTTGCCATGGTAAACATCAGAATGGATGTAGAAGCCATCATAGTGTCACTCGCCACAGTGGCTGTTTCTACCCATACATAGAGCAATTCCCAAGGAATAATGATAAAGCTATTTTTCTTACCAAAAGGTACAGCAACCTCACGGCGTTGATGATTGAATCGTAGAAAAGGAGATTTTTTTAAGTCTCGAAGGGATGACCAAACAGCATACAAAATACAACATGAAAATATTAAATACCCTATCATCAAAACACCTGCCGCATAAAAAAAACCATCTTCTATTCTAAAATCATCCATATAAAGCAAAAGAAACAGCATTAACAAGCATAAAAAAAATGAAATAGTTATTAATAATGCTACAATTTCAATCTGAGAATGAATATTGCCACCACCAACATCCAAATACACATTAGTTTTTTCATTCAGATTACCAACAGTATCGAAAGGTTGCTCTTGAGAGCCTATAGGCAAAGGTGATAGTACCAACTTTTCTTGCATTTCCTTCTTTAAACGCCTGCCAGCAACATAGTCTTTACGTTTAATCATTTAGTGATAACGTCCCTCGCCACTACCTTACGAGGGTTCTTTAAGCCAAAGGTTGGCATGCCTACTTCTCCAAACTTACCCCCCTGTCAGTGCCAGTGCTAAAAGTCCTATGATTGCCAAAATAAAATGTCCTCTCATTAAATCGACCATGCTGTTAGTGATATCACCAACACTGGAGTGTGGTCATGCTGTGCCAGGAGGACTATCACATGATAATCCACTTACATCGCCAAGGGATTTACCAAAAAGATATTGCTAAACGTGTAGGCTGTTGTGAAAGAACAGTAAGGCGGGTATTACAGCAAGGTGGATCGCCGCCATCAAAATCGCGCAAACCAAAACCCAGTAAACTCGATCCTTATAAGCCAACGATTGATCGTTTATTGCAAGAAGATGTCTGGAATGCAGTGGTTATTTTTCGTGAAATTGTAGCGCTAGGTTATGATGGCAGCACCAGTTTGTTGCGCGCTTATATTACACCGAAGCGACCATTACGAAAAACAAAAGCAACGGTACGATTTGAAACCCCACCAGGGAAGCAGTTGCAGCATGACTGGGGAGAAATCGAGACCCTCATTGCAGGTCAAGTAAAGAAAATTTATTTTTCAGTTAACACTTTAGGTTACTCCCGTCGTTTTTATTTTTGGGCAACAGAGTGTATGGATGCGGAGCATACACTAGAAAGCCTGATTCTCAGCTTCCAATGGTTTGGTGGCATTCCACAGGAAGTGCTTGTTGATAATCAAAAAGCCTTAGTATTAGCCCATAGCCCAGGTGGTCATGTCCGTTTTAACCCACGCTTTTTGGATATGGCCAGTCACTATGATTTTATGCCAAAAGCCTGTCGTCCAAGGCGCCCGCAAACCAAAGGCAAGGATGAACGGATGGTGGGGTATATTAAGCACCACTTTTTCCAGCGTTATCGCCAATTTGACAGCCTGGATCATTTAAATCAGCAGGCACAACAATGGTTGCAAACAGAAGCCGATCAGCGTATTCATGGCACCTACAAAGCGCCCGTGATGGAACGGTTTCACCAAGAGCAAACGGCGTTAATTCCCCTTCCTATGCAACGTTATGACACCAGTTACCGTGAAAGTCGCTTGGTCAATTGGGATGGCTACATTGATGTATCGGGTAATCGCTATAGCGTGCCGGACTCTGAAGTGGGTAAACAAGTCATCATTCGTATTAGCTTAGACGGTGAGTTACGTATTTATGATGGAGAAAATCATCAACTTCTGACGAGGCATTTACTGCAGCCGATACAGCAAGGATGGCAAACACAAGCAGATCATCATCGTGCTCTCTGGGCTCAATGTACCGTAGAGCAACGTAGTTTAGCCATTTATCAGGAGGTGATCGATGAACCTCTGCCAACTATTTGAACGACTCCGGTTTGAATATTTACCCCTACAGCTTGATAGTGTCTGTGAACAAGCCACACAACAAAGCCTTAATTTACAGGAGTTTTTAACCGAAGCATTGGAAGTGGAATGGGCAGGCCGTTATCAAAAAGGGCTAGAAGGACGGCTCACGCAGGCCCGATTACCATGGGTTAAGTCATTAGAGCAATTTGATTTTAGTTTTCAGCCCAGCATAGATAAAAAAGTGATTCGTCAATTAACCTCACTTCGTTTTATTGAGCAGGCTGAAAATGTCGTCCTACTTGGTCCTCCCGGTGTTGGTAAAACCCATTTAGCCATTGCCTTAGCGGTTAAAGCGGCTGAAGCAGGCCAGCGTGTGTTATTTCTTAGCTTTGAACAATTAATGACAAAACTCAAAAAAGCGGAATTAGAAAATAGGCTGGATCGTCAGTTACAACAATTAATTTACCCTCGGGTACTCGTGCTGGATGAAATTGGCTATTTACCATTAACTCATCAAGAAGCGAGCTTGCTGTTTCGCTTAATTGCCAGACGCTATGAAAAAGCCAGTATCATCCTGACGTCAAATAAAAGCTTTATTGACTGGGGTGATGTGCTAGGTGATCAAGTGATTGCAACAGCCATTTTAGATCGGCTTCTTCATCACTCAACGACAATCAATATTAAAGGAGAAAGCTATCGACTGAAAGATAAACGTAAAGCAGGCATATTAACAAAAGTAACAAATGCGACTAAATCAAAAGAAGAGGCATCATAATGGTGCTAAAAACCGGACATTTTAAATTGGCAAACAGCGGACTTTTTAAGTTGGCATTGACACCCCTGCTGATAATAGACTTCTACTGTAGTATTGGCCTCAACTAACTCAGCTGAAGGTTTAGCCCTCTGTTCTTCTGGGATGGGCTGCGACCATTGCTTAATTTCCGCTGGTATAACATCTTGTAGTTTAGTTTGCTGCCAGTCACTAAACCAATGGGCAAAGTAAGACCAATGTAACCAATCGCTAATGCGTTGTTTCCAATATTCCCACCCTTCTAAGACTTTCTTCTCTTTCCAGCGTCTACGGCTATCAATGTATTCCTCTAATGTATCTAGATTACTGGGGTCAGGACAAGCATCTGGCCCATCTTCCATAAAGCAACGGATACATTCCCACTGCATAATGCAGTTCAGTTCATCACCACACATGATTTCATAACGGCCAGTAAACCCTTGAGGATCACTTCGACTGGCCATAGTAATAGTGAGACTGGACTGAACATGGGTCATTTCATCCGTTAAAGTGCGTGAAGTACCCACCCAAGCATAAATGTGTTCCCAAGGAATAATAGTAAAACGAGTGTCACTCTCACCAAAAGGCAAAGCGACTTCTCGGCGTTGACGGTTAAAGCGTAGGTAAGGGCTTTTAATTAGTTTCCGATGAGCGTTCCAAGTGATTGGAATAATAAAAAATAAAGGCAACGATATTGTAAATAAAAAAATAGCAAAATAAAGGAGATAATTTATATTAGATGAAGTATTTGTCATATACATAATTAAAATTGCTACGACAGCGAAAGCCCAAGTTATTGAAATAGCCATTCCAAAGATTTCAAGAGCATAACGAAAACTTGCACCTCCAATATCAATATTGGAGGAATCTTTTTTCTTAATAAATCCAGAGGTATCAATTGCTTTATTATTGGTATTAACTGGCAAGGGAGATAGAATTATTAGCTGATTTAGCCTATCTTTAAAGGTCGTACCACCAGACATTTCTGAGCGGTTAATCATTAGTTTGCCCCATTGTTATATAGTCATCGGATATAGCAATAAGAGGATATTGTCCTTGTGTCGTTAATCGATCATTTTCTTCCATTTCTGTGACTGTGGTACCTTGGGTGCTATAACGGATAAATTGGTAAGCTTTATCCAACGGCTCTACTGCTATATCTGGTGTAACAGCAATAGTCCACTCTGTTCGTGATATTTTTTTCACTAAGTACGTTGGCCAATCATAGTCAATTCTTAACCCTTGTTCCAATACAGTAAAATCTGCAGTCTCTAATATTTCATCTGTTTTATTTATCCATTTTCCATCAACCAACACGATAATACATAGTGCTAAAGGGTGATATTGATGGATTTGTAAAACTTGAGCAAAACGGCTTGGTGTTATTCCAAAGCAACTTAGACAATGTTTTAAGTAGGTCTGAGTGGTTTTATAACTAAATTGGCCTGTTGCTTGTGATATATGCTGAATACCAGCCTTGACTTCAAGCCTTGGTCTTAACACAACTTCAGCTAGTTTTTGTTGAGTAGTAGGAAAGTCCCAGCTTCGATTGTCTATACCCCAAATAGAATGTTTAACCCATAATATTAGTTTACTTGGATTCAGCATTTCATAGGCTAATCCTCCTATAATTACAATTGCTGTGGCAACAATCATCCATAAGTTTAGTCTGGCTAAAACTGTTGCACGACTTGCCAGGGCCATGCACCAGCTGACATTGGGTTTTGTAATGACCTCTACAACAGCCTGTCTTATAATGTGCATTTGGCGACCAGATAGAAACACTAAAGCTGCATTACCTCCTATTTTAGCTATAGACGCAAACTTAGCCCCATTATTACCCTGTTCACTGGCTTTATTAAAATTCTCATATTCAATACTGTAGACACTTTTAAGCAGCAATAGCCCCATAGTCGCTCATCCGTTCATATACCTGAGCGACTTTTTGTGTACTTATGCTCAGACCTAACTCATCAAAAAGTTTTTTCATTAAATGTTGATTAAATTTTTTACGTTTCCAGGAGGCAATTGAAATAACCGTTTCATTATTGTTTCCTTTTAACTGCTGATCTTCTAGTTTCAATAAATTTAGTGCTGACAATGAAGCATTTAAATGTGTATGGATGGCTTCTTTTTTACGTGATTGACAATGGGTTAATCCTGTGTGCTGCTTAGCATCTCGGAATAGAAATTCAATTTGAAAGTGTGCTTTATAATAGTTAATGATTGTCATTGCATCCAGTTCTGTATCAGTCGAATAAAGTAATACTCTACTGGCTTGAGTATCTTGGACTTGCCTCAACATCACGACTTTAATAGCCCGCTTGAATTTCTTTGAATAAACCTTTTTTGTGTAGACTTCTACGCCATCTTGTAAGCAGCCCTCTTGATCAAAACGATGCAGTTCTTGTTTAAAATAAACCTTTCCATCATATTTTTTGGGACGTCCAAACCCGCTGTATGCACCTTCATAAAACCACTGTAAATCAGCGTCAATTCTGAGTTTGCCAACAAGTTTTAATTTCGCTTTAACCACAGGAGTGAAAAATTTTTCTTTACTATAGTAAGCATCGGCGACTAAATACTGAATGCCTTGTTCTAGAAGCTGGGGAGCCAACTCCACTACTTGTTCTGCATAGACTTCAACACGTGTTTTATTTTGTTGATCGATGGTTTGACGCACATCGTAAGTAAAAGCTGTATTCAATTTAAGATCAACCAACGCGAGAAGTGAAGCTTCTAAGCCCTGCTGGGATTGACTCGTTGAACCATTATAAAAGTAAAGTAGCCTAAGCCCTCAGTCTTCTTTCCTGACTTACTAATAAAGCTAGCATCAATAGCAGCTATACGTTCATTATCAGGGAGAGTAAGAGTTAATGCACCCCTATTAAACTGGGTAAAATCAAACTGACGCTTATACCAGCGGCTAAAACGCTTTTCATTCATTTGGCTATAACGACTCATGTTTCTAAAGGTCGCTTTGCCTTGAAAGACTACCAGCGTCGTCAATAAAGCAACAATAAATATTCGTTGAGGTTTATTAACATTGGACATTGAGCGTAAAACCGTTTCTACTATGCTTTCCAAAGATAGATTCCTGTGACAATTCGATTTCGACAACCGCATTCTCACAGTTTCTATTTTTGGTTCAATCCTACCATTTTAAGACCAAAAACTGTCTACAGTATTGTAACGTAAGACGTCGTGGGAAAAGTTTGCTTAATGACTTAGTGGAGTTATTAGTATAACTCCCCCAGGAATCCATATAGAGCCAATATGAAGAGTTTTTTCTGGGGATATGCTAAGTTCAGATTTTTTTATAGAATAAAATTGGGTAGGTATCTGAATATTATTAAATAATAGGGAATGTATTTTGTAGCTATTCTTAGTAAATATTGAGAAATATAAAGGTTTTTTATTGGTTTGTGTTTCGTAAGCTGTAATATTTATTTAGATTTATATTTGTTTTAATAATCTGGTGTTTTTAAGGCAGTTATTGTAAACTTTGATGAGTTTGCTGCCATATATGAAAGTTGGGTGAATTCAATGAAAGCTATTCTAGTTAAAACCTGTTACTCTTGATCTTTGACTATGTTCATTTGCGACTCTTGTCTTGATACGAACTAGCTAATATACCGCTAGCTTCTCTTACCCTAAGTCATTCAGCTGCAATACTTTGTTGTTCCATGAACCAGTCTACAATAGATATTCTCTATCAGGCAATTTGTGTGGTTGGTTGCTGGTAGAGTACTTTCTATCAACACACGTTAAAAAGTGAGACATCTATGAAAATGTACGTTGGCAACCTGTCATACTCTGTAACAGCCGATGATTTAAGAGAAGCCTTTTCAGCTTATGGTACTGTAGCAAGTGTGGACCTTATTACTGATCGCGACTCAGGTCAGTCTAAAGGGTTTGGTTTTGTTGAAATGGAGAATAACTCTGAAGCGGATGCAGCCATTAAAGGATTGAACGGAAGCTCTTTGCAAGGCCGAGCGATCAAAGTTAATCAAGCACAACCAAAATCAAACAGCCGTCCTCAGCGTAGAAGGTATTAATACCTTTATAACGTAATATTCTGGAAGTGAAAAGCTTAAGCTTTTTGCTTTCGGAGATAACTCTAGTCTCTATTCTTTTCTTGCATGTAAATACAAGTTTTTACTCTAGCTGGTTATTGGTTGAGCGCATTTTTCGTGTGAATTTGGTCACCAAGCACACACAAAATCCCACCCGGTAAGCCTTCCTAAGAAACACATGTTGTTACCAAACCAAATTCTTCGGCTTTTCTTTTTAAGTTCTTTATGACTCGTTCACGGTAGTTTTTTTCATACGAGTCAGCTCCTGGATCCTGATACTGCATGCCATATCTCATGGCATTATAAAAAAAATGGCAATTTTGCGTGCTGTTGCAGTGACCGCTTTCGCTTTACCAATCCGTGCTGAAAGTCTTCGATAGAAAGCGCCTAATGCGGTATTGTCAGTATTCGAGCGTCCGACTGTTGTTGCAGCTAACCTTAAGTGAGCGACAACCCGGTTATTACTTTTCCGTGAGTGGGCAGATAATATTTTTCCACCGCTGATTTTCGAGCCCGGACAGAGTGTTAACCAAGAAGTAAAATGTTTAGCGGTAGGCCATTTGCTCATATTTATCCCACACTCAGATATTAGGCGTAGCGAAAGGTAAGGACCAAGGCCATGAATTTGCGTAAGATCAGTCCCAACAAGATGATACAGGCTCTCACGAACATTAAAATTAAGCTGATTGGGTTGTTTAGTCCGATGCTTGGGTTTAGGTATGGGGGCATCAGGTTTTTTCTTATTGATTGATAAACGACGCAATACCCCTTCAATTTCAACATCACACTCATGTACCTGCTGTTGATAAGCATCGTACATAATGAGCGCTTGCCTCAGGGCAAAAATATGTTCTGATTGATAGTTACCTTCGAGAGCTGCCTGAATACTCGATTCCGAAGTTTTTAATGCTTGACTAGCACGATGAGAGAGATTCAGAAGACTGGACTACAGGTATTGCTCCATTTCTTCGCCTAGCAAAGAACGATCAACACGACACCTGCAGACCAGTGATGGTGTAGTATATCGCGCTTGTATTTCAATAGCGACTTGATGACGACTTGTGTTGATTACCCCTATTCCCCATGTGATAAAGTTTGTTCAAACTCTAAACGACACCTTGACTGTTTCTTTTCAATCTCCTGGATTAAGTCGTATCCAGTGTCGCTGGTTAACTATTATGCTGATGGGAATTGGTGTCACTGGTGTATTTTGCTGGGCTGTTTTTGAGCGGTGTAGCTTAGGAGCATTCAAGCAGGACCAATTACGTTGGATGTTTTACCATAGTAAAATTGCCTGGTCATTGTTGTTGCAAGCCAGTGTCCGACAAGTACTCAATCACTATCATATTACGAGAGGAGTACTCATTTTTGACGATAGTGATAAAGTCCGCTCCAAGAGAACACGACGTATTAAAGGTGTGCATAAAATAAAACATAAAAAATCCGGCGGCTATGTTCAAGGGCAAGAGCTAGTGTTTATGCTACTGGTGACACCTGTAGCTACCTTACCGATTGCTTTTCGCTTTTATACACCTGATCCAGCGTTAAGTGCTTGGCGTCAGAAAAATAAAGCCCTAAAGAGGCTGGGTATTCCTGGAAAAGAAAGACCCAAAAAACCTAAGCCCAACCCAGATTATCCGACCAAACAAGCTTTAGCACTTGAGATGGTTGAAGCATTTTCATTGTCATTTTCTGATATAAAGATTAATGCGGTCATTGCTGATGCACTGTATAGCACAGCAGAATTCATGGATAAGGCTTCCATTGCGACGGGTGGTGCTCAAGTGGTGAGTCAATTACGCTCCAATCAACTAATCCTTTCCCAAGGAAAAAAAGTACGACTTACACATTACTTTGCACGCCAAACAGGCGTCGATACCAAGTTAATTATCCGAGGCCAAAAAACACAGTCAATCACCATGCTGGCGGCTCGGGTTTATGTGAAAGCCCATGGTAAAAAGCGGTTTGTGGTTGCTTTGAAATATGAGGGAGAAAAAAATTATCGATATCTAGTGGCATCCGACATGTCCTGGCGGCATGGTGATATTGCTAGGGTTTATACATTGAGATGGTTAGTTGAGGTTTTCATTGAGGACTGGAAGCAACATGCTGGCTGGAACCGATTGGCCAAACAACAAGGCGAAGAAGGATCAACGCGAGGCGTGATCATGAGCCTGCTGTACGACCATATGTTACTGCTACATCCAGAGCAATCCGTCCGCCTTGAAAATAAGCAGCCCGGGCTTCCTGTTGGCTGTTTGACTGAGCGAATCAAAACAGAAGCCCTAATAAAAACTGTAGAAGCAGTTGTCACGGCTGATGAACCAAAACAGCAACTGAAAGCCTTTACCGCTGCAATAATCAGTGTGCTTCCTGAGCGCCGCTCGAAAAAGCATTTAGCGGGTTTAGATTTGGGCAAACAAGAGCCCACTGACTCATTAAAATACAGAGCGGCTGCATAAATAAATTAGCAGTTATGTCAACCTAAAAAAACTTCGGAATCGAGTGAATAGTCTCTTTACTGGATTTACAACGGGTATCTCTGAATATGTGCCGCCGCATAATCCAGCAGTCGTTCTCGAACTCGCAAATAAGTACGCAGTTCAACAATTAATTTTTCAGGGCGAAAGCTAGCTTTTAAAAGCCCACAAGCATGTAACCTCAGGATCCACTGAGCATCATTAACGTCGGTTTTGCGCCCAGGAACAGAGCGGGTATCGCGTGCATTTGATAAAATGACATCAATACCATGCTGCTCTAATATTTCGTAAACTGGTACCCAGTAAACGCCTGTAGACTCCATGGCAGCAGTTGTAATGCCATGCTCTAGTAACCAGTTGGCCATGTTCTGGATGTCATGGGTGAACGCTTTAAAAGTACGTACGGACTCACGGCTTCTGTCAGGAGGAAGTGCAAGAACATGAAAACTGGCGCCAATATCAATGCCCGCTGCATTAGAATTCAAAACCGGCAATGATTGAGCATGTTTTGATTTTTTACTCATAAACACCTCACTTAATTTATAAGTGCCGGATGGGGGCTCGGATTAAATCACTTTCCTACACGGGGTCTTAATTGCCACCAACATTGGGTCCGCAGATCCCCCTGGGTCAGGTTTTTTGACGGGATAAAAATCTCCAAAAGGCAGACGACCACTTTCCGGACAATTGTAGTATACCCGCCTCGTGTTTCTATTCAGATGGGAAAAAGCAGACTATGTGGGCAGTTTTTTAATATAGCTCGCTCTTCTTTCAGTCGAGCATTCTCTTTACGCAGCCTTTTTACCTCATCATATAAATGTTCTTCGTTTTTAGCAGCTTTGTTATCCTGCTTAGAGCGATGATATTTATCAATCCAGGTATGTATGACTTCTAATTCTCTGGCTGTTTGAGCAACCAGCTGATCTGATTCAACTACTAGCTTGACAGCTGATTCTTTAAACTCAGCTGTATAGTTTTTAGACTTCTTTTCAGACATTTGGACACACCTCTTAGTGGGGCCTAATATTACCCGTGTTCGTGTGTCCGGAAAACTATAGCCAGATTACGAGGAAGTGGCTTTGAAAACCACCTCACTAGAAGTGTAGTTAAAGATCGCTCTAATGGGGTAAGTCCGTTACCTCACAATAACTTTTTAGCTGCAAAAAACCTTTTGCACTTGCTCACGTAAACTGGGTACTACCTTTTCCTCAAACCACGGGTTTTTCCTTAGCCACAAAGTATTTCTGGGCGAGGGATGAGGTAATGGAAACAGGCTGGGTAAACATTGCTGCCAGTTTTTTACCCGCTCTGTTAGGGTTTTATAGTTATCCTGTAAATAATATTGCTGGGCGTATTGGCCAATTAATAGGGTTAGCCGAATCTCTGGCATTAGCTGTAATAATTGATGATGCCAGGTTGGTGCGCATTCAGGCCTGGGTGGTAAATCACCACTTTTTCCCTTTCCTGGGTAACAAAACCCCATTGGCATGATGGCTATTTTTTCTACATCATAAAAGGTGTCTCGATCCATCGTTAACCAGCTCCGCAATCGATCACCACTAGGATCATTCCAGGGAATTGACGTATTATGGACTTTAGTGCCTGGTGCTTGGCCAATTATCAGCAGCCTGGCAGTTTCACTTACCCTTAGTACCGGATTAGGCCCTAAGGGCAACTCCTCCTCACAGCGTCGACAGGCAGTTACTTGTTCAACTAGCTGAATAAGCTTAGGCGTAGACTTCTTAGACATGGCAGCGTAATCAATATTGTTTGGCTAGTAATATTGAAACACTGACCAGGATAATCCTGCAAATATTTTTTAGGAGGCTAGCTTTAAAGTAGTAAGCTATCCCCCTAAAAAAACATTTGCTTTGGCTACAAAAACAAACCCACACAGCCTTTTGAATTATTTATTTTTTGAGGTCAATTGGTGTTTCAACAAAAATAAGGTAGTTGAATCCAACCGGAGTCTGGGTCATTACCAAAGCAATCTAGTCCTGCAAATATTTCATACCGGTGGATTGCATTATGTCCACAATAACAAGGCCTACAACCTTCAGGAAAGCTCACTGCCTGCACCCACTCATGCTCTGTATCAGCGGCTAAAATTTGCTTCTCACTCACTATGTATTCATCTTCGTAGGTTATATGCGACCTATGTTCACAGTCAGTGACTGAACGGGTTTCACCTATATGGTCAGTTTCCGTATAAGTAACATTAACTTCTACTTCCTCAATGCCTCTTATTTTTAAGTAAACTTTATCAATTTTTACCTGTTCACTTTTGGTGGTAGCACGAATAATAACGTTAAAAGGTTCACTAATCTTTGGCTCTTCATATTCTGCTGATACCTCCGCAGCCCCCCCTGTCACCATATTAATTGCTGACTTCAGTTTGCCAAAAACACTCATGTTAGCCACCTCTCATTCCATTTTTCAAGAAAGCATATTGTTATTAACCAGCTTTCACTATAGTATGCTTTACAAATAACAGTGGCCCATGAGTCAAGTTAGCATTTAGCACTCGTATAATTTTTATTTATTTAACAAAGCATTAATAAAAGTCTCTCATTAACAATAGCTAATATCTTTTTGTCTTATAGCTACCCTACAGCTAATAACAGCTAATTAACAATTCACTATTATTAGCGCCTATACTCAATACAAGAGCCAATTCTACGGCTAGCTTCACTAATCACTGGCATAAGCGTTTTATTCTTTAGTTATTATGAACCCACACATATTATTTTTATGTTTTTTAATAGTCAGTTTTAATACTGTAGCAAAAGAGTTAAAATTGGCACTGGGAATGGTTGATTACCCGCCCTATTATTTTCAAGACGACCAAAACAGCATACGTGGTATTTCTGCTGAAGTCGCCCAGGTTCTTGCTAAACAGTTAGGCCATAAGTTGGTATATAAACGCTATCCTTTTGGACGTGTAGTATTATATCTACAAACAGGAAAAGCTGACATGGTTTGTCAATTTTTCAATACGCCCGACAGGGCCAAAGCGGCAATCTACACAGGTGTTCCCCATGTATTTGAATCCGCGTGGATGTTTATTAAAAAGGGTAATAAAATAAGCTATCAAAAAGATTTAAAACAGCTGCAAAATTATCGTTTTGGTGGTGTAATTGGTTATTCATTTGGCAAAGCCTATGACACTGCCGACTATTTGAATAAACAACATGCGGTGAGTGAGCAGGAGCAGATTAAAATGCTGTTAGCAGGCAGGTTTGATATTGCGTTAGGCACCAAGCAAACTATTATCTATCACGCAAAGAAAATGCAAATTCTTGATCAAATTGAGTTTTTAACGCCAACATTGGCTGACTCTCCTGTATATATGGCATTTTCACGAGCAAGAAATGACGCCTATGAGTTAGCTACAACATTTACAGAGGCGCTGGTTGAATATAAGAAAACTGCCGAATATCGACAGCTACTAAAGAAATATCATTTTGAATATCCTACGTTTGACTCAACTAATTAAGCATTTTATTTTGAAACCTAAAAATGATTCATGATAGGTATAATACTCAACAAAATGCCTATACAGCTTTCAGTAGATATTGTCTGTTATAAAAAAGCTTCACTATTGAAGTGAAGCTTATAACACTTAAAAATACACCGTTTCACTAATACAAAGATCGTGATCGCATCTTGGGCAATTTGATTTTATTTTTAGATCTGATTGATTGGTTGCAGGAATTAATTCATCTTGATCCAAATTTTGATACTCTTCAGTATCAACAAAATCGAAACGCGTTTTACATTCTGGACAATTCACCCAAAGTTGAATATTCCACTCTGCTGCTACCGCTATCATCTGCTCCCCCTACAATATACCCTTCTCGAATAATTTTTAGAGCTTATTTTCACCGCTCGATGGTCGCCCCTAAAAAAATTCACTTTGGCTATACCACTTGGCAAGTGGTACATAGACTACTAGAACACACCCAATATGTTGGATATAACCCTCCGTGCATTGGATATAATTAAAGCGTCCTTATTTCAAAAATTTTACGTTATAGAGTTGCCAGTTGTTATTGGCATCACATAAATAACTAAAAACAAATCCATAATCAAGCAGTCGTATAATTTTTTTAATTTAAAGGTGCAGATCGTTCAAAATATCGCCGTTACGGCAACTGGGCTACCACTACCACCCACTAATTTTAATAATCCAATCATCAGCATAATATCAGTAGCGGGTAATTGATTTAGGTTGGTCAGGTTTTCTACAGCAAGCTTTTGATTAGATAGCAAGGCTTGATTAATACCAAAGTGGTTATCATGAGGAGAATCTAGCCCATGGGTGTCAATTCCTATGCCCGCTATATTTCGCTGATGGATTAAAAATTCGGCGGCTTGCTGTGAAATGCTGGGAAACTGAGCAATTTCTTCAACAACATTAAAGTATTTTTCGGGGTCCAGCCAATACTCCGACCAGCCCGTCAAAACCAATACAATCTCCCCTTCACTAATAGGGCGATGGTGCTGTTCCCAGCGTAAAATATCGCCAACGGTTAGTTGATATGTTTCCTCTAGTTTTACTGATTCACTGATATCAATACAAACTGCTGATACTAACCAATGACTGCGGTTCATTGACGCTATATCTGCTGCTTGTTTAGTAAAACTCAGTGCTGAGTTTACATGCGTTCCACTGTGCTCACCCATGGTAAAGCTTCGTAAAAAATAGCCTTCTGCTAAGTAGTCAGCCACCTGGCTAAACTCAATCTTAGGATCACCAGGCCATAGAGGGATATTGGAATCAATGGAATGACTTAAATCAATTTGTTGGCGCTCAAGTAATTGGTTAATCCAAGTAGTAGAATGAGATGCTTTTTCAGTCACCACAGCGCCCCTTGAAGTCAATTTCTACAGCTCTGACTAACCATACAGATTAGGCATAAGCGTGAGTTATTTATGTTTTTTTACCACGCTTAAAATATCATCTTCTTTAACAACCTGATATAGTCCCTGCTCTAAGCCATCAGCGTATTTTTTTAATAATTCACTAAATGAACCGGCCAATAACTCACGACATAGAGGCTCTTTACTGTCGATAAACACTTGTCCAGGTTTACCTGTTGTGGTTGGGTTTAGGTCAATAAACACTTCATAGAGACCTGGATCAGCAGCAATGGGAATCCAATTAGAGTCATAAAATACGGGTTGTACTTCTGGGCATTGTTCAGCCAATTGTTGCAAAGCCTGGTCATCTTCCAAGTCTTCAACACAAACGATCAATTGATTGCGATAAGCGACTATTTCTTCTGTGGGTAATAAATCACCATGAAATGGCATAATGCCACAGACTAATGGCACCTCATCTTCTTGCTTCGCCTCTATCGAGCCAGGATCACAACTTAAGCTACCTTCACCATCGTGAATGGCTAAAAAAACTTTATAGTCTTCTGGCAATTTCAAGCCAATGACTGACTCCAGCTCATTAATTGCCGCATTACTGGCCCCTTCACCCAGGCTTGCTAAAAAAGCAGGTTCATTTTGTTTAAACCAGCTTTCAATGCGCCGCCATTGTTCCTCAACAAATGCTGTCATTGTGCTCCTATCACTACCTGGTTACACACTTTAAGATTACAGCTAGTTACAAGGTTACAGCTAACTATTGGCTGTTGAAGCGTGCACCAGCCAATAACACAACAATAAATACTAAAAGATGCAGTAACATATTTTGTACTGCATCTTTTAGTGTAGTGCCCAACACCAATTTACTACAAAAAATGGTATAAAGTTACTCACCTTCACCAATAGGTTCTTTAGAAGTAGATAAAAAGCCTCTGCCTTGGGCAAAATAGATGTAGACAGGCTTTTCATTACGCAGCACATCTAAAATGTTTTCAAACATGGCTGATGGCAAGTGCATGTAAATGATATCACCACGCTGGTAATCATTTTCATACTCCATACCCGCATCATTAAACCGTAAAAATGCTTTGGTTTTACCATCATTACCATATAAAGCAATTTGAGCCCGATTAGTCTGATAACCCTCTGGACCACCGTAAAATAAAATGTGGTAGCTTTTGACTTCCATTGTCGTCCCCTTTTGTAAGACAGATAGTAGGCATAAGCAATCGCTATCGACAGCTAGTGCAGTATGTAGCGAAATGATGCAGCACTAGTCTAATTTCAGCTTAGCAGTCAGCAATTACACTGCAAGTGACTCAAGCCTGCTGCCCAAATAGGCAGCGCCCCTGACACCACTATCGGCTCCAAACTGGCTTGCTTGTAATTGAGTGGAAGGGTTACTGACTAAGGTATACTTTTGCCAGCTTTCAATAACGGCGGGATAAAATTCAGCTACTTGTGATAAGCCTCCACCTAAAATGATCGTATCTGGATCGATAAAATTAATGAGCATTGCCAAGCTGGCAGCTAAACACTCAATATAACAATCAATTACCTGAGCAGCCGCTGAGTCGCCCTGTCGCCAAGCAGCAATGATTGCTTCTGCTGATAACGTTTGACCGGTAAAAAAACTGGTTAAATTTTGTAAGCCTGAGCCTGAAATGTAGGTGTCAATACACCCTATACGTCCACAATTACAGTTTAGTTCTGGTAAATTAAACTGTTTAACAGCAGCAGAGCAACCAAGTAATGGCAATGGCTGGTGGCCCCACTCACCTGTCAGTCCATGCTTACCCTCAATTAAGTTGCCATTAACAATTAGGCTTCCCCCTACTCCAGTGCCTAAAATCACAGCAAAAATCGTTTTATTATGTTCAGGGGCTATTGCTACTGCCTCCGCCATTCCAAAACAGTTAGCGTCATTGGTCAGCACTAAGGGTCGCTTCAGTCGTAACTGCAACTGATGTTTAAATGGCTGCTGGTTAACTGCCGGGGCATTGGCGGCATACCAAAGCTTACCATCTGTACAACCTGGCGCACCAACCCCAACTGTTCCCCTTTGACCATATTGAGAGTCGTGCTGACTAACCAGGTTTTCAATTAAACCCAACAAATCAGCAAACCTGTCTGGTGTAGCTAAACGCTGATAAGCAATTTGATGAAATTGTTGATCAAATACCGCAAAACTTATTTTGGTACCACCAATATCAAACCCGTAGTGCATTAATTAATATTCCATCAAAAAATCATATATTCATTTATTTCGCCGTGCTTGGAAAGATCACCCCATCACTCACCGTAGCTAATACATCTACTGCTTTATCAAGCACTGTCACGCAAGCACGAAAGCCAGGCTTTAATTTACCTAATTGCTTTTCTTGTTTAATAGCGGCTGCTGGATAGAAAGAAGCCATCCGCAACGCCTCATCCAACGGTAAGTCTGTCATCTGAAGTATATTCTTTACAGCCTGATTCATACCCAAGTGAGCTCCAGCTAAGACTCCTTGTTGGTTTACACAACGCCCATCGCTGACTTCAATTCGCTCACCGTCCAACATAAACCAATGATAATCTTCAGCACCTACGGTCGCCATTGCATCCGTCACTAAAAATACTTTACCGGGCGGCTTGCACTTAATGGCCAACTGCATGTTGGCAGGGTGAATATGATAACCATCAGCAATAATATCCACCCATACCTGATCATTGGTTAATGCGGCACCCACCAAACCAGGCTCTCGAGTTGTCATAGGCGACATGGCATTATAAAGATGGGTAACACCCGTTATGCCTGCATTAAAACCCGCATTTGCTTGTTGCTCTGTTGCATTAGAGTGCCCAGCAAACAAAATAAACCCTTCAGTAATCAACTGCTTAATAACCAATTCATCAGTCAGTTCAGGGGCCAATGTCATTAACATAGTACCACGGGTTAATTTTGGTAGCTGACTGACAACACCTGTAGCTAATTGACACATTAAACCAGGTTGATGCGCACCTTTTCGTTGGGGGTTTAGAAATGGCCCTTCTAAGTGAATGCCTAGGATACCCGGCATATTGAGTGTAATCGCTTCATTGACTACGGCGACGGCCTCTTTCATTAACTCCCAAGGAGCTGTAATTAATGTGGGGAGCATCATGGTAGTGCCATGCTGGCAGTGCGCTACCATCATTTTCTCTAAAGCCTCCAGGGTGGGCTCATTATTAAATAGTACCCCACCACCACCATTCACTTGCAAGTCAACAAACCCTGGTGCCATAATCCCTTCATAAGTAAAGCGAGCTAGTTCAGTGGGCAGTTTAGCGATAGGCAATACAGCTTTTATTTTGGTATCCGCTATCCAGAGCGCATAATCTTCATACCATTGTTCACCATCAAATAATTGAGGAGATATTAAGGCATATTCACCCATAACTTTTTGTGCAACCCTCTCCTGATTGAGTGAAAAGGGTATCACAGGCCTGTTTAGCAAATTGGTAATAGTCTTGCATTATGAGTTCACTAGCAGCTTGTTGATCTAAAACAATGGTCGCATATTGGTGTAGCTGCAAACAAGATGCAGGACACATTGCGCACACAGGCCCCTCAATCATAGCTTTCACAGCTTGTGCCTTATTAGTTCCAGTCGCTAACAACAATACTTGCCTGGCTTGCATAATGGTTTTAATGCCCATGGTAATGGCATGGGTTGGCTGATATTCCCCTAAGCCAAAAAAACGTTGGTTATCTGCTTTGGTAGCATTGGTAAGTGCTTTCACTCGAGTAATGGAGTTTAAGCTGGATGTCGGTTCATTAAAACCAATATGACCATTTCGGCCAATACCTAGCAACTGTAAATCAATCCCCCCTTTTTCATGGATCAGTTGTTCATAGCGGATTGCTTCTTGCTGCACATCAACTGCATCGCCATGGGGAATATGAGTATTGCCAGGGTCAATATCGATAAAATCAAATAACTGGGTCTTCATATAGTAATGATAGCTTTGGCTATGGCTGGCCGAAACCCCAACATACTCATCTAAATTGAATGTTGTTATTTGAGAAAATGATATGTGTTGCTGCTGATAGTATTTAATCAACTCTTTATATAAGGCAAGTGGCGTACTTCCTGTTGCCAAACCCAATACAGCTGCAGGTTTTGTTTTAATTAATGATTCGCATACATCAGCCCCATAACAGGCCACCTGTTTAGCTGTTGGTAGAATTATGACTTCCATTAGCGGTCCATCAGGAAAATATTATTGGCTAAATATTTTTTCTTTCAAGCAATTTGAGCAGGTTCATCCTTTGCTGCTATGCCTTTTTTAACGGAAATGGTCTGTTTGAGCTGTTCTTGCGCTGGCGTTTTTAATGAGCGTCCATTTTCAGCAAACAAATGAGAACGCGATAAATTTAAAATTAACCCTATAGACTGACCTACAAAACAAGGCTGATCAGCAGTCACTCGCACAACCATATTATAATCATGAGATAAACTAACATAAATATAACTATCACTCCCAAGTGACTCTTTCATGATTATCTTTCCAACCATCGCAGCGTTGTTATGGTCGGTTGTCACTTCTATATCCTCCGGTCTGATTCCTAATTTTACTTTTGTTGCTGTTGTATTTGGTTGCCAAGGCCAATTTATCGATTTGAATAAACCTGATGAAAGTGTTATTTGCTGACCGCTAGTCGATAGCTCAGCGGGTAATAAATTTATTTTCGGCGAACCAATAAATTCTGCAACAAACTGATTGTCAGGGTGATGATATAAAGTAAGTGGATCGCCTACTTGCTCTATTTTTCCTTCATTTAGCACTACAATTCGATCAGCAAGGGTCATCGCCTCTACCTGATCATGGGTAACATAAATCATCGTTGATGATAGCTGACGATGAAGTTTTGCAAGCTCCAGTCGCACTTCAGTACGTAGTGCAGCATCCAAATTAGAAAGTGGCTCATCTAATAAAAACACTTTTGGTTTTCGCACCATTGCCCGCCCAATAGCCACTCGTTGCCGCTGACCGCCAGACAGCTCTGCAGGTTTTCGTTTTAAATATTGCTCCAGCCTTAATACTTTAGCAGCATCATCAACTCGTTGTTGTATATCAAGCTTACTTAATTTTGCTTGCTTTAATGCAAGCGCCATATTATTAAAAACGGTTAAGTGAGGATATAGCGCATAGGTTTGAAATACCATACCGATGCCTCGTTTAGCTGGTGGCAAATGACTGACATCTTTATTATCAATAAGAATGCTGCCTGTAGTCTGTTGCTCTAAGCCCGCAATCATTCTTAATAAGGTAGACTTACCACAGCCTGAAGGCCCAACAAAAGCAACAAATTCGCCTTCATCAATGGTAAGCTCAATATTGTCCATTACAGAAATACGGTTGTAAGCTTTACTAATATTTTTCAGCCGAATAGTAGACATTATTTAACCTTTATTTATCCCCCTCTCCCTCTAGAAGAGGACTGGGGTGAAACTATTTTACTTTACTGCTCCCGAAGTTATTCCCCTAATTAACTGCTTTGAAAAAATAATATACAGTATCAGTACTGGCACCAATGCTAAGCTCAACGCAGATAAAACCGCATTCCAATTTGTTACAAACTGCCCTATAAACTGTTGGGTACCGAGTGTTACCGTTTTAACTTCATCACCAGGAGCTAAAATAAGTGGAAACCATAAATCATTCCAAATAGGTATCATGGTAAATACGGCTACAGTGGCTAAAGCAGGTCTGATTAACGGTAATACTATACGGAAAAAAATTGCATATTCACTTAAACCATCAACACGAGCAGCATCTTTTAAATCAGACGATAGTTGCCTCATAAACTCCGTCAAAATAAATACAGATAAGGGCAACCCTTGCGCAATATAAACACAAATCAAAGCAAAGAGTGTATTCTCTATACCCACATCAACAACAAAATCTAAAATACCAACAGTACCTAAACGGATAGGGATCATTATACCAACAGCTAAATAAAGCCCAAGTAAAGCACTACCTTTAAACTTGTACTCAGCTAACGCATAAGCCGCCATAGCGCCTAACAGTAATACAAAGAATAATGCTAATACAGTAACAGTAATACTATTCGAAAAATAACCAAAGAAATCCCCTTGTTCTAATACTGTTTGATAACCCACTAACGAAAAACTTTCAGGGGTAGGCAATAACATTGGCTCTGTGAAAATGTACTTTTTTGTTTTAAATGAATTGATAATCACCAATACTAAAGGCATGATACAAATCAATGTATACGTTATAAGTATCAAATGAACAGACAAATGACTTGTAAGCTTGTTACCCTTATTCATTAACATTAGCTCTTTATTCAGGATGCTTTTTTTATAATTTTTTCTTACTGCCCAACTATTGTTTTTAGTACCTTATCCTGTTACTCCATATCGGACACTAGATTTTTTTTCAATACTCTTGTGCGACACCCTCCAAGTAGAGAAGGAATTAAGTCGTGTAGCTTTTAAAGTACTCTATATCTATAATTCGTATCGTGTCAGCTTTCGCTGAACAAAAAACAAGTAAAGACAAACTCCACATAAAATAATAAAAAACATCGTTGAAGCAATAGTTGCCCCCATTGCTGGGCTACCTAACTGCAGTTGATGCCCAAAAAAAGTACGGTATAAGAAGGTACCTAAGATGTCTGTTGAATAGTCTGGTCCCGCAAGGGCTCCTTGAGAAACATAAATAAGATCGAATGCATTAAAGTTACCTACAAAGGTTAAAATGGTCACAATACCTAATGTTGGTAAAATCAATGGTAATTTGATCTTCCAGAAGATAGTCCAAGCATTTAAGCCATCACAACGCGCAGCTTCAATAATTTCATCAGGTATGCTTAACAAAGCAGCATAAATTAGCATCATGGGAATACCAACAAATTGCCACACTGATACCAATGCTATTGTTGTAAGCGCTGAGTTCTCAAGCCCTAACCAGGGAGCATACCAGCTGCCTAAACCAATAACAGATAACAACCCCTCTGACACTCCCCATAATGGGCTTAACACCAGTTTCCATATAAACCCTACTAACACAAAAGATAACAAGGCTGGTAAAAAAATAGCCGTACGATAAAAGCTACGTCCTGGCAACCAACGAATACTCAGCAAAGCCGCTATCATTAAACCTATAGGATTTTGCACCAGCATATGTATGAGGAAAAAATAGCCATTGTTTGCAAAGGCATTCCAAAACTGTTCTGACCAGGTAGCATCAAAAAATAGCTGAAAGTAGTTAGCTAAGCCAACAAACTGTATTTCTTCCTGACTTTTTATCTGAAAGAAACTCAGCTTTAAGCTCTCTACCAGTGGATAAATCATAAACAAGCTATAAATAACCAATGCAGGAGCAATAAAAAAAGGAATATGCCAACGCTTGTTTAATTGATTGCTCAACATGCTAATTCCCTATTGCATCTTTTCTTCAGCTTTAGCTAATTTTGGTTTATACCAATTATCTAGTCCTTTTTGTAGTTTCTTTGCTGCCTCTCTAGGTTGCTCTGTTTTATTAAGTATATTAGCGCTTACTGACCACAACTGGGTTTCGAGGTTAGGCGTACCTCTCGATAAAATTTGATAAGAGTTTCTAATTGTTGAGCGGCACTTATTTCTCCAGCCAATAAATGTTTTAGCAAGAGGATTGTTTAACAAAATCTGGTGGTTTGATAAGCTAAAAAAACCAGGTAGTGCATTTGAGTAAAGTTCTGCAAACTCCTTACTACCCAACCAGTTTATAAACACTTTTGCTGTTTTTATATGTTTGCTTTTACTATTAATCCCTATCCCTATATCAGTGTGATCACTGATATAGCAAACATCGCCTTTACTCTGCACTGGTGGTTTAAATGCACCTAACTCAAAGTCTACTTCTTTACTAAAGAAACCAATTTCCCATGAACCTGCAGGATAAATAGCTGCTCGCCCTAAACTAAATTGTGTTTGGCTATCTGAATAAGTTTGAGCTTGATAGCCTTTCGCTAAATATGGCTGCCACTTACTTAAAGCAGTTAATGCATTTACATAGGGGGCATCTGAAAACTTTTGAGTACCATTAATCAACGCATTTCTGCCAGCCTCACCCAACCAATAGTTAGGTCCAATATTCTGCAACCCCATTGTGGCAGCTTCCCATTGATCTGCTGTTCCCATTGCTAACGGAATGTAGTCGCCTTGGGCTTTTATTTTTTCTAATGTTGCAAGAAACTCAGCTTCTGTTGTAGGTTCTTGTAGTTTCAGTTCATTAAAAACCTGCTTATTATAAATAAAACCATGAATAACCGACGCAATAGGTATGCAAAAGGTATCCTTACCATCATCCGTTTGCCAGGCCAGCTTAGCTATCGTTGAAAAGTTAGTCAGTGTAGACACATCGTCTAATTTAACTAGTTTGCCTTTCTGGTATAAACGTAGGCTTGTATCAAATGGCCTACAAGTGATTAAATCACCAGCAGTATCCGACTCAAGCCGTGCATTTAGTGCAGCATTGTATTCGGCAGGAGATGTAGGTGAAAACTTAAGCTTGATATTAGGGTGTTTTTTTTCAAATGCAGGTATAATCTGCTGCTGCCAGATGGCTCGATCATCTGACCGCCAGCTCTCAATTGTTAATGTGGTGGCTGCTGTGCAAGTAAAGGGGAAGATGGTACCTAAGCAAAACAATGACCTAAGGGTATCTTTAATTGTAGTTTTCATGAAGGTCCCTTATTATAGTTATACTAATATACGACGTTAGTTTTATGTTATTATTATACTGCTTTTGCTTACTTTAGTTTTATTCGCAGATTTTCTATTGGTATGCTTCAATTGAGACTATTTTTATTTAACATACTATATTGTTAAAAGTATCTGCCAGATATTACCAATGTCAACAAAAAAAATACCTATTTCACCCTGGTACCTTATTGGTATTTTATTTTGTCGCTTTATTACAATCTTGTGAGAAATTACCATGACTGTATCGCTACAGGAAATTCAACTTAATACAGATAATAGCACCCCTCTGTATCGGCAGCTTTATCAACAAATTCGTGAGTTAGTTGAAAAAGGCAAATGGCCGGCTGAAACAGCTCTACCGCCAGAAAGAGACCTTGCAACCAACCTGGGGATTTCTCGCATTACTGTCAGGAAAGCAATGGCGGCCCTGGCAAACGACCGTTTGATCTACAAACGTCAAGGCGCGGGAAGCTTTGTAAGAGGTATGATTCACGGTAGCTACGGTGTACTCAGTAACTTTTCTGATGATATGCGCTCGAAAGGGCTAACACCTTCTTCTACCACACTTGAAGCAGATACCTTGATGGCTTCTCCAGAAATTGCCCTCACGTTAGGGCTTACCCCTGGTAGCATGGTTTCTAAATTGGTAAGGCTGCGGTTTGGAGATGATGAACCGTTTGCTTATGAGGAGACTATTGTTCCCCAGCAATTGCTTGATGACCCAAAAGCCCTGGATGGCTCTTTATATAACTATTTGCGTGAAAATGGTCATGAGCCAGTTAGGGGGTTACAGAGAATACGTGCCATTGCTGTCAATGATACTATTGCGCAACACCTTAAAATTGAGCCTGGTCTGCCAATATTTTTTATTACACGAACCGCTTTTAATAACCAAGGTACACCCGTAGAGTTTACAAAGTCATACTATCGCGCCGATGTTTTTGACTTTGTTGCAGAGTTAAAAGGGTTCAACTAGTTTTTCTAATGAAGAGCACCTTTTGAATTTTAAAAACCAATTGGTGCTCTAAAATGATATAGCCTTTCTAATACATAGCCCCTCTAATACAAAGTATTTACTTAAGGAAAACAGAGTAAATAGCCATTATCGATTGGACTTAAATATTTACCTTATTTTAGACTGGCTGAATACTTCGGTTCACTCTTCTTTAGCACCGGCAATAATTCACAAAATATTTTTTACCTACTTCTCATACTATAATCAAAGTATTAGGTCTTCTCTGTTGATAACGGATAGGTAAAATGCCACTTTGCTACTTCTGATTTATTACTTTGCCTATAAATTTGCATGTTACTAATAGGTAGTGTTAAGGAAACCTGTGAAAAATCAGATTCCTTTCACAGATCAACCAAAAAGGGTCAATAACCCGCCCTGCTTTTGCCGTACAATTCTACCTGATTAGTGATGTGTTCTTGTTTACAGGATACCTCTCTAGATACCACGGAATTAATTGATGTCTTTTTAGGCTGTTGTAATGAAAAACGTGCAGTTTTGTCTCTTCACATTGTTACTTTTGCCCTTTTTCAGCTGTTATGCCAGCAGTGAAGAAGAGACAACCAGTAGTGAAACTGAGTCCACTACTTCAGCAAGCAACCAGTCCTCAGCTATAGAGCATATTAATAGCAAAGACTTTACTCTAAAGCGCCCGAATGACAACTGTCAGTTAAGATTACCTTACTTAAGATATAGTCCTGATGAACAGATTACACTGCAGTCCGAAAGTCTTTCTTGCCAAGACGGCTACTTAAGCGGGAAAGGTAAGGTAGCGCTGGTTGATGGTAAAGGAAATACCTTAGAAACCTTTCATGGTTTTTTTAAACGTGGTTTTGTATTTTTCAACAGTAAACTACAGTCTTTCCCAATCATTGCCCGCCGCAACCAGTTTGAAGAAGAGCAGCTTGTTGTAGAGCTTCCTCCTATCGTGACTGACAATGATGAAAACTTACCGGTTTACGCTATTTTGGCCCAATCTGAAAATCGCTGGAGCGTACTCAACCCAACACTTGTAGTAGTATCTACAGATGACACCATTAGCAAAAGGCAAATTCAAAAAATTGTTACAAACGCTAAGACAAGGGTGAAAGCACTCTCTGCAAGTGATCATTTTCAAATTTATCTAGTTACCAAATTAGCATTTAATCAACCCTTAGTTGAAAATGCCATTTACCAAGGGGCTATCAAACTCTCCAATGAACCAGGCAGTATTGAGCGCACTACTGAGAAGTGGTTTGCAGAAGAAGAGCAACGACTGAAAGATCAAGCTCATTATCGTCAACAACAGCTTTTCAACATTCCAGCCACACGTTACGAAGAAATTGAAACCGGTATTATTGATGCTGCCAGCCCAGACCTACTCTATTCAGCTGAGTGGGAAAATACGGGACCTGCTGGCTATCAGTTTCTTCCATTTGATGTTGCAGGCTGGCTTCCAGACTTAGATAACGAAGAGATAATTACCAGCAAGCAAGCCAAACAGTATACTCTTTATAATGTTGCTGAAACTTGCTCTATTAGTTTGCCAAAATTAAAGGGGCTTGCTGAACCTCAGGGCCCCATATCTGCTACCAATCTTCCTTGCCGTAATAACCAATTTTATGGTGGCGGCAGCCTGAAGTTAAACGATCAAAAAACGACCATCACTGGTTTCTTCTATCAAGGTATGCCATTTAGTGATGACCTGATTAACGGTTATCCTTTAGCCTATCGTTTCAATACTAAAAGCCAGGCAATGCTAGCAGTTTATATTGGCTCTACCCCTTGGCTAGCCACGCATTACTATGCACTGCTGGCATTTGACAAGCAGGCTTTGGTATTTAATACCACTCCAATCAAAGTAGCGGCAATTACTGAAGATGCCCGCTGGTATACCGACCCAACCTTAGAAGGTTTAATGGTTGAAGAAGCTGCACGCCTGATTGACCAGTTCAGTCAAGGGAAACTAAGTGAAATCAGCCTAATTGGCTATGGTTTGTTTCGTTTCCCAGTGCCTGAGCAAAACTTGCTTCATTATCAAACTCACTTGCAAAAAGAAGAAAACCAGTGGATTCAAGTTGCTAATAGCACTACTAACCATGTTGTCATTCGCTACCAGCAACAGCAAGTTCGCCTAACCAATATGCAAAAAGATTGGGGCATGTTGAAGCAAGCCAATTTTTACCAAAAAATAAACTACTTACATAAAGAGTTTTTGTTTGAAGATACCCCCATGGAACTTGCTGCTGCTTCATTAATTACAGGCAAACCCTGGGCTGGGTCTACGGTGGTTCATGTAAACAATTTGCAAGGGTTAGATGCCAGTACTGACTGGCCATACCCAATCAAACTCGAAAGCGGTGGGCATATTGACTCTGAAGGCTGGTATATCATCAAAGGTCGAGTCAGCGCAGAAGAGCTTGCTAACAGTTTACTACCAAAGCCCATTATTTCTGTTACTGAAGCCATTGCCTGTGAAGAAGACCAGTGCAACGAGTACAACAACATTATCAATCTTGTTCGGCAAAAATATAATGAACTTGAGTGGTCACCAAAGGAAAATCAATAACCTGTCAGTCTATATGCGCTACTTAAAAATTATCACTGTATTACTTATTCTTACTGGTGGGGTTTATGCTGGCTGGTCACTAATGCAGCACCGTGCTGAAGAGCAATTTAAATCCGCCCTTTATCAACAAGGCTTGTCAAAGTACATTCAGTATGAAGAATTATATTATGACCCTTGGGAAAAACAGCTACAGATATCGGGTGTTGAGTTAATCTTTCAAGCAAAACGCTCTTTTCTTGGCAAACGCCCTAAAGTAACGTTTAAGGCTGAAGAAGCAGTCACCAACTTAAATCAATTAGAAGCTGCAACTCTCAACCATGGCTATATTGAGCTAAAAGGCTTTAAACTGGATTTAGACAAACACGGTAAGCTTTACGCTGCTCTATTCGGAAAAGAAGCTATCATTGCCTTAGTTGGCATGGGCTATAAACAAATGGCCACCGATATACATATTAAATGGGAGTATGATCCATTTAATCAAACCTTTGCTTTTAAGGGAAATTTAACCAGTGAAGAGTTTGGGCACCTTAACTTAAGTATTAAGCTCAACTCGTTGGATAACTTGATTAAGCACATTGCAGGTTATCGAGGTAAAACCCAAAAGCTTCCAGCTGCCATCGAAAAACGACTTAATCATGGAGAGTTAGTTAGCTTCAAGCTGTCTTATGAAGATACCGGTATGGCTAAACGCTGGCTTACCTGGTATCCCTATGCAGAACCATTACCACCAGGTTACCAGTACTCATCTGTCATCCCTGACAGCTATTACTCGAAAATTGCCCGACAAATGAAGCAGTCAGGAGTTAGTGCCAAACTGGCTGACGCTAACGCAAAAAAAATAAAAGCCTTTATTCAAAAGCCGGATGAGCTCACTCTGGAAACAACAAACTCAGAGCCAGTTATTATTGATGTGAATAATTGGCATAGAACAATAGAAGAGTTGGGGTTAACCTTACGGTAATATAGTGTCCAATATGAAGTAACAAAATGTTCTTCCGCCGCTTTTGAAGAGCCATCCCTGGCTCATCAAAAGCTAAAAAGGCATCCATGCCTTAGCTACAAAACATCCTGTCACCCCATATCTATTAAAAAGAAACGCTTCATTCAACCAAGTCAAACACCACTTCATCAGCAAAAATAAAACTCGGTTTTCCAGCCCCTGGGTGCCAATCAGGGCAGTTGCCAATAATTTCTCCTGTTATACGGATATATTGAAACGCTTCTTCATCAGCAAGTTTTACCGTTGGGGTAAATACTTCTGCAGGCCTAAAACTACTTGGTGTTTCATAAGGTATATTTTTGACTTGTTTAAATGACTCACCATCAGTTGAAATAGCATAAGTGACATTTTTAGGCAAAAAAATCCAAGAGCGACTATCTTCTAAAAAACGAGTAGCTACTGTATTTACTTTTCGTAGTGCTTTTAAATCAACAGTTATATCAAAGTTTACATTATAAAACCCTTGCCAATTTGGGTGTCGAAAATTCGTACTACCGGTTTGAAAGTCTACTAAACTGATATCACCATTAGCAGGATAAGACGGAGTATATTCCGTATGATAAGTTACACCGAACTGATAAGGTATTTTTATATATTCTAAAGACTGCGTATAACTAGGCAAAAAACCTTCTTTTACTGCCAATGCTTTTAATACCGTTGTATCTGTAAACCTTAATGGCTGAGAATAAACTGGCGATTGCTGAGTAGGCTGCTCACCGTTTGTTGTATAATGTATTTTCACCCCTGGCTCTGTACTGTTAATTGCTACATTAACTGAGTTGTAAAAATTCTTACTGGGCGAGTTAAATAAAGGCACTGGTGTTAAAGGCTTGAGAGATTGATAATGCTTAGGACGATGGCCTATTGATGCACCAAATTCTGGATTTGGCTCTGCCGCCATATAAAACACCAACTCACCACCCGCAACAATATCCTCATGACGTATATAACTATAAGGATAATGGTTACCATTGAGTTCAACCCGATCTATATAAAAATTATCAGCTGTTAATCCTTTGGCTTTTACGGTAAAGGTCTTACCACTTTCCAATGGTAGGTTTACTTGATTGAAGCGGGGAGTACCCAGTACATAAATATCACTGCCGGGTGCAACCGGGTAAAAGCCTAGTGCACTAAAAATATACCAAGCGGACATTTGGCCACAGTCTTCATTGCCACTTAATCCATCCGGCTTAGTAGAATATAACTTTGTCAGTATTTGATTAACTTTTTCTTGTGTCTTCCAAGCAGCACCAGCAAAACTGTACAAATAAGTAATATGATGACTAGGTTCATTTCCATGAGCATACTGGCCAATTAACCCAGTAATATCCTTTCCTGGTATCTCTGATACTGTATTAAACATCTCATCTAACTTCGAGACAAATCGTTCATCGCCACCTAGCTTATCGATTAACAGTTGCACATAATGAGGTACAAAAAAATTGTATTGCCAGCCATTTGCCTCTGTGTAATGAACGGTAGGACGTTTAGGATCAAATGGCTCGATCCAGTTGGTGTACTGCTTTGGCCGTATAAAACCAATAGTGGGGTCATATAAGTTAATAAAAGCCTGTGCTCGCTTGCGGTATAATTGCCAGTCTTCCATATACCCCATTGATTTGGCCATTTGGGAAATTACCCAGTCATCAAAGGCATATTCCAAGGTAATTGATACTGACTCTCCTTCTTCTTCAGCCATAATATGTCCAAGCTCACGATACTGAGCCAAACCACGATAATCTCGATCCATCGCCGCTTTTATTGCTTGATAAGCCAGCTGGCTGTCAAACCCTTTAATACCTTTAATATAAGCATCTACAATCACAGGAATAGAGTGCTGACCAATCATTGTACCAGTCTCATGGCCGGCTAATTCCCATATAGGTAAATGGCCACCCTGCTGATACATAGTCAACATGGTATTAATAAAATCGGCTGTTCTTTGTTGGTCAATAAGAGTTAACAATGGGTGTTCTGCACGAAAGGTATCCCATAATGAAAAAACTGTATAATAGTTAAAATCCTTAGTTTTATGAATTTTTTTATCATGACCTTTATAACTACCATCTACATCATTAAAAACATTAGGTGCTAACATAGAGTGGTAGAGTGCTGTATAAAATATTTTTTTATTGGCAGGGTTTTCATTTTTACCTAACTGAATTCGCTTTAATTCATTCTCCCAGGTTAATTCAGCAGCTCGTTTGGCTCGATCAAAATCAAAATGAGGCATTTCAGCTATCAAGTTTTGCTCTGCCCCTGCTAAGCTGGTATGGGAAATTCCCACCTTAACTTTTACTTCCTCAGTTTTTTTAGCAAAAGAAAAATAGGCAACAATGCTTTTACCATTTATCTTGTTTACATTTTGTAGCAACGATCTACCTTGCCTGACTCCATATTGTTTGACTGGCTGAGAAAACTCCATTACAAAGTA
This sequence comes from Spartinivicinus marinus, assembly GCF_026309355.1. NCBI lineage: Bacteria > Pseudomonadati > Pseudomonadota > Gammaproteobacteria > Oceanospirillales > Zooshikellaceae > Spartinivicinus > Spartinivicinus marinus. Next base: position 1,373,902 of record NZ_JAPJZK010000001.1, read on the forward strand.
AACTGTTTGATCCTGAGCCCAACCATTGGTTTTACGATAGCCTTTCACCTTGTAAGGACTGATTACTTCCAACTGTAAATCAATAATTTCATCAGAAACCACACCATGGCGTAAATCCAGGATAATATTTGCTTGCTTATCTACAGGATATTGATAGCGATGAACACCCACGCGATGAGTAGCCGTCAGCTCTGTATTAATATCGTAATCTAATAATTTTACTTGATAATAACCCGGTGACGCAGATTCCTGTTCATGTTCAAATCTTGACCGATACCCCGTTTCTGGCCGCTCTTCAGAACCCTGCTCTAATTGAACAACACCTGCCGTTGGCATCAATAGAATATCACCATAATCACCTACACCAGTGCCACTTAAGTGAGTGTGAGAAAAACCAATAATAGTGTTGTCTGTGTAGTGGTAGCCTGAACTAGCATCCCAGTTATTTTGTCGTGTATCTGGACTTAATTGCACCATACCATAAGGCATGGTTGCCCCAGGATAAGTATGACCATGTCCACCTGTACCAATAAATGGGTCCACCCAGTCAATTAAATAGTCTGCCCTCCTCTCCTCAGAGTGACTAATATTAATAGTACTTACACTCACTAATCCTGCTGTAAAAGCAAGTACGCCTACTAACTTATTTCGAAAATTTTTTTGCCTCATCCCTGTCATCATACCTTTTCTCTAATTTGAAGGAAGTCGTGAAAGTACTTCAAATTAAATCCCTTATCCCAAAGGGAGAGGGAGCTAAAAATGACTTTTTCGACATCCTTGTTATCAAAACTAATTATTAAAACAGGCGTTGTATATATTTTTATGACAGGGATAACCCATTTATATTACCAATGTTTTCTGAATGCTCATTTCCCGTATAGCATAGTAAATACCCTCACGGCCAACACCACTGGCTTTTACTCCACCAAATGGAAAATGCTCTGCCCTAAAACCTGGGCCATCATTCACAGCCAAGGTACCAACATCGAACTTTTCAAATAAGTCTTTTGCCAAACTAATAGATTCCGTAAATATCCCTGCTTGCAAACCATAAGGATTGTCATTGACCAAGGGAATAATGTCATTTATTTCATTAAACGCATGAATAGGCATAACTGGCCCAAATGTTTCGTCTTTTACCAACTCACTGTCAGTTGCTACATTTTCTAGTATGGTTGGGTAAATAATATTATTGTCTCGTTTGTTTCCTAGTAATACTGTTGCACCTGATTCAACTGCCTGATTAATACGTTGCTCTACGACATCAGCTGCTTGCTTATTAATCAACGGCCCAACAAAAGTTGCTGGATCAGTTGGATCTCCAACCCGAAGTTCAGCAGCCTTAGCCAGTAAACCTTCAACAAACTGCGAATAAACCAATTGATGAACATAAATACGTTTTGCAGCTGTACAACGCTGCCCTGCCGTAGCAAACCGCTGGTTAATAGCTACATTAATAGCTTGCTCAATATTTCCATCTGGCATGATAATTAACGGATCATTACCCCCTAATTCAAATAATAACTTTTTATACCCTGCCCTATTTGCAATAGCTTCACCTGCCTGGCTGCCTCCAGTAAAATTAATGGCTGCCACACGAGGGTCTGCAATTAAATCACTCAACACAGGAATATCTGGTAATACTAATTTCAGCGTATCTCTCGGTATGCCTGCTTCATAGCAAAGATCAACTAGCAATTTAGCTGACAGATAGTTCTGTGGTGCAGGCTTAAATAGTATTGGGTTACCTGCAGCAAATGCAGGCCCTATTTTATGCATGGCAATATTTATTGGGAAATTAAAAGGGGTTATGCAAAGCACGACACCTATTGGTCGCCAGCAAACTAAGCCCCATTTGCCACGCTTTGGTGAGTACGCATCTGAATCTAATAATTCACCATTAATTTTTCTTGCCTCAATTGAGCAAGCTTTAGTGGTATTAATGGCTCTATCTAATTCAACCCTACTATCGCTAATGGTTTTACCTGTTTCTTGAGTAATCAAATCAGCCAGTTGTTCTTTATGCTCGGCTAATAACCGTTCCAACCGTTCCAATATCTCAGAACGTTCCGCAGCACATAAAAGTGCTAACGTTTGCTTACTGTTTTCAGTTAGTGATAGAGCGCTTTCAGCTTCTTTTACTGACGTATAGTTAAACTCACCAAGCAGATTATTGTTATAGGGATTAATTATTTGGTAGTCCATCATTACTTCCTCATATCTTAACTAATTGACATCACCAGCTGATAACTGAGCCGAATACCTGCAATAAGCAGCACCAGTTTCAACAGTAGAAAAAAGAGTTGTTTGTTTATTTTTTGGAGCATTTTAATACCCAGGTAATTACCTGCTGCACAAGCAGCCAGTAGCAGTAGAATGATTTCTAAATGATCTAAAAATGAAAACCCCAAGTACATATAAGCAGGGATCTTCAGCAAGTGAGTAAAGCATTGCATTGCTGACTTATTGGCAACAATCTCTTCTTTACTAAAATCATCACGTACAAAAAATACGGCTAGCAATGGATCAATTGCACCAACTAATATACCAATTATTCCAGTTGCCACCCCAACATACAGAAAATTGCAATCCTTAATCACCAGATTAGGAAGTTTCTTTGGTTTAAATACAGTGTATGTAATTAGAATCAGCAAAATAAAGAGTGGGATACTTTCATTAACCAGTTGCTCTACCACTATCACGCAAGCAATGGTACCCACTAGTGCACCAACACAAAATGGTATAACGATGCGCCAACGGATACTGGTTAGTAAAAAATAAATTCTAATTAGATTGTTACCAAACTGAACAATACCATGTAATGCTACCAATGGACGTAAAGGGATGACCGTATTCATTGCAGCAAAAAGCAACATTCCACCCCCCATACCCGTAACAGTTGATGTTAATGATGCAACAAAAGCTACCAAGGCAAGCAATACTAATGTTGTGATACTTAAATCGATAACTTCCAAACGATCTACTCCAGAACTAGTGGTGCAAAATAACAATTACAAGGCACCTTTATATTTACTAGAGTCTCTCTCCAATGATAGAGCCAGCTTTTATATTTAATTGGTCCAGCAACTGGACCAATTAGCTTCAATTATCTGGCTCTACATATCCCCATCAGTGGCTGCTTATCATCAGAATCAGTCTTATTTATTCATATTTACACTGATTACACAGTCAAAGGGGATACATCCTATGAAATACCAGCAACAACCCAACATGAATTACCACTGGATGCCTTTTACCAGCAACCAAACATTTAAAGCTGATCCTCAGTTATTTTGTAAGACAGAAGGTGTTTATTATTGGAACCATCGTGATGAAAAAATATTAGATGGATGCTCAGGTTTGTTTTGTACGCCAGCAGGCCATGGTCGAAAAGAAATCGCTAATGCTGTCTTTCAGCAACTACAAACCATGGACTATTCCCCCCACTTTATGCGGGCTAATCCGACTTCTTTTGAGTTAGCTGAAAAAATAGCGAACATGCTTCCTGAAGGGATAAATCGGGTATTTTTTTGCAGTTCTGGTTCTGAGTCTGTTGATACTGCAATTAAAATCGCCTATGCCTACCACCATGCTAACGGCCAACCCCAACGTCAACGTTTAGTATCACGAGAAAGAGCTTATCATGGCGTTAATTTAGGAGGCACATCTTTAAGTGGTATGGTAAAAAACCGTGAAATTTTCGGTCAAGGAATACCTGGTGTTGTACACATGCGGCATACCTGGCTCACAGAAAACCAGTTTACTATAGGCGAAGGAGAACAAGGTGCAGAGTTAGCAGATGACCTGTTACGAGCAGTACAGCTCCATGGTGTAGAAACGATAGCCGCTTGTTTTGTTGAGCCCATAGCAGGATCAACGGGTGTATTAGTTCCTCCTAAAGGCTATTTACAACGCTTAAGAGAAATTTGTGACCAATATGGAATATTACTGGTATTTGATGAAGTAATCACTGGCTTTGGGCGAACAGGGAAAGCGTTTGCAGCCGACAGTTTTGGTGTTATCCCCGATATTATCACTATGGCTAAAGCATTAACTAATGGAGCCCAACCAATGGGTGCAATTGCCGTTAAACAAAGTATTTATGATACCATTGTTAATGCTGGACAACCTGGTGTACCAGAGTTTTTTCATGGCTATACTTACTCTTGCCACCCAGCGTCCTGTGCAGCTAGTTTAGCTACACTCGCTATTTATGAGCAAGAAGGTTTATTTGAACAAGCCGCAGTACTTGCCCCGCTCTTTCAAGAAGCCATTTTTTCCTTAAGCCGCTTACCTATTATTAAAGATATTCGCGGCTATGGATTACTCGCAGGGTTTGATGTTGAGTCAGACTCCATACCAGGAAGTAGAGGCAATGATTTACAGCTTAAACTTTTTGAAGCTGGTCTACATATCAAAACGACAGGTGATGCAGGAATTGTTGCCCCCGCATTTATCTCAACCCCCAGCCATATTGAACAAATGACTGATATTTTACACAAGGTATTAAGCCAATATTAGAAGCTAGCTTAGATATAATGGTTTTTAGGTGCAGCCATCAAGTGACGAGGCCCCATGAGCCTATAAATAATAGGTGATTGGGGCGAGGAGTGAAGATAACAAAACCTAGAAATCATTCGTGAAAGGTAAAAATCAATTCCTCTTGGCTAATGATGTGCTAACCAAAATATTCATTCACGAAATTACCAAGAGGAATTTTTACATTTACGATCCCATTTTCCCATACCGGCTATATTGGGATAAGTGAATTACAATTATACCTTGGTCAGTTTTTACTGGATAATAAATTTCATACCGACCATCACTTGATGAAAACCTATGGTTGGAGACTTTACCATCAAAGACTGAGTTGAGGTATTGTCTTTCCTCACTAGAGGTGCTCAAAATATAATCTACCCGTAATGCTTTTTCTTGAGGCCCTAGGCCTGAATAGCTACTAAAGCCTAGTAACAGTTGTTTACCATTCAGACTGTCTCTGACAATAACCGTAACCTGTGGAAACTTCTCCTCTACTTTACTAAGCACTTTAATATCATGACCTGCACTCTCAATATATTTTCGAGAGAAAGAATAGCTAGCCAGCTTTTCCATTATATCTTTTTGTTCTTCAATTAACGCTGACGCTGATGAAACCAGATAATCTTCCTTTTTCTTTGATGTCGCAACATCACCAAGATAAAGAAACATAAATATAGCAACTAAAGACCCCAAAAAGCCTAGCAAAGCGTATTTATATTTATTTGCAGGCATATTTTCTGTGCATTTTTTACCTTCAGCAATAGCCGTCAGATTGAACATAATATTAATAATTATTGAACCAAGCAAAACTGCAAATATACCTAATATACTCAACAAAAATATTTCACTCATATTTTCTCTAAAGACTTTAAAACCGAAGACGGTAGAACAAGTAAAGATAAACACCCAGTATGCTAAAAGAACAACCATCACCAGGGCTATTTTATTTGTTACTTTAACTATATTCATACTTGATCTTCCAATTACCTATACTGCTTGAGTTAAACTATATGATTGATCCCACTATACTTTTCCAGTGGTTTTATCCAGTGGTTTTACAAAATTAATAAAACACTGCTTCCATATATTGCTAATTAAAAACTTATTCCCAGTATAACACCAAAGTTGAATCAATTCTTAAGTATTTAAGCCAAGCCATGTATTAGTTCCGCAAGCTTTTTTATCCCTTCTTCAATTAAGTCTGCTTGAATAAAAGAAAATCCCAGTCTCATAAAATTATCAGGTTTATCTTTCCCTAAAAAATGCATGCGGCCTGCTTCAATAAATATACCTTGCTTGAGAGCTAATTGTTGTAGGCTAGTCGTATTTACATGAGTAGGCATTTCAACCCATAGCGTGCTGCCACCACAAGAAGGGAATATACGGCATTCTGGTAGGTGCTGTTTCAAAGCAGTTTGAAGTATTAACCAACGGTTGCGGTAAGCTTGGGCTAGCCGCCTAATAAAGCTATCGTGATAGCCACGGGACAAAAATAAAGCAATAATATGCTGATTATTAGCTGGTGGATGCCGTAGCATTAACCGACGCAAAGCAATAGCCTGCTGAATAAGCGGCTTTGCTGCTACCATATAACCAAGCCGTACACCCGGTGCTAAGGTTTTGGATAAACTGCCTACATATATAACACGATCATTCTTAACAATACCTTTTAAAGCTGGCGAAGGCTGTGTAACAAAATTAAACTCACTTTCATAGTCATCTTCAATAAGAATGAAATTATACTTTTCTGCAGCTGCAAGCAATTCTTGCCGCCGCGCCATGGGCATTGTTACTGTTGTTGGTGATTGATGACTTGGGGTTACATATACATAATCACATTTAGCTAACTGTTGATTAACTGCTACACCATGTAAATCAACTGCCAGCGGCTGGATAGTAGCCCCCGTCAAACAAAAGATATTTCTTGCATCTACATAACCTGGATCTTCTATGCCAACAACTGTCTTACTATTCATAAGTATACGTGCCAGCATATATAAGGAATGTTGCGTTCCCAACGTAACCAATATTTCATCTTGCGCACAACGAATCCCCCGCCTAGGCAGCACGCGGGTACGCAACTGATCAATCAGTAAGGAGTCATCAGAGCCTGTTTGATCGGCTAACCAACGCCCCACTGTTGCGCGACTGGAAGCAATCCGGCAGCATTCCCGCCACTCATTAATTGAGAACAAGCTACTATCTAGCTGTCCACAAATAAAAGGGTATTGACAATAGCGCCATTCCTCTGGCTTATCAATGTTTTGATAATTAAGAAATGTAAACTGAAAACGACCTTGCCAATCAACTTGCTTATTTATTGTACTTTCATCAACACATTGAGCATATGCTGATTTTTCCTTAACATCTTCGCTAACATAATGACCTTTTCTTTCAGAAGTAACGATATAGCCTTCATCAGTCAACTTTTCATAGGCAAAGACTACAGTGTTTCTAGAAACATTAAGATACTTTGCAAGCTTACGGCATGATGGCAATAAACTTCCTGGAGGGAAATGACCATCCAGAATGGCAGATACCATTAATTCTTGTATTTGCGCTTGTAAACTGATGCCGGGCTTCGACTCCAAATAAAACAGTTGTTCATACATACCTTATTACTACCTATTATTATTAAATCACTTCCATTTTTATACAACTGTTAACACTGTTTTCAGGTTCCTCCAACAAATGCTTTTTGTAGTTTTATGCAAATATGCACTAATTACGACTATATATACGATTATATAAACTTTAGCTGCTATATTAGCAAACCAACCAACTGGCATTATAAAAAATGTTTAACTGGCACTATTAATCTCTTGTTCACTTTAATTAACCTGACAGGTTCATAACTATAAATAATTATTTTATAAATACCACCTTATGTAAGCAACTGCTTATAGTAGGTATAACATAGAAGTTAAGGGACTATGAATATTTATAAGCTAATCCTGCCTTTGTTATTGGTTAGCAATAACTCTCATGCCGATAGTATAGATACCGCTGTTAATAATTTTCTCGAACCTATTTCCAATGCTTTATCAACCATTGTTTTTTTTAGTATTCCCATTTTAGGAGCAGATGTTCCACTGATTGTTATTTGGCTTGCTTGTGCAGCTATCTTCTTTACCTGTTATCTAAAATTTATTAATTTACGTGGCTTTTCCCATGGATTACAACTCATTCGTGGTGATTATAGTAATCCAAAAGCAAAAGGTGAAATTTCACATTTTCAAGCCGTGGCTACTGCAATATCAGGTACTGTAGGAGTAGGTAATATTGGCGGTGTTGCTATTGCTATTACTATAGGAGGCCCTGGGGCAGCCTTTTGGTTAGTTTTTGCTGGTTTTTTATCCATGTCAACCAAGCTAGTTGAATGTACCTTGGGCGTTATGTACCGACGCCACCATGAAGATGGCTCTGTTTCTGGCGGCCCAATGTATTATCTTGAGCATGGAATTGCTGAAAAAGGCTGGCCTAAACTAGGTAAGACTATGGGCATTTTTTATGCCCTAGCAATGGTAGTCGGCTGCCTTGGCATTGGTAATATGTTTCAGTCAAACCAAGCGTATATCCAATTTGTCAATATTACTGGTGGCGAACAAAGCTTTTTTGCTGAACACAGTTGGCTATTTGGTATTCTTATCGCTGGTACTGTTGCAACTGTTATTATTGGAGGCATTCACTCTATTGCTAGAGTGGCTGAACGCATTGTACCATTAATGGCTATTCTTTACGTCGTTTCAACAATTGTAATTATTAGCTTCAATTATCAGTTTATTCCCACAGCATTCAAGTTAATCTTTCAAGGGGCTTTTACTTCAGATGGCATCACTGGTGGTATGATTGGGGTGATGGTTATTGGTTTTCAGCGGGCGCTATTTTCCAATGAAGCAGGCTTAGGTTCCGCATCCATTGCTCACTCTGCTGTAAAAACCAACGAGCCTGTAAGTGAAGGTATTGTATCATTATTAGAACCATTTATAGATACAATTGTAATTTGCACCTTAAGCTCACTCGTTATTATTACCACAGCAATACCATATGGTTTAATGGATAGCGGCCTTAAAGGCATTGAACTAACATCTGCTGCTTTTGCTTACCATATTAGCTGGTTTCCCTATCCTTTAGCATTAGCAGCTCTGTTATTTGCATTTTCTACCTCTATTGCCTGGTCTTACTATGGATTGAAAAGCTGGACTTATTTATTTGGAAGCAAGAAGAACTCACAATTGATTTTTAAAATGATATTTTGTTTATTTATTGCTTTAGGCTGTATGGTACAGCTAGATTCCATTATTAAAATTTCCGATGCATTAGTCTTTATTATTGCAATACCTAACATCCTTGGTTTATATATTTTAGCACCCAAGGTCAAAAAGGAACTCCATCAATATATGGCCAAGCTTCAACAAGGCAAATTAAAAAACTATAGACAACTTAAGCACAACAAAACAGTTAGCTCAATAGCAATAGTTCAGAAATAGCAATTCCCAGAGCCTATACAATTAACTTATAGCCAAAGCGAATAGTTGTTAATGACAACAACAAACCCAAAAATCATTTAAGAAAAGCATAAAAGGGTTAAGTAAAATACTCAGCCCTTTTAAGTATCATCAAGTACAGATCAGTGAGTATCATTCACCATAATAAGTTGACAAATAATCCAATACTATTTGCTTTTTTTCATAAGCTATACTGTCCATGCCTTGCTCATCAACCATCCAATCTAGTGTTTCCTCCCAGCGTTCACGATTCATTCCTTGCTGAACAACCAATCTCAAAGAATGACAACTTGCACATAATTCACTAACTACCTCACTGCCATTTCCGGCTTTTAATAGTTTATTTGTTGCCGCTATATCTGTTTCTACTATAGTTTGGCTAGACAAAAGGTCATCAAAAGGAATTTTCCAGTTGGCTTCTTTACTATTTAATGTAGCAAGCCATGCAATAACAGCTGCACGCATAGATACATTTTCAAGCCCCGGAAAGGCCATTTTATTACCTGGTGCAAAAGCTGCGGGCTGACGGAGGAATTTATCAAGCTGCTGGAAATTCCAGCTACCTTGTTTATTCGATAAAGCTAAACTGTACTGATAACCACTAGCGCCAGCAATGCTTCTAGAGGAAAGGCCCCATAAATTAGGACCTATTTTATGGGGCTGATCTTTCTCAACATTATGGCATGCCAAACAAATATTAGCAGCCTGACGACCAACAGCAGCTAATTCATTTAGTTTGACTACTGTTTCATCATTGGTTGATTGAGCATTAGCAGGAACCCCCCCTACCAATACTTTCATAAAAATAATACAAGATAAGTATTTTTGCACTAGCTAACTACCTAAACTGCTGACTATACTACCCGAACAGCTATACGGTGAAAGCTGTTATTTAAATAACCCTTGGGATTCCAGTTGATTGCAAAAGGCTGGCTTATACCTTGCTCATCAGTAGCCTTAGCCCACACCTCATAGTAGCCTACCTGAGGAAATTTCACTGTTGTTTTGAAGCGTTGCCAGGCACCTTGATTAACAGGTTGATTTAATGTTGCCTGTTGCCATGTAGCCCCAAAGTCAATTGATATCTCTACTTTTTTTACTAATCTATCACCAGCCCAAGCATGACCACGAATCTCTAATTCATCTGTTCTTATTTCAACATTGTTCTCAGGAAAAGTAATAAGCGATTTGACTGGCATCTCTTCAATAATGGCAAAATCCTTTTCTTCTACTTTCTCACCAGGAGCCACAGGATGATTAGGCACACGATAAGCTTTACCAGTCATCTTAGGACCATCGTGCACCTGGTTACGCAACTCTATGCGGGTTAACCACTTTTGGGAGCATGAGCCAGGCCAACCAGGAATAACTAAACGTAGAGGCGCACCATTCATTGGATGTAGTGGTGCTCCATTCATTTCAAAAGCAATCAAGTTTTCAGCACCCAGTGCTTTTTCTATAGGAACACCTCTTGAAATAGGTAATTTACCTGGTTTTCCTGAAAGATGACTATCAGCACTATAATGAGCAGTGTAAACAACTTCTTCTTGAACTCCCGCCGCTTTTAAAACATCAGCTAGCCTTACTCCTGTCCATTGAGAGCAAGCAACAGCTCCATAAGTCCACTGATTACCACTGGCTTTCGGCTCAAAAAATGCTCTGCCATTACCTCCACATTCCAACACAAGGTTTTTGGTTACCACATCAAAATGTTTTTTAAGGTCAGAAATTTTTAGCGATAGGGATTTATTAACCAGGCCATCAATCGTTAACAGCCATTTTTCAGGGTCAACATTTACCGGAGGAACTCCATTATTACGAATAAAGTGACGTGCTGTAGGCGTAACTTCATCATCCAATAAATGTGGTGGAGTTTCTGCATTAACCGGACGGTCATTTAGGATTAAAAGGCCATCCTTGCCTTGTATTTGTAAGTCTGGCATTCCACTGGCCATTGCCGCAGGAATGAGGCCACCAGGCATATTTCGATGAAATGGAATGTAGCCACCTAAAGTAGCAGCCATACTTGCCAAGCCAAGCCCCTTAAGAAACCCTCTTCGATCAGAATAAGCTTTTCGACCAAATGCAACCTCATCCGCTTTATCTGGATTTTCTAGATAAAGGTCTAACAGATTTTTCTGATTAGATTGACTTGCATTTTTGGTAATATCACTACTTCTTCTTTTATCAGACATCTTAATCCCTATGCAGCAACGCACATACAGTTATTTAGAGGTGCCATTATATACAATAAAGGCTCAATACTTAATCTGTATCAATTTTATACAAAAATATATGTATTACATTTGACGTATTATCTTGTTCCAGTACATTATTTAGCTATTGGTAACAACTAACAAATTTAGTACTATAGCGAATCAGTAGATATCAAAAAACTGTTCTCAAATCAAGATTTACATTTACTTTAGCAAAAGTGTTTAAAAGGACATTGGTTGTGCTAAAAATAACCAAACGCAGGCATTTACAACTATTCTTATCTCTATTTCTAACTGTTTTTATATTTATTAAGCATCTTTATGCTGATGACTCCTTCCCCCATAGATCGAGTTACCCCGATGTAAAAACAATAGAGTTAGATGAACTATATCATAAAAAAAAGCAATGCCTTGTTATAGACGTAAGATCAAAAGTGGAATATGACGTTATTCATATTAGCGATTCCATTAATATTTCTTTAAGTAAAATAAATTTCAGTACGCTAGTTGAAAATGCACAAAAAAAGCAGAACAAAGCTTGTATTGTATTTTACTGTAACGGTCATACCTGCAAGAAGTCTTATAAAGCTGCACAAAAAATGAGCCATTCTAAACTATACAACCTAGTACGTTCGTTTGATGCAGGGATTTTTTCATGGGCAAATAAATACAACAATCAAACTATCCTACTTGGAAAAGTACTTACAGATAAAAGCAAGCTGATTAACAAGCAAGAGTATGAACAATATTCAATCACTAAAGCTGAAATAAATGACAAATTTAATACTATTGATATAAGAGACCACTTTCAAAGAAAGGAAGAAAAGATCCATCTTAAGGCAGTAAAACGTATTCCTTTAACACGAATACGCCCCTTACTAAAGAGGCATCTTATAAAAGATGAAAATTTACTCTTTATTGATAAAGTAGGCAAACAAAATCGTTGGTTGCATTATTACCTGAAAGAGTACGGTTACAAAAATTATGTATTCCTAAAAGGAGGCAGCACCACCTTTAATAAAAACGAATAAATTCACTCATCAATAATAGAAATATGCTAACGATAGCATAATGTTTGGGGTTAAGCTTTTCTGTATAGCTTACCCCAAAAGCATTTCAGGCAAAAATAAAACTATTTATTAACCTCCATATTACTTAGCTATATCTACCAACCTAATTATTTCTACTCAATCATACTTTCAACTATATATTAACTATAATTACTGCATTAAAAACCCCACCTTCGAGCTTAAAAATGAACGCCACTCTCTTCAAGCAAAACTATACAGTAGTTATACTACTTATAAGCCTAGTTGCTTTAAATATCAGCACTGCAAGTAACTTTCCACTAAGAGAAAAATATAAAGACATACCTATTATAGAACTTAACACTCTTGGTGAAGAGCTTAGTGACACAATTGTCATCGATGTTAGATCTAAAGCTGAATATAATGTTATACATATAGCTAACGCTCATAATATTCCCCTATCAAATATGGGATTTACTAGTAAAGTACAAAACCTAAGAAAGGAAAATCCAAACAAAAAGATTATTGTGTATTGCAATGGACATACTTGCGCTAAAAGCTACAAAGCCACCAAAAAACTAATGGATTCAAATATAGATAACTGCTATGCATTTGATGCTGGAATATTTGACTGGGTCAATAAATACCCTGAAAACTCATCATTACTTGGTGAGTCTCCTGCAGACTTAAACAAGATCATCAGCAAAGATGAATTTAAGCAGCATACATTAGAAAAAGACCATTTTGAAAGCAAGCTAAACTCTACTAAAAATTCAGTTGTTATAGATATAAGAGAATCTGTACAACGCAGTTTTTCTCCTAGTTACAGTAATATTAGAAATATCCCCTTTGACCGATTCACTAAAGCCCTCAAGAACAGCAAATATAAAGATAAAACCATGTTTATTTTTGATGCTGTTGGCAAACAAGTAAAATGGCTACAGTATCACTTAAAAAACCATCAATATCAAAGTTATTACTTCTTAAAAGGAGGAGTTAAAGCATTACAGAAATAGTAGCATCCTATATTCAAACAGCAGTTCAAAACAAGACATTATTTATGTTTTTACTGAAGAAGACCTTACTTGTACTAACTTTATTGTTTTCCACGGAAAATACTTTTTGCTTAGATCAATCATTCCCTCATCGCTACAAGTACAAGCATATACCAATTTTACTCCCACAAAATTTAAATAATAATTTTGACAAGTATGTTATTATCGATGTTAGATCTTGGATAGAATATAATATAATCCACATTACTGGTTCATATAACATAGAGTTATCTAAAAGAGATTTCACACATTTAGTATCAGAATTGATCAATAATAATCCCAATAAAGAAGTTGCTGTTTACTGTAATGGCCATCAATGTAAAAAAAGCTACTTAGCTGCTGAAAAACTAATGAAACACCATATTTCTGCGTTTGCAATGGATTCAGGAATTTTTGATTGGGTCAAATTATATCCAGATAAAACCAACTTTCTAGGAAAAAGCCCAGCTAACTTATCCAAACTAATATCTCAAGAAGAGTTTGAGTCTCATGCGTTAACTATTAGCGATTTCAAAGATAGAATCAGCCTATTTAATGAATCAAATCACGATATAATAGTCATCGATATAAGAGAGCCATTTCAGAGAGAAGTAGAAATAAAAAATATAGTTGGCATCCAAGTTAGAAGAATCCCTTTCTCAAACTTTATTTCAGCAATTCAACTGAACAGGATAGGAATAAATGATAAAATACTATTCATTTTTGATGCAGTTGGAAGGCAGATATATTGGGCACAGTATTACTTAAAAATGGAAGACGTTCAAAAATATTACTTTTTAAAAGGCGGTGCTAGAGTACTTATAAAAAACATGCATAACAAAGACGCTAGAAGTCCATCTCTCAGGTTATAAATAATTTCAATAATTATATTAATAAAAGCATAGATCAGGCCAAATTATAGATTTGGTATATATTTGGTTAGTAGCTCTTTCAACCGTCCTTTACGCTCCATTTCATCTAATCCTTTATTGATAATATTTAACAGCTTTTTCCCCTGAGGGTGCTGTTTTGATATTAAGAAATGAAATCGCTCTTTTGGCACAGGAAGTGCTTGATAACCAATTTCTTCCGTTAATAAAGGCTTATCTAAAATCATCCATGCAGCAGCAATAATTTCTAGACGAGCAAAAGCTGCATGACAGAATTTATGGTGAACTCTGCCAATCAAAGCTTCATGATTTTTTGTTGAACGCGAGATTTCTTCATTTTTGAAACCAAAGTTTGTATAGTTATAGCCTAATAACCCACAACGTAAATCGGGACTTAAGTTATTTTTCACTTGCTCAACAGTCAGTCCTGAAGGAAATTGACTTTTTAAATAGAAAAATGCAGGTGTTAGCTCATAACTGTGGCGAGAATATAAGTAATCTCTACGGCGCTCTTCATTTAAAGAGGTAGGCCATATCATGTGAAACTCGCCAGACTTTAGCGACTCCAAACATCGCTTCCAAGGTCTGATAACGTGCTTTAATTTTATGTTATAAGGCTTGAGAATCTCTTCCATCACATCAACATTATAACCCACTAACTCATTATTTCCTTTACGATCATGATACTCATAAGGTGCCCACAGTGTTTGTGGTGTTGTACAAGCCAGTATCTCAGTATTGGGGGGTAAGTCAGCTGATAACTGAAGGGAAAAACAGGTTAACAATAATAAAAATCGTTTATTTAGAATCAACATTTTTATACTCTCAACCAATCAATACCAACTGTTAATAATATAGTTTAGTCGATGAGAGTTTCGTGTACCAGGGAGGAGGTAAGGCACTCCCCCCTACTTATTGCCTACAAGATTAATATATTCTTTAGATTCTGATCTAGCTTTTGCAGGTACTTTAAACCAAACTGACCATTTTCCAGTTCACTATACAACACTTCAGGTAAATCTTGGTTAACTTCTTGGCTACATGATGCTGCAGCTAACGCTATAGTAGCTACAGTATCGACATCCCCTGTATAGTCAACGCATTGTTTCAAAATAGCTGATAAATCTTGATGACTAATAATAGCTGCTACAGCAGCATGAGTAGCATCAACTCCCAAATGTCCGATCTTACCTTGCCAAGGTGTATTCCAATCACCCGGTACCTTCGATTTGAGATAGTTTCCTAAATCCTGTTTGTCACCCAGTTGATATTGGCAATAATGTACCATCAGTGCAGCCGCTACAGCCGAATTAACTCCACCTGGTGTATCATGGGTTACTTTTGCTTGAATAGTGGCATATTCAACAATCTGCTTTTCATCAGCCAGTAAACCAATAGGACCCGCTCGCATAGCCGCACCACTTTTATCACTATAAGGCTTAATTTGCTCAAGGAATTGCTTACCATCACTTATATCCGTTAAAAATTGATAAAAACGACTGGCATAACCTTCTCTGGGGTCTCGTTTAAAAGCATTTACAAAATAATTCGCAATATTTTCCAGCATCCACTCATCATCACTAATTAATAGCTCAGCAACCGCCAAACTCATTTGGGTATCATCAGTGTAGCAACCAGGCTTAATGGACAGGTGCCTTGGATGCTGAATATATTGCTGCAAGTTGTTATGTTCCTTAACAACCTTTTTATTAACATACTCAAAACCAGCGCCGTATGCATCACCAATTGCAAGTTCTACTAGCATTTTTACTCTTAAAGTACTTTATTGAACATAGAGTATATTTTAACATAAGGCTATTTTTAGGTATAGGACCAAAAAGCATGAAAAAAACAACACTTAAATTAGCTATAAGGTAAAATAAAAAACTGATTATGGTCCAGTATTTTATACATAGAATCTCATGCTTATTTCCTTAATGAAAATTTTTATTTAGCTATCACTTTCTAAAAAGTTATCATAGTCACCATATTCATCAATAGCCCACCCAATTTTTCTCCAGATAAAGCCTTCTTTTTCGTTACAGGTGTAGCTAATGTAATCTCCCTTACAATTGTATATTTGTAGTCTCCTAGGGCGAGAGTAAAGCATGATATCTGCATACCCTTTAATCAACTCATCTTCAACAGTTATAACCATATTAACAGTAACTGTGATGTCTATGCTCCCTAGTATTTTTTTATTTTGATTAGCAAATACTCTTAAGGAAGAAAAGTCATCTCCAATTGAGTCAATCTCAAATTTCAATTCTACATCTATTTCTTCTTCAAGCCTGTTCACTAATAAATATGCAAAATTATGATAGTCATTTTCACTTAACTTCAATCTATTTTTAAATCCATTGAAAAATTTTCCCACAAAAAGATAGCCCTTAATACATTTTACGATCAACTTGCTTTACAGCAAGTCCAACCATCTTATAGCTTAATTTAAATAGAATATTTAAATTAAGCTACTTACCTCACCAAACATTAGGTAGCAAGCCAATAATAAATTAGCTCTCTTACTATGACCATATGCAAGTTCAGTTACAATAGAGCCTGGATTCAGTCACTTATGTCTAAATCTAGAACTGCCTGAGCATAATTTTTTACAGCATCATCCTCATCATTAACGAGTTTCGCTGAAAAAAACTTTGCTAGCTCTAAATTCTTCCACCTTAAACCTTCAAGTGCGTCATATCTAACTCCACTATCTGAATCAAACAGACCAATAATACATGCTATAGTACTAATATCACTGGTTAGTTGAGACAAAGACTCAAGTGCAACTTTTCTAACATCTTCTTCGTCGTCACTTGTCAAAGCTTTTATCAAAGATGCTTGAACCAATGTATTATTTTCTGCATATTCTGCTAGGTTTTCCGCTGCAGACATCCTTGTATACCTTCCTTCTAAATACTTAGGAACAACATCTTCTCGCAAATTTCGAGCCTGCTTTATTCCTAATAAAAGATCTACTGTAGTATCTATGTCCATTTTAATTGAATATTATAGCCAATTATTTTTTTAAATATTTTGTTCGCTTCTCATTGTATATCAATAATAATAGATTATGGATCAAGAATTAGATCCAAATTATCTTTTGTGTATACCATTTCATCAAGATCATCAACAACCATATTCCACCGTCTCATCCCTTCTCTGGCTATCTTCACTGCTAATTCCATACATTTGCCTTCTTTACCTAAAGTTAATTCATAAAAGCTGCATGGATTAGCTTTTAGTTCACTACGCCATATTGCTAATTCTTCTTCATCACTTTCCTCTAAAACAAAAGAGGCTAAGTAGTTGACCCATACAACTGCAGGTAATTCACAAATCATGCCGCTAACTTTTTGTTCATTCACATCAATCGCTGACAAGTCTTGCAAAAACTTCAACCCTTCTTCTCTAGTAATTTTATCACTACTAACTAAATATAATGATGTAGACATTTAGGGCCCTCCTTTTTTTGCTAAGTATTCATGCAGTTCATCTATAGAGTGAACTACTGTTTCGGCTCCAGCATCTAGAGTATTTTGTATTTTCTGCTTGTTGGTCATTTTAGGAGCAACAACAATTACTGGCTTATTTGATGGGTTAACTATAGGGCTTGTCAATCGCTCTTTTACTTGATTGGCTTTACTAGATCTGCCTTTAGTGGCTTCTATAATATGGTTTGGTGTTTCAATATCAATTTCACCTGCAGGCCTCGGCTCCATAGGGTGGGGGACTTCACGCCTAAAAGAAACCAGGTCATCACGTAGAGATTGTGCAACTTCGGCCTCAAATTTTGCATCTATTGCTTGTTTCTTTGGTAAAGGATCTCCTTTGCTATTCTTTCCTTGTAGTCCAAAAGCAATAGCCTCATCAAATTGACCAACTTTAACTTTAGGAGAAACATCAGGATCATCAACTCTCTTAGCTTTAGATAGTTTTGCAGCTTCTGGTGCAGTATGGCCTTGCGCTCTTAACTCTTTATAACGCTCAAAACGCTCTTTACAAACAAGTCCTATTGGATCAATCCACCCCAAAGGATTAGGTGCATACTGATAATTATTAATTCCACCTAATAAACCGATTGGATCTTGGGTAATAAATTGACCTATATAAGGGTTGTAATACCTAAATCGATTGTAGTGTAACCCCGTTTCTTCATCATGGTATTGCCCCTGAAACCGCAGGTTATTTTCAACTAGCGCTTCTTCTTTTAATGCTAAGGCGCCATAGGCTTTATATCGGCCAGACCACACTAACTCCCCTTGGATGCTGGTCATTTCTTGGGGGGTACCTAGATGATCAAGGTGGTAGTAAAAGGTTTTACCATTGATGATTTGCGCTAATGGCTTAAAACTGTCTGGTTCATAAATATACAGCTTTTGCTGTTTGGGGCGTACTTCACTTAACAGGACATCGCCATTCCAATAGAACTGTACTTCTCCTTGTGGAGTGGTTTTACTGATTCGACGACCTAAGGCATCGTATTTATACTCAAATTCACCTTTTGGGTTTTTGACTTTAACCAGTTGGTTTTGGGCATTGTATATATAGTCGGTAACGAGTCGTCCTTCTCTTCCCCGTTTTTCTTTAACCAAATTACCACGGCTGTCGTATTCAAAATGGCGATCACCAAAGAATGCTAACCGGTTTCCTGTGGCTTGCTGTTGACTGGTTAGAGTTGGTAGCTCAGGTTCTGAGCTGTCTTTTTTAGCCAGTAGATTGCTTGCAGGGTCAAAGGCAAACTGCTCATTGATAAAACCTTGAACTTGGGTTAATCGATCCAGTGCATCGTAATAAAAACGGGTGGTCCCTTTTTTCAGGTCACTGATTAAATTCAGATTACCACTTTGATCATAACCGTATTGTCGCTGTATCAGTGGCTGTTGCTGCCCTTTGCTTAATACTCGGTGCTTTTGTAATCGTCCTATGGGATCATATTGAAACTCACTTAGGATATCACCCTGCAAGCGGGCAATTTCCCGCCCGGCCTGGTCTCGCTTTAATTGACTGATTGGGCTACCGTCTAACGCTATTTCGGTATACAACTGCTGGTGATTATATTTAAACTCTAGTTTTTGCCCGTTCGGTAAAATCGTTTCTACCCGGTTACCTAATGCATCACAACGGTGCTTTAATTCTATATTATCTTGCTTTTCCAGGGTTAAATGGCCCTGACTATTATACTCAAAGGCGAGTTCACGATGAGGGTTTTGCGCCGCGATTAAACGGCCACAGCCGTCATATTGAAAGCGAGTGGTTTCACCGTCAGCAGTCACTTTACTGATTAACTGCCCAAGCTTATTACGAGTAAACTGAGTTATTAATCCAGTTTGGCTTTGTTGCTGAGTGGCTTGCTCTGTATTTTGACTAGTAGGCGTTTTAGAAGCGGTTAATGGCCCATCAATACTGGAAATTAAGTGCCCTGCCGAATCATACTGATAATGCTGTTCTCTACCATCAAAGCCAACTTCAGCAATTAGCTGCTCATTTTTATCATAAGCCAGACGGTAAATTTCAGCCTTTTCATTTTTTAGGCCAATTAAATTACGCTCTTTATCATAAAAATATTCTAATGCCTGGCCAGCTGGGTCTATCCGCTTTCTAACTTGGGATAAGCCATCATATTGATATTGGGTAACTCGACCAGTGCCATCAACATAACGGGTCAACTGCCCGGCTTCGTTATACTCAAACTGCTGTACTTGTCCATCAGGCTGGCTGATTTTACTAACTAAACCTAGAGCGTTATATTCATATTGGGTAACCGCTTTGTTATGATCCTGACTGGCTACAATTTGGCCTTGAGGGTTATAGGCATATTTTTGGCTATTACCCGCATGATCTTTTTCAGCGATTAACTCCCCATGAGAATCCCACAACAGCAGCCGTACTTGCCCTAAAGCATTGGTGATTTTGCTAGGTAAGCCTTGCTCGGTATATTCAATTTGGGTTTCATTTCCCTCGGGGTCTACTCGTTTGGTGAGTAACCCTGATCGATTATATTCTCGATGCCAGCTATTGCCTATAGGATCAGTAACCGCTGTCACTCGTCCAGCTTCATCATACTTCAGTTGGTGCTGGTTACCCTCAGCATCCATGACACAGACAAGCAGCCCCTGTTCGTTATATTGGTATTCAGTAACAGCTCCATTGGGATCAGTGGAACTGATTTTTCTACCATGTTCGTCATATTGGTAAAGGGTTTCGCCACCTTCTGGGTCTATTTCCTTATCAACCAGGCCACGCTCATTGTAATAAATAGTACGCACACATCCATTACTATCAGTACAAGTGGTGATTTTGTTTTCGTCATCCCAACTAAAGCGATAATCATAAATACCATTATCTCCCCATTGGTGGATACAACGGCCATTAATATTGTACTGGTCCCACTCAAAATAAAAACTAAAGCCAGTTTTTAAAATACGACGGGTAATAACATGGTTTTTATAGGCAAACTGCTCTTTATTACCTGCTTGATCGACAACAGCTATTAATTCATCTGCCTGATTATATTCATAGCGAACCAAAGTGTGACGATGGCTAATTTTCCCTTCCGCATCATAACGCAACTCTTCTAATTGAGTGAGCAACCTTCCTTGATATTGACATGTTACCGTGCGTCCCCAGTTACTTTTCAGGCTAGTTAGATAACCATTTTCATAATGGCATTGCCAAACGTTATTGGCTGCATCTTCTAGTCGATACAAACGGGCAGTTTGATTCGATTTTTTAAATAGTTTATCCGGCTGATCAGGTGCCGATAATCGATAAACATCTTCTGTTTCCCAAGTCAGCGTCAGCTGTTCTGCGGTATTTTCTGAATACTGACCTGGCTCGCGTATCACTGGCAGGCTGATAACCCGACCTTCATGGTTAAATAAACTAATTTCCCATTCTGAAAAGCTTAAGTATTCACTGAGTGGGTAGGTCCAGCCATGACCTAACCCAGTGTTACGTATATGCCCTGTTCGATAAGTTCGGTGCCACTCTAAAGGTAACGGAGTATCAATAACAAAGTCCTGCTGGGTTAGCAGTTCTTCCCCTGTTACTAAACTGATAGGGTCACCTCCTTTACAGACTTTGCTATCAGTTGGACACACTTTGTCATTATCAAGCTGACCTGTTTTTTTAGTGGTGCCAGATTTAGGGTTATTTTCTACAATATGATCATTTTTTGCTTTAGTAACACCATGATACTTTTTACGCTGCTTTATTTTTTTCAAGGCTTTGGCTAATTTCTGCAAGGTAGAAATAGCTTTTTTACCATAGCTGCCTAATTTAGAGGCTATATTGGTCGCCATAGCGACACCACCTGCTCCCCCTGAAACCGCCGCTAAAACAATGCCTACCACTATGTCAAAAATTGCACCACTTGCCATTCGGGTTTTATCCACGGCTGGCAAAGCCTCCCAATAACGACCGGGGAAGTCGCGTAAATAACCCAGGGTTTCTGAGTCATCCAGGATAGCTATGAGTAATTCTTTGATTTCCACCGCATCGGCAAGAACTTCATTACCTTCATCTCGTGCCGTATTTAATTTACGCTCTAATTTATCAATATCACCCGTTGCAATGGCATTGAGAATATCAAAATATTCCATTTGCGCTTTACGCAGCACGTCGGCTGCAAAGGTAGCCATATCCCAAATACCCGTGATTGAATCACCCACCCCTTCAAAGGCAGCACCGGTATAAATCAGCCCTTGTTTCCACCAGGCCTCTTTATCTAGCGCTTCATCCATATAAAGCTTTTTGGCTTCTTGTTCTTTAATAATGCCGTCCAGGGCTGCCACAAATTCTGTTCGTAATTTCTCTGCTTCAGCTTCGTCTGGGTCTTCACCGTAAATGACTTCAACTTTACCGGGCGGAATATTTTCTTCTCGTGCGTTGCCTTTATCATCCAAGGTGCCAGACGCCACTTCATTACCATCCACCAGCACTCTATAAGGGGCTTTAGCCGCTGGCGTGTGATCGTGGTCTTTATAGCAGTAACTTAACGCTAACCAATGGTTATTTTTACTGCATTTAATAGTCGAATTGGGCTCACCTTTAGACAGGCTTTTGCCATTATCCACCATAGACTCAATAAAATTGGCATTAGGCATAAATGACGACAGGTCAGACATAACTATTTATTTCCTTATCAGCCAGCAAGCTATTATGGCGTAATAGTAAACTTATTCACTAACAGGTGTTGCAAACCAGCCAGAGGCGTTATAACGCCCATACACTTGTTGCCATTTATCTGCAGGCACTGCCATTAAGTTATCTATTAATTGGTTATCATTTTGATGTTCTTGATAAGCCGAAAAATAAGCAGTCAGCGCATTATCTTGATAAAAAGTTGGCCCCATCGAAAACATGAATATGACCCATTGAGTCATAGCGTATTCAGACTTCATTCCCTGTTGTTGCGCTACTTTAATGGCTTGATCAATCAGTAAATCAATTAATTCAGGATGATACTCAGCCAATACTTGTGGATAATAATCGTACAAGTGATAACGTGTATTAGCAAAAAGGACTTTATCTGATGCTTTATTTAACTGAGCCAACTGGTCTTTGCTTAACATCAACCATTCAGGCGCAATGCTCATTTGGTTGTGTGGCTGTGGGTTAAGAATAGCTTGCCATTCGTCCACCACCGGTAACCAACAACAACCGATGGGTTTTAGTAAATCGACCAAGGCTTCTGCCTGCCATTGTTGCTGCCATGGCCACCAGCGACTAAGTACTCTGGGATCAAATAACCGGAAGTTGACCTTTTTGCCATCTGGTAATGTCACTTGCAACATACTACGCAAGTGTGCCAATACTGTTTCCATATCAAAACCGCTGGCAATAGGCCAAAACACACCTTCATTGGCAGGTAACTGAAATAGCCACTGCCAAAACGGGTGCTGCATATCCAGGGGTAACTCTATAATTAATGGTTGAATATCACTGGATAAGTCAGCACCATTAGGTAAAAACTGCTGATAGTCACACTCACCCGCCAACTCAAAAAACTTGGCTGGTAATTGTGGATGCCCAGCGCTATCAAAAACAATATAACAACGTTCTGTCGGGTAGTCTGAAAAATAATTGGATAACTGCTGTATTAATGACTTTGTCATTTATTCATCCCCGCCCTGTTCAGCCGCCTGCTCACATTGCTCACAAAAAGCAGCATCATTGTTACGGCCTTTATTCAACTGCCCTGAACATAATGTAGGAAAATTTAATTTATCCATTTGAGAAGGTACTGCGGTTAATGCTGCTGTCACTTTACCCGCAATATCAGTAGCAGCCTGCACCGCTGCCATTGCAACCGCAGGTGAGATAGCTGAACCACTACTTGCCGAACCACCACTATTTAACCGAACCAAAGGGCCTTGTACTTTTATTCCATCACTACCCAGCGTAATAAATGTGCCCCCTACTTTTAAGGTAGCTTGACTACCCGCCTCAATAATAATTTTCATCCCACTTTTTAAGTGGGCTTCTTGGCCAGCCTGTTCTAAATGTGCGGTAGCGGTGGTTAATTGATAATTATTACCCACCGTTTGGTGTTGTGATTGAGCCGTTTGCAGGTATTTTGCCATATCAATCACCACATGTTGTTCTGATTTTATTTGCTCATAACGGGCTGCTTGGGTAATTAAATGTCGGTTGCGTTTTACTTGTTCTCGCTGCTCATTTTTGACATGCAAATCCAGCTCTTTCTCTGCATGGATAAAAACCTGCTCTTGGCCTTTTTTATCCTCAAAGCGAATTTCATTAAAACCTTCACCCCCAAGGCTACTTTGGCTTTTTAAAGTGGTACGTGTTTTATTTATGGGTAATTTGTACGGAGTACGTTGTAATTTATTGTATAGTCTACCAACAACAATCGGTTGACTGGGATTACTATTAATAAAATCCAACATTATCTCTTGGCCCACTCGGGGCAAAACTAAACTTCCCCACTGAGAGCCAGTCCAGTTTTGGACTACCCTGATCCAACAAGAGCTATTTTCATTTAATTGCCCTTGTCGATCCCATTGATACTGTACTTTTATTTGGCCATGAGCGTTTGTATAAACTTCTTCTCCCCCAGGGCCTGTGACAACAGCCGTTTGAATCCCTTTTGGTTGATGGGCTATTTGGTTAGACTCTTCATCAGCTTGGCTACGAAATGGTATTTCACTTGGTAATGCAACAAAACGATTATTATATTGACTACCTTTTCCATTCGCTTCTTCCTCTAAGGATTGCGGCTGCCTGCCAATATGCTCAACTTTAACCAGCAAATAATCCTGATTTAATTTTTTTACTGGATGTTGCTGCACTATTATCCGATGACCTGCCGTTAATCGCGCAGCATTTGCCTGCCCAGTAACTTCCCGTTGAGCTGCTTGCAATGCTTGCAATTGTAACTTAGCACGGCTCTCACCATTGGCTGGTAGGTCATACTCACCTGGATAGTGATAATATTCTAATGCCTGTTGCTGTTTTTTTGCCTGATTCACAGCCAGATTTAGCCCAGGTTGTTCAAAATTAAAGTCCTGTAAAACAACTTTGCCCACTCCCGTTTTGTGTTTAAAAGATAACCGGTAAAGTGTATCTTGTTCTGGCACCATGCCTGAAACAGGGTAATAATCCAGCGCTTTACTTAATTGAGGAAAAGCAGGCTTATTATCACCTATGATTAATTTATGGCCATCGACTTCATGTTCAAAATGAAAGTGCATGCCTTCTTCACGTATTAAACGACAGATAAACTGATAGTCAGTTTCCTGATGTTGGACGCAATATACACGCGGCGAATAATTAGCTGTCAACCTAAACAGATAGTGCTGGCCTGATATCTGTGCAGTTTCAAACACTTGCTTAATAATATCTGGTACCGTTAAATTCTGAAAAACAAGACTATTAGTACGATGCTGCAAATACCATATTTTGGGTACAAGTCTTATTTTATAAGTATGGAATTTTCTACCAATTTCTTGTTGCTGAAAGAGACAAATTTCACCATGCACTAAACGTGAGTCGCTTTCCCCTGGGCTAGCTTCGCCCTGAATGGTCAACACTGCAGCTTGTTTGATAAAAGCCGCTGTATCCAGGTTAGGATTTTCTGAAGCCACGACAACATCAAACTGATAAGCTTCCGATAACGCTTCAGTTCCCTTAAACCCAATAACCCTTAATGGTTCTTGACTCCCTGAAACTTCAATCGTAAAACGACTTCGATTAGCTGCAAGTACCATATTTTATTGTTCCTTCATAAACTTAGGGATTGTGTTGCTCTCAAACATTATTGGCTGCTAATACGTCAATTGTAACGAACAATCAGGTTCATTGTAGCGGCGAGTCATCATCTCCTGACGTACCACACATTTCGTAATTCCACATGATTTTACGATAATACCCAAGAGTTGGCATAGGCTACAGCTTTTAAACAAAACTGCCACAGACTGTTCATTAAACAAACAATTCGGACTATACTATTCAAGGCGAAAGGCGCACCGGAGCACTTTATTGCACATTCTGAATAACATTAGCGGTTTAGCTCATTTAGACTCTCCAACACAAGGTCACAATATGCTTGAACTCATTCCCGACCTACCAGATAACCTGGTTGGAGTAATCGCTAAAGGTAAAGTTACTGGCCACAATTATGACGCCATTTTAATCCCCATTATTGAAGATAAAATAAACAGCCATGGCAAAGTAAGATTGTTGTATCAATTAGGAGAAGAGTTTGAGGGATTTGACCTACAAGCGCTTTGGGATGATGCCAAACTGGGAGTAAAGCATTTTAAGGCATGGGAAAAAGTAGCCATTGTTACTAATTTAAAATGGATTCGTCATGCTGTACAAATGATTGGTTTCTTAATTCCAGGTGAATATAAAATTTTTGAAAATCATCAGTTTAATGAAGCAAAAGCCTGGGTATGTAGCTAATTATCACTTTTCTCAAACGGGCTTTATGTACAGGGCAATTGCATATAAAAATACAACAAAATCAGTATAATAGAATAAAAAGCAACTGATATAGAGTGCAACATTGGTAAAAAATAGTACAGTTTTAGATCATTTTGAACAGTTAGATGATCCTCGAATGGAACGCCGTCGTCGTCATAAGCTCATTGATATTATTACTATTACGATTTGTGCTGCTTTATGCGGGGCAGATGACTGGGTCGCTATTGAGCGATTTGGTAACGCCAAAGAAGCATGGTTTAAGAGCTTTCTAGAGCTACCCAACGGAATACCCTCTCATGATACCTTTGGTCGTTTTTTCTCACGCCTTTGCCCTACATCGTTTCAAAGCTGCTTCATCCAATGGGTTCAGTCAATCACTGATAGCTTACCTGGCAAGTTGGTAGCCATTGATGGTAAAACGCTTAGACGATCATTTACTGAACCTGATAAGAAGAATGCTATTCACTTGGTTAATGCATGGTCAATAGAAAATAAGTTAGTGTTAGGTCAACTTAAGACTGATATAAAATCCAATGAAATTACCGCCATTCCTGAACTATTAGAAGCGATAGCGGTTAAAGGTGCTGTTGTATCAATAGATGCGATGGGGTGTCATAAAGCCATTGCTAAAAAAATTCGTGAAAAAGGGGCTCATTACTTGTTGGCAGTTAAAAATAACCAGCGTCGCTTATATTCTGCTATTCAAGAACAACTGTATTCTAAAAAAGCCAAAGTGTATCAACGTCCAGCTATTGACTTTCATTCTTCAGAAAAAGAACAGCATGGCCGTCATGAGATACGACGCTGCTGGGTTTATCACTCAGTGGCTAAACTACCTATAGCAACAGAGTGGATCGATTTAGCTGCTGTCATTAGGGTTGAGACAGAACGTACCTTGCAAGGCAAAAAATCAAAAGAACAACGCTATTATATTTCTAGCCAGCCCTTATCAGCAAAAGCTGTCAGTGAAATGATTCAACATCATTGGCAAATTGAGAACAGCCTACATTGGAGTTTGGATGTTGCATTTAGGGAAGATGATAGTCGAATTCGTATAGGTCATTCAGCAGAAAACATGTCTAGGATTAGGCAAATAGCCCTTAATATTCTTAAACAAGATGACACTTATAAAATTGGTATAAAAAATAAGAGGCTTTCTGCTGGTTGGGATCATGAGTATTTAATGAAGTTAATTTGCTCCGTGTAAATTTATATGCGATTGCCCTGGCTTTATGTAGTTTAACAAATCAAACAATATAGACTCAAATAGCGAAATAATTAGTTAACTTGTTGTTAATATTCATACTCACTATGAATTATACTCATAAAATAAACCTAGCTATTTGATCACAACATATTTCCATATCTATCAGTTAGACTGCTTAACGACAATAAAAATCACATTGCAATTCTTAACTTTTCATTACTTGCTGCCTGATTCTTGGGAGCTCGTTTTTCTTGTAGTTGTGCCAAATCTTATAACCACTGGATAGGACTATATTAATATGTCTGCAAATCAAGTTAGGGCACCCGCCCCTCTTTTTGCTAGGCGGCTAAGCCCTCATGAAGCCAATGCCCTAAAACTATGTAACCAGTTGCTAAAACCCATTAGCCCATTTAAAAATGGGCTTGAGTTTAGTAATGGTGATGAATGGTTTGGACAAGGTTTAATTCAAAATGGAATAACTGACGATGTAGCAATGTTACGATGGCGTCAACACCCTCCGGTTAGTCGTAATGCTATTTTATACAATGGCCGAATGGCGCCTTTACCCAGTCAGTCCTTTGAATTAACTTGTGCAATTGATGTTCTTCACCATTCTCGCGATCCCAAAGAAACCCTTCGTGATTTATTACGACTCACTAAACAGTATTGTTTGATTAAAGACTATACCTACAGTCATTTACCCAGCTGGTTTTTAGTCGCGCTGGAAGATATGCGTGGTAATCGAAAACTACAAACCAACAGCACCCTACATTATCAGCACAAATGGGAGTGGTTAAAGGTTTTTGATAAGGCTGGCTTTACCCTTGTTGAGCTAAAACATCCTGTAGGCTGTGATGGATGGCCTAAAAGGATATTTACTAAGCGCGTTCAATTCATTGGCTTATGGGAGCGCAAATAAGCCAGATATTGTTTCCTAATACTTTAAAGTAGTTACTAAATAATATAAGGGGCGGCAGTAATGTTTTATGACCGCCTCACAAATAGCCATTGTGTCAGTTACAATTCGAGGTGGTTGTATAAGTTGATTCCTTTCCTATATTTACTTTGAAACACATTAGTAAAATAAGTAGTACATTATTATGCCAACTGCCGAACTTACTGAGCTTCAGCAAACGATTAAAGTTCTCATCAACTAAATATCTACAAAGAAGTAACTCACACAATCGAAACTGACTTATCGACAATTAATCATTTAGCCAAAGAAGGCAATTTAAGAGCAGATGAAACTGAGCAAACCAGCTCATCACTATCTGAGTTAATTAGTGATATTCACGGCATTATCAATCAGTTCCAGATAAGCAATCGCAATAAAGAAACTACTGTCGCCAAATAAGCTAATGCCCTCTGTAAAGAGAATATCATCCGTGCCAGTGAAACTTTAAATAACTACTCTGTCCTGGACCAGCAATCGTTTCAAGCTGAATAAAGTGGCTATGCTTAAGACGCATCATGGTTCGTTTTATCTCAACATCTTCTGCCCCACTGTCAGCAAGAAAGTCAATTAATTGGTAATTAGTGACCGTTCCCTGTTGTTTAATAAAATCTAATGACTTTTCAAAGAAGTTCGCTGGTTTGCTCCCTTTGTTGTCACTGACCACATCAAGCTTCACTGGCCGATCGACCGATTCCTGAGGTTGCTCTGAAAAGGTATTATCGTCTTGCACTCCACGACTTAACTCAGCAATCAATACTTTTAAATCATCAGTCGCTTCTATTGATAAATCCACTGATAAGTCACCAATTTTTCCTGTTATTTTAATTGCCATATAAATCCACTTAGCTTCTCAGTGAAGTACATCAAAAGGTATGTATTATAACATAGCCTTACTGGTAATTTAGATCATCTACTGTTCACCGGGGAAATTCTTGCTTTTTTTCGCTACCGAAAAACTCATACCTAATAAGTAAAACTACCTAATTTCCTTATCTTTTATCTGGCTATTGATATAACTCAATATTGTTACATTGTTCCCTGATTAGTATTCCAGCCAACGCTTTGTTGCTGTAGATAAGGAATAATGAGGTCATTTTTTATGCGTACACCAATTGCTGTATTTGCAACCGCTGCTTTAAGTTTAGCTCTTAGCCAGGCTGCAATGGCTTACCAGGAAGGGGATTTTATTGTTCGAGCCGGTGCAGCAACAGTTGATCCAAATGAGGATAGCAGTAATGTTAAAGCTGGTGGAGCAGATACAGGTTGGACTGCCGGCGTTGATAGTAATACCCAATTAGGCCTAACTGGTACTTATATGATCACTGACCATATTGGTATTGGTTTATTAGCCGCAACACCTTTTGAGCATACCCTGGATTTAAAAAATAGTCCTGATAATGGCTCTTTAGCAGATATAAAACACTTACCCCCTACTTTAACTGTGCAATATTATTTTAATGACACTAAGGCTAACTTACAGCCATATGTGGGTGCAGGGGTAAACTATACCACTTTCTTTGATGAGAAATTTACTAGTAAACATAAGTCACAAGGTTACAACAGTTTAGAACTTGAAGATTCCTGGGGGATAGCCTTTGAAGCAGGAATAGATTATCAATTAACCGATAATCTGCTAGTTAATGCCAGTGTCTGGTATATCGATATTGATACTGAGGCTAATTTCAAAGTTGGGAATACTAAAGCCAAAGTGGATGTTGAGTTAGACCCATGGGTTTATATGGTGGGGCTAGGGTATAAGTTTTAGGGTGTTTGGTCACTAAGGCATGGATGCCTTTTTAGTTCTTGAGGGTCCATGGATGGCCCTTCAAGAACGGTGAACAAATACCCTATTGCTCCATACTCTCCCCCCACTACACATAAAACCCTTTCACTATTTTCGCAATCGCCGGTCGCCAGGCCTTAGCATGAATACCAAACGTATCTCGGATTTTGTTAACCGCTAACCGGGCATTTAAGTGGTGGGGTAAATAATCTAGCTGACCACACTCTTTCACTAACAACTTATCCGATGGTAATTCGTCATAATGAAGTGCGTCATTAAGTAACACTTCAGCAAATTTACTTTCTGCCACAGGCTCTACCCCACCATAATGATAGGTACCAAAAACCTCTGCCTCACAATCCAGCTGATAAAGAATCGCTATAATTACTGCCGCTATATCCGCAGCAGGGGTTGGATTACCCAAGCGGTCAGAGGCTACCCACACTTCTTGATTTTGCTTTAACTGTGACAAGATAGTATGGACCAGATTATATCGTCTAGCGCTCACAACCCAGCCCAAACGTAGAATAATATGATCTGGGCAACGCTCTCTAACCAGCTGCTCCCCCTGCCACAAACTGCCAGCCAAAACCCCTTGAGGATTAGCAGCATCTTTTTCTGTATAAGGCTCTGCCTTAGCACCATCAAAGACCAGATAAGACGATAAATGTATTAATGTAGCTTGGTGCTTTTTACAAATATTTGCCATTTCAGCTACAGCATCGCGATTAATTGCGAAACACTTTGAAGGCTCTGACTCCGCCTTCATCAAATCCCGATAACCTACCGCATTAACAACCATGGTTGGTTGATAACTCTTAACTAGCTCAGCGACTTTTTTGCTGTGAGTAATATCCAAGACATCATGGCTAGGTGCTTTAAAAACGATGCCATGTTCAGTTAATTGTTGACACAGCTCATGACCCACCTGGCCTGAGCCACCAAACACTAATACTTTCATAAATCAACTTAAATTATCCTGAAGCAACTTATTATGGGCTTACCAGTTAATGCTAACCATCACCTATCTGTCAACTATCCAACAGCTGGTGTACTTCACACACCTTCAGCTAGTATGCGGTTCACATTACCCCCAACTGTTTATTACCACTGCCAAACAATTATAACCGCAAAAATAAGACAACAACGATATTCATTGCGCCAACAGCATTAAATGATGCATGGCTATAACCCCTTTGGCTACAGCCTTCGCTAGCACCCCCAAGAGGTTAAAAGTGCACCTATTGACAGAAGATGGCAAACATTTTAGCCGAGAATAGGTTGCAGAGTTCCTCAATCATGAAGCACAATCAAGCTATCTAGCCAAAGAATTATAGGAATGATGGCTTTTTATGATTGCAACTAACCCAGATAGTGTGCATGCAGAGCAAGATATCGCTGAAGATAAAATTTTGTTGGTTGATGATAATCCCACCAACTTACAGCTATTATTACAAACCTTGAATGGCCGGGGCTACAAACTTCTTGTAGCTAAAAACGGTGAAAGCGCACTTAAAATTGCTCAAAAAAACAAACCAGCATTAATTTTACTAGACATCATGATGCCTGGCATTGATGGCTATGAAGTTTGCCGACAACTTAAGGCCAGTGCTGACACCAATGGCATAACCGTTATTTTTCTATCTGCTCTCGATGAAACCAAAGATAAAGTCAAAGGGCTTAATCTAGGTGCAGTTGACTTCATCTCTAAGCCATTTCAACCAGAGGAAGTACTGGCCCGAGTTGCTACTCAACTTAAAATTCACCGACTCGAGCGCGCGCTCTCGGAAAGAAACAAGCAACTAGAAGCTGATAATCAACGCATTCTGGAAGCCATGACGGAAGGGATTTTTGGCCTGGATCAAAAAGGTTGTATCACTTTTGTGAATGCGGCAGCGAACCGGATGACAGGGTTTAGTGAAGATGACTTGATAGGAAAAGAGCTCATCAACATTCTGCTTAAACCAAACGACCCTGAAACTGTGCCTATCTTAAAGACCTTGCAAGATGGTTCAGAGCAGCACATAGAAGAAGATGTGTTCTGGCACCACAATGGTCATCACTTCCCAGTCACATACTCAGTTACACCAATCAATACTGATCACCACCCTTCTGGTGCTGTTGTGGTCTTTAAAGACATTACTGAGCGCAAGCAAAATGAAGAGGCGCTGCAAAAGGCACTGGATGAATTACAAGAGCAAAAAGAACGTCTGACTCATGTTTCCCGGTTAAGCACTATGGGAGAAATGGCCGCTGGATTTGCCCATGAAGTAAACCAACCATTAACTGCCATTTGTAACTATGCCCAGGTATGTAACCGGATGATTCAGCGTGACCCTTTAAATAAGGAGTCACTTTCTGAAGCCCTGGAAAAAATCGGTACCCAAGCCAGGCGGGCAGGCGATATTATCGCGCGCATCCGCAGCTTTGTGAAAAAACCTGCTCACTGCCTTGAGAAAGTCGACTGCAATAAATTAATCAGTGATGTAGTTAAATTAGCAGAAGTAGATGCCCGCAATAACAATATGGAAATTCACCTGGATCTTGCTGATGAATTACCACTCATTGAGGCTGACCCAGTGCAAATACAACAGGTTGCCCTTAATTTGATTCGTAATGGTATGGAAGCAATGGGAGACCGGGAAACCCGTGATATTGGAGTTTGGGTTAAAACAGAGCTTGATAAAAACCATCAGTTTGTCAAAGTATCTGTTATTGACCGTGGCCACGGGCTAACAGAAGACGCTGCTGATAAACTATTTCACCCCTTCTTTACCACAAAAAGCTATGGTATGGGGATTGGCCTTTCCGTTTGTGAGTCGATTATATCGACCCACGGCGGTAAGTTGCGATTTGAAAATAACCCTGAAGGCGGCGCTATTTTTTATTTTACCGTCCCCACAGTTTAAACCTGTTATTTTATGCCTAAGGTACTGGGTTTAACAGGCTTCATTAGCTGGTCTACCTCTACATATTTAATATAATGTAGCTGTTGTAGACTGCTAATGGTGTCTTCAAGCTCAGCCTCATTTGAGGCCGCCACACAAATAATTAACCCTTTCTCTTGAAATGGACGAATAATTTGCAACTGCTGTTGCCCAACCATACCTGCGACATAATCTAATGTTTGCGGGCTTTGGCGATCTTGCAGCGTTTTAAACATAACAATCAACCGAGCAGATGCTTGGCTGGATAGCGTACAATTATGCCCCGCGATAGCTTGCCCCACTGACATTTGAATAGCGATAAATACGAATCCAACTGAAAAGATTATTTTGCGCAACATGGGCTATTTCCTTATAAAGGGCACCTCTAACAATAGAGGCATCTATAAAACAATTGATGCATAAGCAGTCCTGATTATTTCACAAGAAAAAGTGACAGCCAATGCAACAACTATTATCGCCTAACGCCCACCTAACACCTAGATGTATCAATATATTTACAGGTATTGTAAGCAAGATATCTTTTTCCTAAAAAAAGATATTTTATAAGCAGATATCGCTAAAAAGGCTATTTTTCCCAATGAACTATTCTTTTAATACTAGCCTTTAACACACACTACTTGCTTTAAGGTATGGACGATTTCCACTAAATCTTGCTGAGCCTTCATTACCTTCTCAATGGGTTTATAAGCAGCTGGGGTTTCATCAATCACGTCCTTATCTTTACGACACTCAACACCTTTGGTTGCTGCTTCATGCTCTTCCATTGTCACTAGTTTTTTGGCCTTAGTTCGCGACATAACACGCCCTGCGCCATGACTACAGCTATGAAAACTTTCTGGGTTACCCAACCCTCTTACGATGAAGGATTTTGCCCCCATACTGCCAGGAATAATACCAAACTGCCCATCTTTAGCAGAAACAGCACCTTTTCGAGTCACTAGTACATCCTTACCATAGTGATGCTCTCTAGAGACATAGTTATGGTGACAATTAACAGCCATCATCTCTGCTGAAAACGGTCGCTGTAGCGCTTGTTGAACTGCGTGAATCACTCTCTTCATCATCACTTGACGGTTAGTAAACGCATATTGCTGTGCCCATTCAACAGCTGCTATATATTGCTCAAATGACTCACTGCCTTCTGATAAATAGGCCAAATCCCTATCAGGCAAATGAATATGCCAACGCTCCATTTCTTGCTTGGCTTTTTCAATAAAATAGGTACCAATTCGATTACCAACGCCTCTAGAGCCACTATGCAACATAAACCATACGCTATCAGCCTCATCTAAACACACCTCAATAAAGTGGTTACCTGTACCCAACGTGCCTAAATGATTAATGTTATTAGTTTGTTGCAATACGTGATGTTGCTCAGCCAATAGTTCAAACGGTTTTTTTAATGGCTGCCAGGCATGGATAACATCACTTGGTATTTCTCCCCAGGCACCTTTATCTCTGCCTTTTCTGGCTCGCGCTGATCGTCCATGGGGTACAGCTACTTCAATTGCATGTCGAATGCCGTATAAATTATCAGGCAAGTCAGCTGCAACCAAACTGGTTTTAACAGCCATCATTCCACAGCCAATGTCAACACCAACCGCTGCGGGAATAACAGCTCCAAACGTAGGTACTACACTACCAATGGTCGCGCCTTTACCTAAATGAACATCAGGCATTACCGCCACCCATTTATGAATAAAGGGCAGGCTGGCAATATTATGTAACTGTTGTTTAGCCGCGTCTTCAAAAGGTAAGCCACAGGTCCATGCCTTGATGGGAGACTGACCTTTTTGATGAATAACTTCGTATGACATAATAAACTTCCAATAACCGAGATAATTTCTTGTCAGCTAATTGCCGGTTGCTACTTATTTAAACTGACTTACAACACTTTAAAATTATGTATAGCACTGACCATGCCAACAATCATACAAAGATCTAAGCCATTGATTTCATTTAATTTATGGTATTTACCCTATACACCTTCTCTTACAAATATATCTATATAGATATACGATTATCCATAAAGATACAGATGAATAACAATTTACTTGACAACTATTGGCTCAGCTACATTCAACCCTCTCATGCCAAACACACCTTAGTTGTAAAACAAATACTCAAAAAGCTAGCCAGGCAATATCGCCAACCTTGGCGGTATTATCATACGCTTAATCATATTGAGCAGATGCTGTTACTCTTTCAACAGTATGAGTCATCTATTAGCTCGCCACCAACAGTATTTTTTTCTATCTGTTTTCATGATTATTACTATTTACCTTGGCGGAAAAACAACGAAAAACGCAGTGCCACAAAAGCCATAAAAGAACTGCACAAACTTCATTTAGGCTCACTTAGCCATGATGTAGAGCAAATAATTTTAGCGACAGAAAAACACCTACCAATAGCAGACCAGTTTTCCACGAATAAAACAGACGCTGAATTATTATTAGATTTTGACTTAGCAATATTGGGCAGCCAATGGAAAAACTATCTACACTATTGCCAACAAATAAGAAAGGAGTATTGGTTTGTCCCCAAAAACAAATACCAAACTGGTCGCAAAAAAATATTAACGGCTTTTTTAAAACGAGAACAGTTGTATTTTAGTGAGCCGTTTTTCACTCAATTAGAACAACAAGCTAGAAAGAATATTCAGCGAGAAATTCAGTTATTAAGTTAAACAAGCTCAAGGGTAACTCTAATAATGCTTTATCCAGTCACGAATTAAAGCATTATTCAAAACAAGCAGCCTATTAATCTTTTAATTTTTTAACCATCTCAACTACATTACGCCCCAGTTTCAGCGCTGTTTCCTGATGCACATTATTAACCAAGCCACCTTGGTCATCAAATGCCTCATACGCCTTGCTTAACGCTAATTGTTTCGGTAAAGTAATACAGCCCAGTCCATCCAAAATAAAGCGTACATTCGGTAATGCTCTAATACCGCCCAGCCCACCAGGTGATGCACTCATTAAACTCACCACTTTCCCTTGAAAAGAAGCCAGTGCTGGCTCACCAGAAGATGGTCGAGACAACCAATCAATCAGGTTTTTTAGCGCTGCTGACAACCCACCATTATATTCTGGACTGGCTAACAAAAAGCCATCACTCTCAGCAAACAGTTGGTGAAGTTTTTTAGCATTTTCTGGGGCACCATTCGCTTGCTCATCGTCTTGATTTAAAATGGGTAGTGGATAATCCACTAAATCAATAAAAGTAACCTCGGCACCGGCCTGCTCAGCTCCTTTTGCCGCCACTTGAACCAGCTTTTTATTAACTGACTCTTTCCGCAAACTACCAGCAAAGGCGAGTAACTTGGGTTTGCTTGCCATTGTATTTCCCCCTTAATTTTAACTACTGCTTAGTTGTACTGATTTTTCTATAAAAGTATCTGCGAATGAAAGAAACGTCAACTACTATGACTAACACTTAATCAGCATTTAGAAATCATTCGTGAAAGTATAATTGTCACCTTGTTACCATATGTTGTATGTTTTAATAATGGAATAAAAAAATAAGTGGAGTAAAAATGGAAATAAAAACAGGCACCTGTCACTGCGGTAAAGTAGCATTTCAGGTTGAACTAGACAATGGGCTTGAAGAACTTAGACGATGCAACTGCTCACTATGCAGCCGTAAAGGCGCCATTATAGCCAGCGTGCCTCTTGATAAATTAACTGTTACCAAAGGCGCAGATAACCTCAGCCTTTATCAGTGGAATACAAATACAGCCAAACATTATTTCTGTAAAACCTGTGGTATTTACACTCATCACCAGCGTCGCAGTAACCCGGCACTATATGGTGTTAATGTTGCGTGTTTGGAAGGAGTTAATCCTTTCGATTTAAAAGATATAGCCACTGCTAATGGTGCTAGCCAGTCTCTGGTAGAAGAAGCTTAAAACTACAAACAACCCGCCTGCTTTATACCTCTGGCGGGTCTTATTTTCCTTCACTCTGAAGAAGATTTAATCCTTAATAACAAAAATGAACTTATAACTAAAAGTATTGCACAAACAACCCAAACCAGGGTAATACTATATTGTTCTGCAATAAAACCAAAAATTGATGAAGATAGAACACTACCGCCTGTTAATAATAATGAGTATACAGAAAGTGCCGCTGATCGATGATTGTTATCAGTATTGGTACTAATAATTACCCTTGCCGAACTAACCCCCAAGGTAAATAAGAAAAAGAACAATAAATAAAATCCAGCAAAGCTGGTTAAGCTACTTGCAAAAGCTAACAACAGCAACACTAATGCTGCAAAGAATCGGCTACCAAATAATAAAAACCGATGAGACTGTTTTAAAAGCTTGAGCAATAGTGGCGCTACTAATGCAGACACTCCAGCAACAATAAAGTATCCACTGGATACAACACCAAAAACCCAAACACTATCTTGACCTTCAGTTAAAACACTTTTTAACTGAGGCTGCCAAAATGTTTCTATCGTAGATAAGGTAATACCATAAAAAATAGTGGCAAATGAGAGCCACTTTATTACATCATGACTTAAGCAAAATTTAAGCGCGCCTAATGAACGGTTTGCAACTGTTTCTTTAACTGTTTGAACTTCTTTCACTGTTTCTTCAATAAAAATAAACGTAAATACAAGTAACAGACCATTGAAAATAATATTGGTTAGCAAAATGACGTCATATTCACTCTGAAAATTAAATGCACTTTGTAATAATTCCCATTCAGGCAAAATACCGCCAGACAATGAGCCAATTGCCAAACCAGCAGTCACAGCAAACACAACATAAGAGGTAGATTGATGAAAATCCATTTCACCTTCTGCTTTAGTAAATGCATCATAAAACCAGGCATCCAAAGTGCCAGAATACATGGCCCTCGCCAATCCTAATAAAGCAACACCTAATAAGATTGACAGAAAACCATTCGCGATCAATACGACACCAATGCCAATACTATTCATTACTAATGAAAGTTGATATACCAGTTTTCTACCATATTGATCTGCAACTCCACCTAGTGGTAACTCAAAAATAGCTGTACTACCAATCCAAACAGCCATTATTATGCCTATATCACTTAAGCTTAATTCTCTGGTTTGAAAAAGTAATACAATGACAGGCAGAATCAGCCCAAAGGCAGCCCAATGCAAAAGTTGGTGAGTACAATATATCGCTGTTATGTTTTTCTTGGTATGTTGCTTCATTACTAACCTACTACGCTTTATCTAATAAATTGTAAATTCAGCGAATAATACCCGTTTATTGACAGCTAACAACAGTACTGTATCAATCAAACTTTTTTAGAGGCACCTTTCAGTTAATTGAGCTTTTTATAACTACTATTATAAACACCCACTGCTAGACAAAGGTATTATTTACTATTTGGTTTTGGCTCAGTTACCTTTCCCTGGTTTTATACAACCACCGATTGCTTTCCATCATTTTACTGCTGCTAAGGAATAAGCTCATGCCCAAGTTAAAGTTGTTACTAACAACCTTTTTTTCTTGTTTGTTAGTAATACCATTTTATACAGCACAAGCAGGTCTTATTACGCCAGATTCTGCTACTGCATCAGGAATGACATTTGCCATAGGCTCAGCTAATGGTTTTATTGATGGCAATACCAGCAGCCAAGTATATGTCAATCCTTATAAAACAGGTGCTTATATTGAATTTAGTTTTTCAAACTATTATCTGAGTGATTCGATTCGTCTATATAATGACTATTCAGTCAACGACGATAGTATCATTAAATTTAATTTAGCGTTTTATAACGACTCTAGCCTGGTTGCATTAGAAAAAGATCTATTATCTCCCACAGCTGTGGCTACTCATGATATTGCTTACTCAACCACCGCTGGGCCATTTAATCGAGTGAGGTTATTTCCTACAGAGACTCAACTACCTAATCGCTTTCAGGTAAGAGAAATACAATTTAGTGCAACAGAAGCAATCGCTATTTCAGAGCCACCACTAAGCTTATTAATGTTCATGGGGTTAATACCATTTATGCAAAGAAGGCTTTTTAGCTAATGTTAACTACTCAAGGCAGCAGGTGTCCCCTGTCTGCCTAAAAGGCACCTCTAATAATTATTGATCAAGCTAAAAACGGCTAATAGAAAAATACCTTCCTCTTCCTCAGCAAGCATTCACATCAAATTGTCGACAGAATACTGTTTGACAATAAATCATATACAGGTATGATGACCGTTAGGCTGCAATAAGTACTTTCTTAGCAATACAACAACAAACAAATGAAAAAAAAGAAGAAGAAAGACCAAGAGCAGCAAGAGAGCTAAGCAAAGAAAACAAATAATAGAATAAAAAGAAGGAGTCACCATGAAAACCGTTAGCTTTACATGCTTAAATGATAGCACCCGTGAAGAGTTTGAATACCTGGACAGCTTAGAAGAAAGATTTCGAGCAGGTTTGCCTGATCGAATAATAGAAGCACTCAAACGACTGGAATTCACCTTAGGTGGCTACCCTATTAATCGTCTTGAACACTCCTTACAGTCAGCAACGCGGGCACTTAACAATGGTGAGTCAGAAGAGATGATAATGGCTGCACTGGTTCATGATATAGGTGACGACTTGGCTCCTTGGTCT
Organism: Spartinivicinus marinus; assembly: GCF_026309355.1. Taxonomy (NCBI): domain Bacteria; kingdom Pseudomonadati; phylum Pseudomonadota; class Gammaproteobacteria; order Oceanospirillales; family Zooshikellaceae; genus Spartinivicinus; species Spartinivicinus marinus. The sequence continues at coordinate 1,413,561 of NZ_JAPJZK010000001.1, forward strand.
CATAGCGAAATGGCAGCAGCAATCCTCCGCCCATTCGTATCTGACAAAACCTATTGGATAATTAAGCATCACGGCGTGTTTCAACTTCACTATTATGCTCACCATTGTGGTGGAAATCCTAATGCTCGTGATGCTTTTAGAGGCTCACCATGGTTCGAAGACTGTGTTCATTTTTGTGAGGAGTATGATCAAAATTGCTTTGATCCTAACTACAACTGGAGATCCCTATCTTTCTTTGAGCCAATGATTCACCGCTTTTTTACCAACCCCAAAACCGCTGATCATGAATATACCGCTCGTTATGGCAGTTAGTTAATCACCAAGAGACTTAGTAAGTTCTTACTCCTTGCTATCTAGCAGTGCTAGGTAGCCAATTATTAGCTACTCCTCAAGGAAAACATTTAACATACCCTTTTTACCTGCAAACTATTTTTTCTGCGCTATAGCTTATACAATTCTTCTTAAGATAATTGACAGCTATCCTAATGGCCCTGTAAGTACTTACAATAACAAGTATTGTATAAAGCATTTTTAAAGGGCTCCTCTAATAATTGTTTATGGCCTCAGCTTTCATATAGACCAGGTTATTGAATGATGTTTTCAAAACAAAGCCTTGAAGAACAAGCAGTTGAGTATTTAAGAGAAAAAATTCTTTCTGGTAGTTATCCAACTGGCGAAAAGCTTGTGGAGAGTAATCTTGCGAAAGATTTAGAATTATCTCGAACAACGATCAGGATGGCTCTTAACACCCTAGCAAATGAAGGGTTAGTCATTCAAAAACCATATGCTGGCTGGAGAGTTGCGTCTTTTACTGAGCACGACCTTTGGGAGATATACCACTTAAGAGTTGCTTTGGAAAGCCAAGCAGCCGAAATGCTCGCAGAGCAAATAACAGAAGAAAAAAGTAGTCAACTTAAAAGCTTTTTTGAAAAATATACTCATTTGTGCAAAACACAGCCAGATAACCTTGAAGAAATTTGCATGCATGACCTAAAACTGCATCAGCTTATTGTATCGCTAACTGGCAGCCAACGACTGATACGTATCTATAACAGCGTTTTGAATCAGCTGTTAATCTTTATCCGAATGACCCATCTAGATTTCGATGCCAAAGAAAGCGCAAATACTCACATTGAATTAATTAAAGCCATTTGTGAAGGCAATACTCACTTGGCAGGCAAACTAGCCAAAGAAAACGTCACTATTTTTACAGGGCTGGGTAAAAAATTACGACTCAATATGGATCCCTGTGGGCTAGATTAATAGGTGATTGGGGTGACAGTTGAATGCTCCTGCATAAACTGCATTCCCACCATCCTTGGTGGTCAAAAAAGAAGATTACAAAACCTAAAAATGATTAGCGACGGTTATATTTGAGTTTGTAATCTGTAATTTTAAAATGCGAAAAGGCCATTCATTGAATGACCTTTTTATTTCAGGTTTAGCCTACTATTTACACTGTGGCTTTTGATGCATCACTTCAGTGAATGCTTCAAACAGGTCTTTACCAACAGGCTTGGTATGTTTATAAAAAGTAGGATTAATTCCTAAACCATAGCTTCTATAACTTTTCCAAAACTCTGAAAACTTAAATTCATTGGTCACATGCTTTATCAGCATTTGATCAAAGGCTTGTAAAGATTGGTTAAGTTTATATTGATCAGCACCGTGAGTTTTTAGGTCTAATAAATACTGTTTAACATCATGTACACTTGACTCTCTGGAATGTTGCTTTGGTTTAGTGCTTCCGTAGATGCCTTTTAATGAGCAAACAAAAGGCTCAACTTGGGATGAGTCAATTAATGTTTTGGACTTTTGAGTCGATCCATTCGGGACTGATGGACCTGTTTGGTTAGCATAACGAATATCAACTACTCTTTTCAATCGCTCTTCTGCAATCTCTCTAAGACTCATGGAAGAATTAAATGCTTCAGGGTACAGCTCTTCAGGAATATCAGTAACAGCCTTAATATTTCCTTTCATTCCGCCTGAAGTATATTGTGAAGCTAAAATATAATTTGCATATGGATAGAAATTACTAATATTTTCCCAAAATGACTCATTACATAAAGTTGCCAAATCGAGTAATTCTATTTTATTACCACTTTTTTCTATGATGTAATTAAATAGTTCCCTTGCATCTTCAGGGTAGAGTCGACGTTCAAATAAACTACCTAAACCAACACCACCATGCCCATGAACCATTAAACTGAAACGCAGACTTTTATTAGGATGGTTTTTTCTTTCTTTGCTAACAACCTTACCAATATAATTTTTAAAAAATTTCAATAAATCAGTACTATGTTGCTTTGGCTGTTGTTCACCTCGCATGTCATGAACACTAATAAAGCGTTGTTGACTTAATACATTTTCTTGATGATATGAGGCATCTTCTTGTTTCAAGCCCTCCTTAAGGTTACCCAAATCATAGCCTTCTGCTATGTCAGGGTAGATAGTTGCATTGTAAAGCTTAAAGTTGCCTTTTTCTCTAAGTGTACTTTGTCTTGCCCAGCCTCGATTATTGTATTCTCCCCACACATTCACAGATATCATGATGTGGCGAACATCATCAGCTTGAGTAGGCTTCTGAGGTTTTGTTGTGGTTGTTGGCTTCTCTGACTTAACCCACTCCCATTGTTGGTTTGAGCCACCGTGAAACTGCCATGTTCCAATCACTTGGCGATCAGCATAATAATCAAGAACCATGTATGGGTTACTTTGATTGTGTATGCTGTTCCCTGACCAACGCCAGCGCTGATACATTTCATTATTACACTGGGCAATGTAAGCGGTTTTGTTATAGGTGACATTACGACCTACTTCTAAGCACTTATCAGGTGCGTTCTTAGGATGAAGTCGCCCCTGACTATCCATCAACCATTGTTGATTAACACCACCATGACAACTAAATGGAGTAACAGGGGTTTTATCAGCTACTCCAGCGTTAAAGACATCAAGGCAGAGCCCGCTACCTGACTTTAGTTGCTGATATTCTTCAGCGTTCACAGCTGAAATCGATAAACCAAGTATGGTAAGAGATAGCAGGTGGCTAGCTTTCATTGTTGATTCCTTGCCTTAAATTGATTGTTTGAATAAATTTGAGTGAGCAAATTTTATACAGACCTTAAAAGTAAAAATGTGAGCAAGATTCATTAGGCGACAACTTAAAGCAACACTGATTAAAAAAATGAACTCATACAGCTGCTATTTTGATAACATTATTTCGAAAGGCTATATACAAATCGTTTTATACAAACTATTTATTTTTTACAAAGAAAAAATATTGTAGATTTTGATAGTATCACTTAATTAATTTTTCCTTGATTTTAGTATATTAAGAGCCCATGACTTAGCTTTTCGACAAGCCACCAGCAGGCCTTCAAAGCAACGCCTTGATTGCAAATTTACCAAAAGGCCAGAGACAGCAAACAAGTATTATAGCTGCCCTTAAGACTATTCAGTTTTAGTCAAAGTGATTTGTAAAATTTTGAATAGGCAGATTATGCTTGTTACAAATGCGTAACAAGCCATTATTTTAGTGAAACATGAAATTTTAAATGAATAGTGAAGTTCTTTATAACAATATTAAACAATCAATTAAAAACTAACTGTAATTGCACACAAACAAAGTAATGCATTACGACGGAAATTTTTCACATTATTTTTTATTATTTTCACCACGAGTTGGCAAAACTCACTTCCATCCCCAACCCACGCTACCTATACCTATATCAAAACCCACCGATAACGATCACTTATCGGAAGGCATAGGAGTGAACTTTAAGTTTGATTAAAAGTGAAATCTATAGGCTACATTTAGTATTAACTACGTATGATCTGATGATAATTGCAAGTATTTCGATGATGCTCAAAAGTACAGTTAATATTTTAGCTAATTTAATTCTATTTGTTAGCCTTTTAATAGGTTGCAGTGATAATAAGCTGGATTCTCAGCAATCGACGACAAAAAAAACAAAAGAAAAGATAGTCTTAGCATATGCTGAGTGGACAGATGCTATTGTAACCACTCATGTCATGAAGCTTATCCTAGAAACCCATGGTTACGAGGTGTCTATAGTGTCTGCCAGTATTGACAAAGTATGGACTATGGTTGCGTCAGGAGAAGCAGATGCTATGGTTACTGCTTGGTTACCGTCTACCCACAAGGCTTATCTAGAGCAATTTCAAGAAAAAATTGAAAACTTGGGACCAAATTTGTCAGGAACTCGCTTAGGACTAGTTGTTCCTGTTTATGTTAAAATTAGTTCTATAACAGAGCTAAATAATGCCTCAGATCAATTCAATGGCATTATACATGGAATTGAGCCAACTGCTGGGTTAATGAAACTAACCAATCAAGCAATCAAAGACTATCAACTTAATTATCAAGTTGTTTCAAATACCAGTGCAAGTATGCTCAATAAACTTGAACAAAGCATCGATCAGAAATCATATATTGTGATCACTGGCTGGACACCACACTGGAAGTTTGCCAAGTTCGAGTTAAAGTACTTGGCAGATCCAAAACAAGTATTTGGCAAACAAGAATTTATTCACTCTATTGCTAACAAAAAGTTTTTAGTAAATAATCCAAAAGCAAGCAAAATCATTGATGATTTTGAGTGGACAACCAGTGATATTGCTCAAGTCATGGTATGGATGAACAAAGGCATGCCCCCTAAAGATGCTGCTTTTAAATGGCAAAGTAGTAGAAAATAATATTTTCTGTCTTCGTTATACCATAACATATGCACTACTGCAGCAGTGTTTAAAACTCAACTAGGGTTCTGAGAGTTACTCAATGCTCCCAACATGAATGTAACTGAGAACTTATATCGAGTTTTGTGCTGATCGGTAGGGGACAAGGCTTTACTAAGCTCAACGCGGTGCGGGGGGAATCGAGTAACTTCGGAGGAGAGTGTAATTCATTTAAATTACACTCTCGCTTAGACAATTGTAATTATTTTACAAAATCTAATTTTAAATCAACTCTGTCTTGCGTCTCTTTTGTAAATGCTGGCTGAACTGATGTATTAAGGAACCAGTTTTTACCATCAACCTTGATAAATGCTTCTACTTCGTAATTATTTGATGGTTTGATGTATTTAAGGTCCACTGGTAACTGATAAAAGCCAGGCTGGCTTGATACTTTCATGCTTTGTTCTGAGATAACTTTACTCTTAGCGTCTCTTATTGATACATCGATTAGCCTAACTTTAAACGTTGCATTTTCTGGTAACGCAACAGTTTCTGAATAGTTAACTGTGCCTGCAATATGCACTTGCTTAAGCTCTGCTGCAACGGCAACCGCCTGAATCGACAAACCAAATAAAATTAATATTAATTGTTTCATTAGGTTCACTGTTTTCTCTATGGGTGTAAATTTAAAAGGGGTGTAAATACACCCCTTGCTGTTTTTTTGATTTTTTATTGCTTTTTGCGAACTTCAATAGACGAGATAGTGTCGTTTATACCGTACTGAACAAAACAGCTAGTATCTGAAGAGCGAGACGTTTTCCAGCCGCTGAATTGGTCATGTTGGTAAAGTACAACTTCATATCCAGCACTTACTTTTAGTGATGAGATATCGTCATTTTTCATTCCCAATGCTTGCAACTGCTTTAAGTTGTAACGGCCAGGCTTTAAGCTAACTTTATAGCCACCAAAACTACAGTGCTTGTAAACCTCTGCTACTGAAGAAACAGTTTGTACAGGTTCTTGTCCTAACTTCCACTGCTGATTGTTGTAGCCGTGTTTTGGCCATATACCAACATGGGCACCTTGACCATAGGGGTGCGAGTAAAAGACATCTAATACAGAGTAACTGCTACTTGCATTTTTGATGAATTTTCCATCTACTTCCCATTTTTGGCTGCTTTGGCCATTACAGTTGTTTAATGCCGTTAGATTTTGCTTTTGTGAATTTACATCCAAACATAGTGAAGTGGTTTGTCTAGGACGGATGGTGCCATCACTAAACGTTGCCCACTGTTGGCTGTATTGAGTTTTACAAGGTTGTACTACAACTGATGCAGCTGCTTTTGCACTTCCACCTTTAATATCCAAGCACAGGTTTTTGTTGCTTTCTGTGATAAACGGTTTATAGCTGCTTGTTCTAGTCGCATTAGTATTGGTTGTAGGTTTCGTCGTAGTTGTTGTGGTAGTAGTAGTAGTAGTAGTAGTTGTGGGGGTTACTGTTACTTTTTTGGGGGTAACGTTCAGCACAAAACTACGCTTTGTTGAATACCCGTGGCCATCAACTACTTCAATTGAAACGGTTGCCTTTCCAGCTGACGCTTGTTGTCTAGTTTGCAACATAATTAAGCGTTCGTTGTTATCACGCCCAGGTTTTAATGATATGTCATAGTTAGACAAGATAGCTTGGTTGTTTGACTGGGCCGTTACCTTAAGTTGTCCTGCTTCAGTTTCACCATCACTAATACGAACTCTAAGTCCATAATTGCTACCCGCTACTAAGGAAGTTGAGCTGGCAGATAATGATAAAGATGGAGCGGTATTTGTTACTTTAGACTCTGGCTTTCCATATGCCGACTGCAATGCTTTTATGTCACCTTCACTGAGTTTTTCCCTTTGGCCAATCACACGCTGGTATTTAGAGTCATTAGTCGACATTGATCTACCACCACCATAATGCATGATAGAGTGGTAATCGTAACCATAGCTGCCGTGTTTAAGTGAATATTCCCCTAGCTTCCTATATTGGCTTTTCCAGTCATCTGAAATGTTATTCCAGTGGATAGTGACATAGTCATCTCGGTCATATCTTGTTTGTTCATGCATAAAACCAAGGGCATGCATTAACTCGTGGGCTGTTGTACCAAGTGCATAACCATCAGTGTAGGAGAGAGGCTGGCGACCACCTGTTTTACCTAGCAATGAATAAGCGCCACCATCCTCAAAAATATAGATGTAGTCGTTTTCTGACGTTCGCTCAACAAACTTAATGTTGGCGGCTTCTTCAATCCACTTCATCCCTGTTTTCATTTTTTCACGAAGATGTTTTGGGTATTCTGAAGCAAATTGGTAAGGCACAATACCACCTGGCCAAGTTGTCTTGCCCCCCCAAGAGCTACGTGCAATGAAAGCGCCATCTTGCTCATATATATCAGGTGTATCAGACTCACTCGCTTTTCTCACTACCAGTGGTTCGATTCCATAGGTTTGCACGTCTTCTTCACTACCAACTAGTATGTCACCTTGAACAAGGGCTTTGCCGTTAATTGTCTGAACGGTTGCTGCTTCCCCTGTTTCTTGAAAGTAGGACTGAACTGTTTTTTCGAATTTATCTGCATTCGCATCAAGCTCACTATAGGCAGAAGCCGTTCCTGCTGTTACTGATATTGCTGCCGCTAATGCCGTTAATGAATGCTTGAAGTTCATGGCTTTAATTCTCCGCTGTATAAAAAAGTGATCGAATAATAACCATAAACGAACGTTGGTTTTTGCTGCTGTTCACAAAACAATCAGACATTTATCATGCTTAACTTTTTTTGTGACAGACTTTTTGGTTTACTGTGAAACAAGTTAATTCAATAAAGAAGTAAATATCACAAATAGTGATAACTACCTTTCTTTTTCTATTGTATTAACTCAACTGATATGACAGCTTAATGTCCTTGATACTGAATAGCCCGCTTGCTCCAGGTGGCACTTCTTGTACTTTGCCACCAGCTTTCAAGAATGCCACGGTTTAACTTAAGGGCACCTCTCATAACTGTAACAGCTAGCAGACTCAGAAATAGTCTCTTTTGGTTTAGCGCCTGACTCTTGTAGTATTACCTCAACGGTTTTATGTCCATAATCAGTTTTCAGCCACTTGATAAAGCCATAAATCATATAGCCAAGAATAAAGCTTAAAGGAATAGAAGTTACTATGGCACAGGTTTTAATGGTATTTAAAGGTGCATTGATAAACAACATTGCCAATGGCACAGCAGCCAGCATAATACACCAAAACAATCTATTAATAGGCGAAGGGTCTTCCCCCTCATTCAAGCCTCGGGTAACAGTAGAAGCCATAGTAAATGCTGCAGAATCTAAAGTAGTGGCTAAAAATAATATAGAAATTGCAGCAAACAGCACTATAAATATTTCACTCATAGGTAACGTGTTTAGTAACTGCACAATAGCGAGATTTCCTTGACCTGCCGCAACCATGCCTACCACATCAACCACGCCATTGATATTGGCATGCAGTGAAAAATTCCCAATTATCCCAAAGAAAAAGAAGCAGCCAGCACTACCGCTTACTAACATATTCGTAATCACCGCTCGTATAGTGCGCCCTTTGGAAACTTTAGTAATAAATAAGGCAACGAATGGCGTATAGGTAATCCAATAGAGCCAGTAAAAAATTGTCCAGCCTTCCGGAAAACCATTATTTTCAACTGGATCAGTCCAAAGGCTCATTTTAATAAAGTTCTGAAACATTGTGCCCAAGCCATTTACAGTAGACTTAGTTATAAATAACGTAGGCCCAATAATAAAAACCGCAAGGCAAAAGCCAAGAGCAAGATAGGTATTCATGCTACTAATGCGAGCCATCCCCTTAGCAATACCAATATATGAACTAAAGGAAAAAATCGCTGATATAAACAGAATAATCCCTAGGTTCACCCCAAAACTCGGCTTAATGCCCACAATAGAAGACAATATTTCTGCCACCATCGGTACAGAAACCCCTAGCGTTATAGATAGTCCACCAAAACAAGTAAAAATAAAGATCGTGTCAATTAGCCGATATAGACTTCGCCACATAGGAGTTGTTTTTTTGTTCCCCCTAATTGCAGAGCAAACTGCCGACAAGCTCAAACCAGGATTTTTTCGCACATGAAAGTGATATGCAACAGGTAACGCTGCTACACAATAAGTAGACCAAGCACTAACCCCCCAGTGAAATAGATTATAAGCCGTGCTAATTTCATAGGCCTCTGTTGTGCCTTTTTCAATACCTAATGGTGGTGATGTAAAATAATAAGCCCACTCAGCAAATGCCCAGTAAACAGTTGCTGAGCCCAAGCCTGCACAAATCATCATTGCCACCCAGCTAAAGGTAGAGTATTCAGGTTTAGCACTACCTAAGCGTATATTACCATATTTACTAAAACCAAGTATGACAAGAAATACGACAGCTGAAAATACAGCAAGTAATATTGGCGCGCCAAAAATCATGGTGAATAAATTAAAAATATAATTTGCTCTTGATTTACCAAACTCAGGAAACAAAGTAAGGGTAATTACAATAGTACTAACAGTAATCAGGCTAATGGCTAGTAATAATACATCTAATTTTTTTGTTTTTATCATAAGTCTCTCCTTCTTGTGCTGAAGCTTTCAACACAAGACTAAAAGGATCACATCAGCTTAAGGGCAGCCAGCCCAAATATTTCATCAAACCACAGAAAACATCCATATAACTCAGTAAAACTAAAACAATAGTTGTACATTGGCCCACTGGAAGAAATGGTAGACACAATTAGCCAATGCTTAGCATGGGATCACTAAAAAAGCCCTTGGCACTAAATCAGACTAAACATTAGTTCATTGTAAACTCCTTATTTATGTCTATTGTTTTTAGAATACCGCAGATTGTATGACAACATACAATAAATGTTAAGCAAATTTTTACAGAATGTAAGTCAATGAAAGCAAGTGAAAGCCTCCAAGTCATGCCAGCATTAAGCCGCTTTGGCAACTTAATAGAAATGATTACAGCCCCTGTATCTATACTAAGTGCTAACGCACTGGAGAGTTTGAGAGTGCAATGTGCAGTTATTAATAATGATTGTCTTTAGTGCTCTTTGGGTGATATACCCAGGAGTAAATGCTAGTGAAACGGTACGCCTTACTAATGGTGAGTGGCCACCGTTCATGTCAGAGCACTATAAAAATTATGGTGCAGCCTCTGATATTGTTACTCAAGCATTCAAACTCCAAGGCATAGCAGTGCAATATGGTTTTTTCCTTTGGGATAAGTCCCTTAAGCTCGCGCAAACAGGCCAGTGGGATGGATCACTAGTATGGACTTGGAATAAAGAGCGAGAAAAACACTTCTTATATAGCGATCCTGTTATTACTTTGCGAACGGTTTTTTTTCATCGGGTTGATACCGTTTTTGATTGGAAAGACTGGAACGACTTACAAGGTAAAACGGTTGGTGCAACAAAGGGTTACTACTACGGTAAAAATTTCAAGCATGCAGAGGAACAAGGTATTATTACTGTAATACGTCAACCGACTGATATAGCTAATTTAAAAAAACTACTGCTTAGAAAAATTGATCTATTTGTGATTGATACAGAAATCGGTTATGAAATATTAAATGTGCGTTTTCCAGTAGGCATAAAAAATCTAATAACCAACCATCCGTTACCTATCAGAGAAACCAGTTTTCACCTTATTATTTCTAGAAAAATCAATAGGGGAGCTGATTTAATATCAGCGTTTAACACTGGCCTAAATCAATTAAATAAGAATGGACAGTATGAGCAAATATTAGACAACGTTATTATGGGAATATATCGGCCAGCATCAAATAATGATTCTAATTGATCTATATCACCTTCATCTCTACGCTATATTTTGTGGGTAGTAGTTTCAAATAGCCTATACTTTATTCACCACATAGGCTGTTCATCAATATTGGTACCATTATTAAGAGCAGAACATGATATTATGTAGTCTATTTAGAACCAAAACTACTACGCTCATTTTTTTCTCCTGTTGGTGTAGCTTATTTGCTCAAGCTGAAGAAGTTATTCGAATCACCAATGGTGAATGGCCACCCTTTATGTCCCAAGACTACCTTAATTATGGTGCAGGCTCGCATATTGTGTCAGCCGCATTTGCCTTGGAAAACATCAAAGTTATCTATGGTTTTTACCCCTGGAAAAGAGCAATGAAAGAAGCAAGTGAGGGCAAATGGGATGCGACCCTACTATGGGGAAAAAATGAAGAACGGCAACAGTATTTTCTATACAGTGACCCTGTTTTAACCCTTCGAACTGTTTTTTTTCATAGAAAAGATATGCCTTTTAACTGGAAAAACTGGGATGATCTAAAAGGATATAAAGTTGGCGTTACTCGTGGATACTACTATGGGGAAGGTTTAAAAAAATCTATCGAGAAGAATATTTTTGAAGTTGATATTGGCAATACAGATGTAATTAATTTACACAAGTTACTAGCAAAACGAATTCAGTTATTTGTAATAGAGCCTGAAGTTGGCTATGAACTATTAGCGGAACATTTTACCGATGCAAGTACAGAATTACTCACCAACCATCCTAGGCCATTACGAGAAACGCAGTGGCATTTATTAATATCGAAAAAAAGCCCTAAAGCACAGTATTGGTTAGAAAAATTTAATAAAGGGCTTAAGGTATTGACTCTTAATGGTAAGCTTGATCAAATCATGGAAGACGTATTGTTAGGAAAATATCGCCCTGACAATAAATAATCAAACAATAAACTTTTCATTTAATTATGACTCTTAACATTACAACCCCAAGGTTACATATCCGCTGGTTAACAGAAAACGATGCTACATTTATCTATCGACTATATAACACTGAACTTTTTCTGAAGTTTGTAGGAGATAAGCAACTTCATTCAGTTGAAGCAGCTAGAGAATATCTGTTAAACGGCCCTATTGCTATGTATCAACGCATTGGCATCGGGCTTTATATGGTAGAAACACTTAAAGAAAATACCCCCATTGGTATTTGTGGTTTAATTAAAAGGGACTTTCTTGATGATATTGATATTGGCTACGGGTTTCTTCCTGAATACTTTAACCATGGCTATGCCTATGAGGCAGCTAAAGCAGTTATTGACCATGCCCAAAATACATTAAAACTTAAACGGCTAGTCGCCATTAGCTCACCTGATAACCAAGCCTCTATTAAACTACTTAACAAGCTTGGGCTAATATTTGAAAAAAACATTCAAGAAACCAAAAACTCCCCCATTACCAGCCTATTTGGGGTGCACTTTTGAAAAAATCGCTGACAATAATAATCCCCAAAGCTATTCCAACTTAACAAGAATAGCTTTAGCCAGACGAAGAGAACAAAACCTAAAAATGATTCGCGACGGGTATACTTTAATGCTGCCGAATCAACCCTTCCTGAATGGTTGACGCAACCAGTTCACCTGCCTGGTTAAAAAACTGCCCCCTCACCAAGCCTCTAGCCCCTGAGGCAGATGGACTATCAATGGAGTATAACAACCATTCATCAAAACGAAATTTACGATGAAACCACATCGCATGATCAATTGTCGCTACCTGCATATTAGGCTGCCAGAAAGACACACCATGGGGCAATAATGCCGTGGTGACAAAGCTAAAATCAGAGGCATAAGCAAGCAAATATTTATGCACCCTTGGGTCGTCAGGCATTTTACTGATCGCTTTAAACCACACCTGATGCCTAGCTTCTCGTTTTTCCGGCGCTAAATAATTAATAGGCGTCACAGGACGAATTTCTATTGGCTGATCACAGGTGAATTTATCTCGTAAGCTTGCAGGAATTTTTTCCTTACAACGACGAGCCATTTCCAGTTCTGACATCAACCCATCCGGAGAAGCCACATCAGGCATTGGCATTTGGTGCTCAAAGCCTTTTTCTTCTATCTGAAACGAAGCCGACATATTAAAAATAGGGCGACCTTTTTGAATAGCCACCACTCGTCGGGTAGTAAAGCTTTTACCATCGCGAATACAATCAACATCATAAATAATCGGCTTTGATGCATCACCAGGGCGCAAGAAATAACTGTGAAAAGAATGCACCGAGCGGCTTTCTGGCACAGTTTGTTTGGCTGCAGATAGCGCCTGCCCCATGACTTGGCCACCAAATACATTAGGAAAACCTAAGTCCTGGCTCTGGCCACGAAACAAAGTTTCTTCTATTTTTTCTAACTTTAATAAATTTAATAAGTTCTCAAGTACATTACTCATACTGATACCAGCTATCAACTTTATGATTAGTTATTTATCTTTTACCTTTGCATACCAGTCGGACGGGTTAATCAATACTCCCTGCCCGTCTAACTCAGGATAAGCCAGTCCTCGTTGATCACAATACTCAGCTAGCTCAGGATACGCCCACTGAAATAAAGTCTGCTGGTAAACACCCTGGTTTAACCTAGCTTGCTCATATAGACCCGCTTGCTCCCGCTGGCGCTGTGCTTCAGCCAAAATTACTGCAGCAGCAACTGATACATTAAAAGAGCCCACCATACCTTGCATTGGAATAGTAATATGCTGATCAACCAGGGCTGCGGCAGCAGAACTTACCCCTTTTTTTTCAGCCCCTAACAACACGGCACAAGGCCGACAATAGTCAACATCTCGAAAGTTAACCGCCTGCTCAGAAAAGTGTGCAGCATAGATAGCATACCCCTGCTGTTGTAGTTGCGTAATAGCATCCGTTACTTCATCATACAAGTTAACCTGCACCCAGCGCTGACTTCCACAAGCACGACCGCGAAAATCTCGATAACCTTCTTTAGGCTGGGTAACATGAACTTCATGAATCCCTACCGCATCACAGGTCCTGATAATGGCAGATAAGTTATGGGGTTTATGCACCTGATCTGTTAACACGGTTAAGTCAGGTTGACGCAAATTTAATGTTTGTTGATATTTTTGATAACGTTCTGGTGTCATAAGGTCGTAGTAGTTACTGCAAAATAGTAACATTTTACTTACCGCTGTCCATTTACACCACTCATTTTCAATGCAATATAACGCTCAAATAAAGAAGGAAAGAGCCGATATAAAACCCGCGCACTTTTATTGAGATTAGATAAAACCAATAACCGCTTACGCTGCAATGCTCCCTGATAAATCGCTTCGGCCACATCAACAGCCGAAGACAGCTGCCCCTGCCAAGAAAAAGGATTAGCATCAATCCCACCATCACCTTGCAAAGCATTACGATTTAAGTCTGTAGCTGTAAACCCAGGGCAGACCAGCATAACATCCACTCCTTGCTCAGCCACCTCTAACCGCAAACAATCAAATAAACCATGCAATGCATGTTTACTAGCGTTATAGCCACTGCGATGCCACAAAGGGGCATATCCAGACACACTACTCATGGTAATTAACTGACCATGCCTTTCAAGTATGCTGGGCAGTGCTGCTTTGGTACAATGAACGGCCCCAAAGTAGTTAACCTCCATCACTCGTCGTAACACTTGAATATCAGTATCAGCAAAGGCGCTATGGTGAGTGATACCTGCATTATTAATCAACACATCAATACCTGAGAAATGGTCAACAATACGATTAAAGACCTCATGCACTGACTGATAATCAGCAACATCGCACTTTAGACCTAATGCTTGAGTATTGAGGCTTTCTAAATGATTGACCATGGTATCCAGCTCATCCTGGTTTAAGTCCAGCATAGCCACCCAAGCCCCCGCTTTAGCAAACCGCAAGCAGAGTTGTCTGCCAATTCCTGCACATGCCCCTGTAACAACCACTACTTTGTTACGAAAATGCCCCATTGGATTTGTCATAGTTATCATTTTTATTTTTCATCAAGCTTAATATGAGACTAGCAATATCTGTTAGCCTTTTAAAAGTCAAAAAACACCCCATCTTCTTATCTATACCTGAACCAGAGATACCAAGTAGTGCTATAGGAGCCAATATGCTACTAGGTTTTACCCTTGCTTCACTGCTACTTATTGGTGGATTAAGTTATTATTTACTAATTTATCCTCGCCAAAAGATTAAAAAAATTATCAGCCAGCCATTCCCTCCTCAATGGCAGCAATATCTACAGGAAAATGTTTCGTTTTACCAACAATTACCTGATCCGATTAAACAACGCTTACATCAGTTAATTTTACTGTTTGTAGCACAAAAAAAATTTTATGGTTGCGCCGACCTAACCATTACCGATGAGATAAAAGTTACCATTGCAGCACAAGCTTGCTTATTAGTCGTTGGCCGTCCTGATAACTGGTATGACAAACTACAATCTATCCTAGTTTATCCTGGTTCATTTCAATTGCATGGAGAAAATACTGATGATATTCATCATGCTTCTCCAGAAATAAGGCTGGGTGAATCCTGGCAGAATGGCCGTATTATTTTGTCCTGGCATGATGTAAAGTTCGGTGGTTTATATCCTGATGACGGTCATAATGTGACTTTTCATGAATTTGCTCATCAACTGGATACAGCTGATGGTTATGCTGACGGCCTACCACAACTGGCAATCAATCAGTCGTATAATGTCTGGACTCAAGTATTTGCTGAAGAGTTTCACCGTTTAAGAACAAATGCACTAAACGGCAACAATAGTGTAATGGATTACTATGGCGCTACTAACCCTGCTGAGTTTTTTGCAGTGGCTACAGAGACCTTTTTTGAAAAGCCTCATGCTATGGCCCATGAACAACCTGAGTTATTTGAGCAATTAACTGAGTTCTATAAGTTGGACCCAAGGGAGTGGCAGCATTAACTATCCCCTAATATTCTATATCTAAACGAGTGGCGTCTCTAATAACTCTCACACAATGGATGTGTTTATGTTGCCAATTACCCGTGTCGTTCTATTTAAACATGGTGTTGCCTACTATCAACATGATGGTCAGGTGACAGACAATGAAATAATTCAACTATCGTTTAAACAGGAACAAATGAATGATGTGCTTAAAAGCCTGACCACACTTGATTTTAACGATGGTACTTTTGGCGCGCTGTCATACGATAGCGAAGAACCTATTGATAAACGCTTAGCAGAATTCAATATTAAAATACCCAAAAAAGGCGCAATTACCAGCTTATTAGATCAACTGAAAGGAGTTAAAGTTAAACTTAACCATGACAATCAAGCTATTACCGGTTCAATCATTGGTATCGAAGAGCTACCCATTGCCAATGACAACAATCTGTCAGCTCCTTATTTAGCTATTTATACCTTAGCCAAAGGTATTGTTCATTACCGTTTATCAGCATTATCTGAAATCACGATTGAAGACCACTCAGTTCAAGAAGAACTTAATTCATTGCTGGATATTTTTGCTGCCAGTTTAAATAAGGGTCAAAAGCGCTTATCCATTTATACTGTGGGTAAAGGTAAGCGGAAGATATCAATTGCTTATGTCGTGGCCGCACCGGTTTGGAAAACTTCTTACCGATTGGTATTACCAGACAGCCAGTCAAATACAGCCAACGCTAACAACTCAGAAAAACAATTGGCTATTTTACAAGGCTGGGCCTTAATTGATAATACAACAGATGAAGACTGGCGTAATATTAAACTTTCATTAGTAGCAGGATTACCTATTTCTTTTATTCATGATCTTTACACACCAAGGTTTCGCCAGCGCCCTGAAATTGCTGTTGAGCAAGCCCCTGTCACCGCTCCCCCTATAGTAGAAAGGGGCTACCAGACAATCCTTGACGAACCAGAAGCCATGCTTGACCTGGCAGAGTCAGATACCGAAGTATTCGCTGCAGCAGCTGCGGAGCCTATCACAGTAGGTGCAGCACCTACACCCTTAAGTAGAGCGAAAGCCTTTGAGCAGTCTATTAATATACAAACACAACACCAAGAAATGGGGGATTTATTTTCTTATGACATCACCCAGCCTGTCGATGTTGAGCGTGGCCGATCAGCATTAGTACCAATTTTACAGACCAATATGGCAGTAAATAAAATATTGTTTTTTAATGCAGATATTCGAGACATCAATCCAATGTCCAGTGTTTTCTTGCAAAATAGATCAGAGCTTACGTTGGAAGGCGGCCCAATTACTGTTTTTGAAGGTGATAATTACGTTGGTGAAGCCATGCTAGGCACTATGAAAACTGATAGCGAGCAAGTAATTCCTTATTCAGTAGAACTCGGCGTTACTATTAGAAAAAAAATTACCACCAGCGAACGTTTTTATACTCAAGCAACTAATAAACAACAACTTATTATCAGGCACTATCGTGAAGAGTATATGACTGAATATACGGTAGCTTCAACATTAAATGAAGCAGCCACTCTCTATTTAGACCACCCATTTAGTTATGAATTAAACGAAGATACTGATGACTTAATTGAAACCACAGACAACTACTGGCGCTTTCATATTCCCCTACCCGCTAAACAACAAATAAACTATCAAGTGGTTGAAGTTAAACGTAGTTATGATGCTATCCAAATTCCTAATATAGCCTATCAAGAAATTCAGGCTATGAATCAATTAAAACTAATCTCAAGCGAAATAAAACAACAACTGGAGGTTATCGCCAATTTATCCGCCGAAAAAACCAGTTTAGTACAACAACACAAACAGCAACTAAATCAACTAAAGAAAATTGAAAAAGGTCAGGATAGAATAAGAAAAAATATTGAAGCACTAGGAAGTACCCCAGAAGAATCACAGTTAAGACAACGCTACGTCAAAACCTTAAGTAACGAAGAAGATCAACTTGAAAAACTATCTCAGGAAATGAATAAACTTGATAAAGCAGTCAACAATAAATCCACTGAAATTGAGCAGGCGATAGAGGAGTTGAGGTTTGGTTAAGCGTCATAATTATTTTTTAATCAGTTATACAAATAATACCACCAAGGCTTTAAAAATAGCAGCCGCTACTTAGCTTGATAAGCATCCAGGATTTGAGACATGTACTAGCCAAAATATGATATAATACGCAACCACTCAAAAACGAAGAATCGCTAAAATAGCAAATGAATATTCCGCTTCTGATATCTAAACTTTAAAGGACCTGGATGTTGTACAAAAGCGGCCTGGAATATATATTAGCGATACTGATAATGACTCTGGTTTACTTCAGATGTTATGGGAAGGGTTTAGTGATAGCCTTGACCAATTCTTAGTAGGTAAATGTACAACTATTTCAGTCATCATCCACTCTGACAATTTGATACTTGAGAGGAAAGGAGTGACATTTGTACTTGACGCAAACATAACCATACAAAAGTGCAGGGAGATCGCCTCCATCAAAGTAAATACTTATTTCAATATTTTATTGCTCTATATCAAATGTAAATTCTTTGTATTTGCTGTTTTTTTTTGATATAAGGCTTAACAAATTCAAATATAGCAAAGCTAATTTGGGTTTGAATTCTATTTTTTTAACAGGAAATATACATGAAAATTAAACGGATATTAAAACCGGTTTTTGCATCTTTAACAGGCGGAATGCTTCTTGTCGCAAATGCCTTTGCCTCCCAGTGTGCCGGTCCTAACATCAATGGGTGGAATACTGGTGTTGTCAATCACTTTTCGGGATCTTTTATTGAAAAAAATGACAGAAACTGGGTAGAAAACAATTCAGATGGCCGCCATACTTACTACGAAACAGCTCGGGATGAGTGGTCAGTCTATCTGAAAAGGTCCGACAATTACTATGATTTACAACTAGACCTTCATCGTTGTGGTGTCTACTTCAAGCGACCATCCGATGCAAACTATGAACTCCTCTACAAAATTAAAAGCGCCCACTAGGAATCTAGTAATTAATCCAACCGAATCTTCCTAAAAGCCTGGCTGTAGAATGGCTGCATCCGGTTTAAAGTACCACTGTTAAAAGTGCGTCTCCTCGGTGAGCATGAATCAGCAAAAATATTTTATATTAGTACGCCCAGCTACCGAGGAGACACGTTTGAGTTTATATATAATTTAATACATTGTTGATAAGGGATTATTTGGTAGGGCTATTAATCTAGCCCCAAGAAATCCATTTTGAACCTTAGAGGTTTTCTAATTACACCTGCTCAGTTTCCAGGTTATTTGTGGCTACTGCTTCTGGCATTGCCGGTTTCCAATTTAATTTCTTTTCGATGGCGCGGATCATTTCGCCAGCAATATCTCTTCCTGTAGCGGTTTCAATGCCTTCAAGCCCTGGCGATGAATTGACTTCTAAAAGCAATGGACCTTTATCAGATCGAATAATATCAACACCTGCCACTTTTAAGCCTAGGGTTTTCGATGCTTTTATTGCTAGCTTTTTCTCTTCAGCAGTTACCTTCACCACTGAGGCTGTACCTCCCTGATGAATATTAGCTCTAAACTCACCAGGTGATGCCTGGCGTTCAATGCTAGCAACGACTTTACCATCAATTACAAAACAACGTAAATCTTTCCCTCTGGCTTCTTTAATAAATTCCTGCACTAGCAAATTTGCTCTTAGTGATTTAAAAGCATTAATCACACTTTCTGCGGCTTTTTTAGTTTCAGCCAATACGACACCTCGCCCTTGAGCCCCTTCTAATAATTTTACAATTAAGGGCGCTCCACCAACCATTTCAATCAGATCATTAGTATCCATGGGAGAATTGGCAAAACCTGTGGTAGGAATATCTAAACCATTTTTTAACAACAGTTGTAGTGAATACAACTTATCTCTGGATTGAGCAATAGCTTCAGCCGAATTCAACGTATAAGTATCCAAGCTTTCAAAATGCCGGGTTAACGCACAACCATAAAAGGTAACACTGGGTTTTATTCTGGGAATAACTGCATCAAGGCTACTCAGTAAATGACCTCCCCGATAATGTACTTCAGGATTTTCTGCATCAAGCTTCATATAACACTGCTTGATATTAAGAAAGATCATTTCATGGCCACGTTCTTCCCCTGCTTCCATTAAGCGACGGTTACTGTATAAGTCTGGGTTGCTGGCTAACAGGCCAATTTTCAATCCACTCGTCTGGTTTGAGGTAGATCCATAATACTCATTCAGCTTATCTTGATTTAACTCCCCCAAACAAAAGCTACTAGATGGATCAACCAGCATTCTGCCAATCATGGCTTCCCGGCCCAATAGCATCCGATACCCCATTGAGTCTCGGTTAGCCAGTGTTAATTCGATAGGCCACTGTTGGCCATTAAGATTTAATGTTGTTTGTATTACATAACGTTTTTCACTGATGCCAGTGGAGCTTTTTACTGAACGGCGGTCTACGGCCTTCGCTTCACATCGTATAGTTACTTTACGGTTATTTTGCAGTGGATGTACTTCAAAGCTAACCCAAAGCTCAGTCCCTTTTCTAAAGGTATTTATATTAAACGCATGTAGTGAAGAGGTTTTAGCACCGGAGTCAACACGCGCCTTAACTGCCGGAATGTGAATGTCAGGAAAGCTGCACCATTCTTCACTTCCGACAATCAATTTGTTGAATTCTCCATTTGTCATCTTTAAATGGTCTCCAGTGATTTGCTCTTCATGTAAAAATTTTAATAAAGAAAACCAGTGCTTGATCACAAGCACTGGTTTAATGATAAACGATAGAACAGAGCTGAATGCTAGCCCAAGAAGGGGAAAGAATACAACATATATAGCTTGGTCAATTAGTATTGCCACACACTATTTTTTAATAGTGGCTGTTTACGTAATCACTTAGTTACGTAACCACTTAGTTACATAAACACTTAGCCATACTCTTCAACACTATCGTAGTAAGACCGGCTGTAATCACAATAGTGCACTGAGCTAACTATTGGAATATCTCTGGTCTTATTTAAATACTTAAGCCACGTTTTCTCATAAAACGTTTCTGGTTGCCTAAGGCCACTGATTACCTCTATCAAAGCCTGCTCCTGCTCAGTTTGAGGCTCTCTTATACCTGCAGTCAGGTCATTCAGGCTTCGACCATAATAGCTTAGAAAGTCAGCCTCACTAACCGAGAAATCACCACAGCGATGAAAACCATGGAAGTAGTTTACATCGTCAAACCACGCAGCATTGCTGCGAAAAAAACCTGTAAGATCATATTGTCCTTTCATGCCACACTACCCATAAGTAAGACATACCCACTACAATGACTTTTTAATCACTAATAGAAATTCTGTAAAATGAAATTTTTTTCTCGTCAGGAGTAAAATTTGTGGATACAGAGCTGCTCAGAACCTTTCTTGAAGTACAGAAAACTCGCCACTTTGGCAAAGCAGCAGAAAACCTCTATTTAACTCAGTCTGCGGTTAGTGCCAGAATAAGACAGTTAGAGGTACACCTTGGAGTACCTCTATTCAGCCGTCATCGCCATAACTTAAAGCTCACGCCTGGTGGTGAAAGACTATTACCACATGCCGAAGCAGTGCTGACTGCCTGGGAAAGAGCCAAGCAAGTTGCAGTGATCAACGAAACCCAGCAAGCACAGATTGCCATTGGAGCTACACCCAATATATGGGATATCCTCTTACATGAAAGCATCAACCAAGTGTTTGGTAGCACTCCTAGTTTAGCTATTCGTGCAGAAAGCTTGAGTACTGAGATAATTCCAAGGCGCCTATTAGAACGGTCACTGGACCTGGCCATCATTCTCGACCCGCCCAAAGTTGATGAGCTATCGTATGAAATGCTAGCAAGCTTAGAGCTGATGTTAGTAGGAAACAAGGTTGCCTACCAAGATGGCAACCCTCAAATAAACCGTTGGATTATGATGGACTGGGGAGTACGCTTTGGTATCGAGCTTAGTAAACAGTTAACTAATCCTCCTCCTATCCTCCACACCAACAACACTCGTATTGCATTAGACTTTTTATTAACCAGTGGGGGCTGTGTTTATTTACCAATCAGTTTAGTCAGTCAACATATTGAATCTGGCGCTATTAAGGTGTTTAAAAATGCCCCGGTTATTACCAGGCATATATACGCCGCCTGGCACCTTTCTTCAGACTATCTAGAACAAATTGAACAGTTGACCAAACAAATTAAAAGATATATTTGCGCGTCTGAGACAAAAAAGTGACTTAACAACAAAAGTCACTTTTTTAACCCACAATCTTTGCGAATAACTTTTACACTTAAACATGATTCATGATCGGTGTCTATTTTTATTATTTTTTATAACCAAAACAAATCGTTACTGTTCAATAAATTTACAGATCAATAAAATTTAATTACAAACTATCCCAGGCATAACCCATTTATTTTCAGTGCCATCCGGATTTTGTTTACATAAGCCTTTAGCAAACAGGTTTTCTAGGTGATAGCCAAAGCTAGTATACTCAACCAAGTTTTGAGTATACTGCTGTGTTTGATTACCATAGCGCCCCAACTCTCCCAGCATAATAGAGAAATTAAAGTCAGTTTGCCCTTCTACAAATTGCTGATCTGCCTCTTGTAAATTAATTGTTATCGGCCCACGAGGCCCTGGCACAGAAACATTTAAATATTCAACATCATATTTTCCATCAAAAAACTTCACTTCTTGATTAAGTTCTGTTGGCGAAAGGAAAGTCATTGCCGTTTTATAGTCTGTTACCTCAAATGTTTGAGAGGTAACGCCACGGTTAACGGTAATTTTTCCGGGAAGGATATCATGTAAGGCTCGCATTACTGCTTGCTCTTCGTCAGTAACGCTGCCACTACTCGCTACTTCTGGCAATGATTTATCACTAAAACGCTGATATGACTCTTTTACCATACCAATAAAAAAGGTAACGGTTTCTTTTCTGGCAATCTCGTGAGCTTGCTCTTCAGTAAAACGTCTAGACATAAGCAAAGATGCTTTTTGTCCATAGTAAAAACTTACTAAACTTTGAGTAACTGTAAATACAGCTGCATTACTAGAGTTCTTACTATTACCACCTTGTCTTATTTTTTCTCCATTGCCATAATCAAAAATAGTACTTAAATCAAATCGACCATTTTCTTCGTTGGTTTTTGTTCTGCCGTTCCATTGAAATAAGTCGTGTGAAGCAAGCCCCATTACCCCTATATCTAAAACCCGAATTGGCTCTTGAGCAAAGCCAGTAGAGCAAAGAAAGGTGGCTAAAAATGCAAGTTTTTTTTTCATTTTATAAACCTGTATTCCTTGGTGATTAAAATTAGGCCACCTTTGAAGGACGCACTTCTTAAAGGTGGTATTAATTAAGGAAACCAAGCTTATAAAAAATGATTCTCATTTACAACAAATAAATGTAACTAAGTGTATCTAGTAAATTGCGCTAAATTACGACCAAAACAAAGGGCATTAATAGGTAATGTTAATTTGTTGATAGGACATACTTCTCACGTCTTACTTGCTTTACAGAAAACCCTTCCTTTACTTGTAACTGTGTAGCCGCTTCATCAATCATTGCCGGATTGCCGCACAAAAACACAATGGTTTCTTCTGAATTCAATTTCAGTTCTGGTAGCAGTGTTTGTACATAGCCTTTTTTTTGATTATAGCAGTCATTTAAATGCAAATACTCACCATCAACAAACAACTGATCAGATATTTCCCGACTAAAACAAACCCAATAATGTACATTGCTAAACTCTGCTGCCAGCTCTGTAAACTCTTGGTGATAAAATAAATGGACCGGCGTTCTAATACCCATAACCACATCAATTTGATATGCTTGCTGCGCCAATTGGCGAAGTTCTGGAAGCATCGCTCTATAAGGAGCAATACCGGTGCCAGTACCTACCAATACAATACGTTTAGGTGGCTGCTCTGGTAATATCAATCTACCATAGGGCCCAGCCATTTCTAATTGATCACCTGGCTGCATATTGGTTAAATATTGACTGGCTCGCCCTCCTTCAACTAAGGCGACTGATATTTCCAATAATCCTTGATGTTGTGCCAATACTGGTGTTGAAGCTATGCTATAACTTCTCTTAAGAATTCGTTGCTGCCAAGGAATTTGCAGTGAAATAAATTGCCCAGCAATAAATTGGAAGTTTTTATCTGGGAGTGAAAAGCGGAAGCCAACTACATTTTCAGCAAGTTCATATTGCTCTACCAACGTCATCTGATAAGTTGGTCCCATTATTAGCCTCCCTTTCCTGACTTATTCAGTCTTCACCGTATATACTCCTCGCTTATGTTACCCTTCGCTGTGAGTATATACCGCTTATTTTATACCTAAAAATGAGTCGTGATGGATATATCTTACCGTTAAATAACCTCATATGCTATTTTTGCGGCTGCTATCGAAAGATAAATGGTGTTCTTCCAAACTGCGCAACATCTTTGCCAGACAAAAGCGAATGGGTCTAACCAGCTCTAAATAAGCTTTACTAAAGCATTGCTCAGTCATTAGCTGCTGTTTTTTAGCACAGATTAAATAATGACACCCTTCATCAAACAGTAATACCATTCGAATTAACTGCCAAACTGTTGGATCATTCCAAGGAATATCTACCATTTTTTTCTGTTTTGATAAAAATTTTAGCCAGTTAAGCATTTCATTTTGGTAGTGATTTTTGATTTGACTGACATAATGATTAAGTAAATGATGCTTTTCTTCTAGAAGCTTATTCCATTCCTGACGCAGTTCATTTTGAATTATTATTTTTGCTCGATTATTAGGTGCTTGATGAGTATGACGCAAAATATCTGCAAGATAACTGACATCAGGCCGGTGCCGTGCAGCTTCTGGGTGAAAGAACTGTTTATAACCTAATGATGTTGATAGTTGAACAACACCAAAGAAAGGCTTATCTGAAGTTGGACTGACATCTAACATCCTTCATGATCTCCACTCATTCCTCTTTTCTTTATTTTCCAGCTCACATAATTATTAGAAACATTTTTATGGTAATATTCATAGCGATCATCATACCCCTTATACTAACCCTAGGTTATCAGGCCGCTGTAGATAAAAGCCGGTAGTAAAAATTTGTGGTACTAATATTTTCAGCATTCTGCCACTCCACTACTGCCGTTTATAGGAGCTAGCTCACAGCAAGCTGAGTCTTTACAATTCAATTTAAAAATTATGTTTGTTTCGACGTTTCCCCTTAGAGAGCCATCAACTACTGCTTACTCATATAGCTTATTAGTCCTGCTGAAAAATCAGTCAGCCCTCAGCACTATACTCACAGTGAAGCGTATATGTGGTGAGCCTTTTAGTATTATGTAGTTATACTTCACTAACTGTGTTTATTAGGGCAACAAACCTATACTATAGTTCACTTGGTTTTCCCTAAGTGTTCAACCTGGAGCAAACTTTATGTCGTTACCCCCTGTTATCCTACAGGTATTTGCAGGCATTTATGGGTTATTAACCCTTGCATCTCTTGTCTGCTATGGGCTCAGCTTGAGGCAAAGAGATGTTACAGAGCTTAAACAACGAATCGTGTCCTGGTGGGTAATGGTGTCGGTTATTTTAGCCTCCTTTGCTCTAGGCGAAGGCTTTACTATTGCCACAATTGGCGTATTAAGCTATCTGGCCTTTAAAGAGTTTGTTTCAATAATCCCTACCCGTCGGACAGACCATCGGCCAATTTTTTGGGCCTATATCGCTATTCCCATCCAGTTTTACTGGATCTATATCGGTTGGTACGGCATGTTTATTATTTTTATTCCGCTGTATATGATGCTGTTTATCCCCATGAGAATGGTGCTCATAGGTAATACCAAACAGTTCACTGTCGCCGCTAGCACGATTAACTGGTTATTGCTGCTCACCGTTTTTTCTTTAGGCCACATGGCTTTTTTAATTCAGTTGCCTGCCAATGAAGGCGTACCATCAGGCTTAGGACTAGTCTTATTTTTATTGTTACTTACCCAGTTTAATGATGTTGCTCAGTTCACTTTTGGTAAGCTCTTTGGCAAAAACAAAGTACTAGCGACAGTAAGCCCTAAAAAAACAGTTGAAGGTTTGTTAGGGGGTATATTGGCAACAACCCTACTAGCTGTACTGATTGCCCCACTATTAACCCCTTTAAATCTAACGTATAGCATTTGTGCTGGTTTGCTAATCAGTCTCTTTGGATTTATTGGCGATGTTTCGATTTCTGCAGTAAAGCGAGATTTAGGGATTAAAGATGCCGGTTCTATGATACCTGGCCATGGCGGTGTTTTAGATCGTGTTGATAGCTTAACCTTCACTGCTCCTTTATTTTTCCATTTCATTCGTTATTTACATTATTAACCAATCAATCTTTTAAAAAACCGGAAATATCTACTAATGAAAAACTGGCTAAAAATTCTATTTTTTGCATTACTGGTCAGGCCAATTGTATTTTTCATTATAGGCCTTAATGTTCATCACAAAAAAAATCTGCCAGATGAAGGTTCCGCCATTCTAGCAGCCAATCATAATAGCCATTTGGATACACTGGTGTTAATGAGTTTATTTCCTCTTACACAGCTATACCGCTTACGTCCTGTTGCAGCTGCTGATTATTTTATGAAAAATCGCTGGGTTCGCTGGTTTTCGTTACGAGTTTTAAATATCATCCCCCTTCATCGAGACGGCTCTATTCCTAAAGAATCTATATTAAGCGAGTGCCATCAAGCATTAGCCGATGGTGATATTTTAATCCTGTTTCCCGAGGGCAGCCGTGGCAAGCCTGAACAGCTAGGAGAGTTCAAAAAAGGAATTTTTCATCTGGCCAATGCCCATCCAACTGCCAAGGTTATCCCTGTTTTTACCTATGGCTTAGGTAAGTCACTTCCTAAAGGGGAAAAGCTGCTGGTGCCTTTCTTTAGCGATGTAGTCATTGGGTCTCCGCTTGATCAGCATGACGACAGCCAGACATTCATGACAGCGCTGAACCAACAAATGCAACAGCTTTCAAAGCAAGTTAATACGGGGCGAATTCTAGACTAGTGGCACATAAAGTAAGCTAAAACCAGGAAGTACACACCCACCATAGGACATGCTTTCAACAAGCCACCAGCATGTCTACACAATGCCTTGATTGCTAATCTACCAAAAGGCTAGAGGCAGCAAACAACTATTAGAGCTGCCCCATAAGTGCTGCTTATCAGCAACTTGCATTTTTCATCAGTAGAATTTATTTTACTGCCTATTTTTCAATTATGTTTCGGCAACTACTTACAAAAATAGGTGGGTTTCACAATTTATAAGTGATCCATTTAATATAAAATTGTTCAAAATTTAACCATACAGACAAGTTGTTACGTTTCGAGGAATACATTAATGAAGTTTGACCGTTGTATCGCAGTTTTATTCGCCATTGTTGCTTTAACATCAAACATATCATCCGCTCAATCAATCCACTTGGTGACAGAGCCTTTCCCTCCTTTAAATATGACTATCACGGATAGCACCTACGGTCGCAACCAAAAAGTGACTGGCTTTGCCACAGAGATTGTTCGCGAAGTATTCAATCGTACCAGCAGCGACCTGGAAATCACTTTATATGCATCCTGGGATCGAGGCTTTAATAAAGCATTAACCAAACAAAATTACGGTATTTATTCCACATTCAGAACCCCTGAACGTGAGAGTAAATTCAAATGGGTAGGCCCTTTATTTATGGAAGATTGGATTATTTTAGCCAACCCTGAAAGCAACATTAAAATCAGCAAATTGGAAGACTTAAATAAATATCGCGTCGGTAGTTTTGAGTCTGACCCAATTAGCGACTACTTGAAAGACAAGGGCGTTAAAATAGAAACTGCAGAAAACGATGTAGTTAATGCAACTAAGTTAAAGCTCAAAAAAATAGATTTATGGGCAACTAGCTCGCTATCAGGGCCATATATCGCCAAACGTCACCAGCTTAATTTAACAAATGTGTACACATTTAACTCAAATGGTTTATGGCTAGCCATGAACAAAAACACTGATGATCAAACCATCCAACAGTTAAACGCTTCGTTAAAGCAAATGCAAAATAGAGGTGAAGTGAAAAAGATTATTAGCCAATATAAATAGTTGGTAACAGCCACTCACTGACGAGTAATCCATCTCTATGGATTGTTAAAAGCCATTGCAACTGCAATGGCTTTTTAGTTTTGCCTCTATGGTTTGCAAAAGGTATATTGTGCTCCATTATTCAAAATACCAGGCTTAAAACACAGTGGCACAACTTTACTTCTACTACTCCACCATGAATGCAGGCAAGTCCACTTCTTTACTGCAATCAGCCTATAACTACAAAGAGCGCGGGATGAATGCCCTTTTATTCACTGCTGCTATCGATGACCGCTATACAGTAGGTACCATTACCTCAAGAATCGGCTTACAAGCTCCAGCACAACTATTTAGCGAGTCTAGCAATTTGCTGACAGAAGTGGCCAACTTACACAATCAGGAAGCCATAGACTGTGTGTTATTAGATGAAGCCCAGTTCTTAACTCGCGAGCAAGTTCAACAGCTGTGTCAGGTAGTAGATCAGCTCAATATTCCAGTCCTGTGTTATGGGTTAAGAACTGACTTTCAGGGGGAGTTATTTGAGGGCAGCCGATATCTACTAGCTTGGGCTGAAAAGCTTTCTGAGCTAAAAACAGTGTGTCATTGCGGCAGTAAAGCCATAATGGTAGTTCGCACCGGCGCAGATGGACAAGTTATCACCGAAGGTTCACAAGTAGAAATTGGCGGTAATGAGCGCTATGTTTCTTTATGTCGCCAGCATTTTCATCAAGCGCAGCAAACCAAGTCGATTAATTAATTAGCCGGCCTGATACACACCTGTCACTGTGTATCAAAAGGCCCTTTCTACCCATTTATTCCTGGCTGCTTGGTACGACCTTTTTATAGGTACTCATCCACCCTCTGTCCGTTTCCTTCATTTCTGGATACAGACATAAGTAGCCACCTTTTTCCTTGGCGGATAACATGAAACCTGAAATATTTATTTTTGTTGTGAATATAGCAGTTTATAGGCATTTGGATAGTTTAGATTATCAGGCAGAGTTTTTTCTTATCATTATCCATCCGGTTCTTTATAGCTTTATTTTAACTTTTTATTGAAATTTAAGCCTTTTTTATTTCAGCCTTATGGAACAGTAAAAACATTAGATACGTACTTTTTTACGTCTAAATACACACAATACTATTGCAACATTTTATTTGAATACATTTTAGGTCTATCAAACAATATTCAACTTAAATTCACTAATACAAGATGCAAATATCTGCTATATTTCTCATCGATCGAAATTAATTAGTAGATTATTGACATAGTTTGTATAAAAGACAAGTAAGAGCTATACCCAAAGCGAAGGGTATATACCGGTCATTATCTTAAAAGGGAATATTATGAGTAATGCCAGAGCTTTAAATTCAGGCCAAGTTTTACTTCCTACAAATCCACAAGATAAAAAAAACATCAACGAAGGGCTAGTTAGTCCAAATAACCAATTTCAACTTCAATACCAGAACGATGGAAATATTGTCCTTTATGAACAACTGAGTAAAGCCCCTAGAGAAGTAGTTCAAAATGGTGGCACAAACCATAAAATAACGCCAGCAACATCATATGCAATTGTTGCAGGCAATAAAGACCTAGATGGAAAATATAATGGACGGTTAGTGATTGTTGATAATGGAAGTGCATTTTGGTATACAGATGCACAAGGGCCTAACAATTGTAATCTGTATTTAAATAACGATGGGGCTTTATACTTTGCTTTATCAGAAGATGGCAGCAAGACTATAGTGGATATTGCTAAGGGAACCTTTGTCAGCTCCGAAAAAAGAGCTAAAGCTAGCTAGTTTTTAGTATAAACACGACTCTACTTTTGAATCAGGAATGGATTTTTTCCATCCTGATTCAATTGTACGACAGTAATTGTTACAATCCTTAGTGTTAACTCCGCTCTAATCTGTCATATATCCTTCTGCCCAGTGACCTTTGCTAGCTTCATGTTCAGCGATATAGAATCCACTTTCTGCACCATCCTGAAGAGGATTAACTAACTTCTGAAAGTTCGAAAACCCCGGTTGATAGATGAAAAAAAATCCATACCCCTTGTCCTGTATATTAAAGCTATTTTTCATCATAAGCGTTAGAGTGTCTAATGTGAATCTAATAATTTAAAAGCCATGGGGTTCCTGCATACTAGCTGAAGGGACACACTACAACGTTGTAAACAGGTTAGCTTTTGCCTCCAACGTTGTATTCTTGTAAGGAGTGAGGTAGTAAATCAGCTCCATATTCCAGTCCTATTCTATGGGCTATGCTATGGGCTAAGAACCGACTTTCAGGGGGATTTATTTGAGGGCAGCCGCTATCTACTTGCTTGGGCGGAAAAGCTTTCTGAGTTAAAAGCAGCTTGTCATTGTGGCAGCTGGCGGTACGTACAGATGCAGACGGGCAAGTCATCACCGACGGCTCATACAGATGATTCCCTCAAAGGGGTGGCTATAGCTGAATCTCGTCAAGGTGCTTCTTGTGAGTGGCTTGCTTGAACTCCGCTTTGTGCTGGTTGTTGGTTAAATAGCTTTGGAAAAGACCAGTTACTATTGTTGTAAAAATTGTCGAAAACATTTGATTTATTATTAATTACCCCCTATAAATCACTCTGGACTCACATGAATAAGAGAGAAAAATGAGCACAGGCAGAGTTAAATTTTTTGATTCAACCAAAGGTTTTGGTTTTATTACTCCAGACGAAGGTAAAGACCTATTCTTTCATATGTCAGAAATTCAAGGCCAAGAGCCCCGCGACGGAGATAAAGTAGAGTTTGAAGTAGGCCAAGGTAAGAAAGGCCCATGTGCTGTTAATGTTCGTGTTGCTGGATAGTGCAATGTAACTCACTGACAGCGGGTGGACCGTCTTAAAAGTCGCTAACCAAATAAACTGATCATGTAATGACAGCGTCTGCCCGTTGCAATCTGGTCGAGCTTTTAGCACTTCATAGCACCCTATTTTATGAATAACCGTAGTTGAATGATAAGCTACGTTTCTAGACTCAACATAAAACGCTACGACCAACTAAAAGGTTGTCTTCGAGGATAGAGGTAAATATTTTTGCAACAAGTATATTATGCGACTTATCTACCTGCTGCTTCTGTTTACAACCATGCAATAGACATACCCAAGAAGTCTACTTGAGTACCACAAAGAACAACACCAACTCCATTTAAAAACACAGTTTTCTCCTTGTAGTATAAGATTTCTAGAACATTCGTCACTGGGCTCCAAGTTGATATTTTTGCTACTCAACAGCTCTCACGCTTCACCACCTCAATTGGCAATACTCTCTTTTGTTCTATGGGTGCAAGGCCCGGTAATAACAGGTTAGCTGTTACACGCCCCTTTTCTACAAATGGCTGATGGACTGTGGTCAAGCCTGGATGGCAAACTGTTGCTTCAGGAATATCATCAAAGCCAGCAACGCGTAGTTCAGAGGGTATAGCTATCCCTAAATCTGCTGCAGCTTTGATAGCAGCCAGTGCTACTCGGTCACTCATACATAATAATAAATTCGGCTTGGTTTCAGCTGACAATACTTGCCTGGCAGCTTCATAGCTTATCTCTGCTTCGTTGACAGGGATACTCCATATTTGCTCTGGTGTAATAATCATTCCAGCTTGCTGCAATGCAGCTAAATAACCATCTAAGCGTCGACTAGAGATTGAGCGGCTAGCATCAAGCAGCGGCTTGCCAGCAATATTAGCCAATAGAGGCTCATCAATCAGCCTTAGCCCTAGAATAGCTACACGACAGTCTTCGCTTTGTTTCACTCCATATTGAGCGATATCAAATGCGCCTTGAAAATTATCAATATTGACCGATGGATAATCCCTATAATCAAAGTCAACGGTAACAATTTTTTTATGTTGACGCTCAAGTCGCTCAAGCACAGTGGCGTTACGAGGTTCACCATAAACGATAAAATAATCCGGTACCGCTTCAATACTAGGTTTATGATATGGCGCTTCCTTGCTGGAAAGCAGTAACATACTGACGTGTTGTTCATCAAACACCTCAGCCAAACCACTCAAAAAGCCATGGGCAACAGCATCATTAAAGTTATATCGCAGCGGATCTGACAACATTACTCCAACAATACCTGTTTCCCCTGTTCTTAATGCTCTGGCAGCAATATTAGGACCCGTATAACCCAGCTGTTCACACTCAGTTAAAATTTTATCTCTTAATTTAGCCGACAGTTGATCAGGGCGATTAAAGGCGTTCGAAATAGTAGCTGTTGAAACACCTAAAATTTTTGCCAGATCTTTAAGGGTTAGCTTCTTTACTTCTGCTCGAGGCATGCATATTACACCTTCTATTTTATTTATACCCTTCACGAATGATTGCTAAGACTTTTTATCATCATTTCAATCAGCTATTATTTATCGATTCATGTGACTTTAGTCATTTGATGGTTACATCTAAAAGCCATTCGTACAGGGCATATGTGACATTAATCAATTCGGCGACAGTTATCTTCAGTTAGTGTAAAGCAGTTTTACAACTAACTGAAACTTTAAATACCCGTGAAAAAGATCTTAAAATAACTGGCCAAAGAACACCTGATAAGGCGGTAAAATCAACTGATCATTCTCATAACGCGCCTTAAAACCATGTCCAGCCAATTCCTCAATATTTGCTCCTGATTGATCATTAATAACTGATAGGGGTATCGTTAAGGTATCTGCGGTTAAGTTAACAGCTACCAACAATTGCTGGTCTGAATGATGTCGCCACCAAACTAAAGCCTCACCCGTATCTTCAACCAGTTTTATGGTGCCAGCACGCAATGCAGGCTGCTGCTGCCGCCACTGAATAAACTGTCGGATAAACTGATAACATGAATTAGGATTCACTATCTGCTCACTAACAGCTAAAGGAAGATGCTGTTCTACAATCGGTAGCCAAGGCTCTGCCTGAGAAAACCCAGCATTTGTCGCATTTTGCCGCCAGGGAATAGGTGTTCGGCAACCATCACGTCCCTTAAACTCCGGCCAAAAAGGAATACCATAGGGGTCTTGAATTGCTTCAAATGGCACATCGGCTTCTGGCAAGCCCAGCTCCTCTCCTTGATACAAGCAAACACTACCACGCATGCTCATTAACATCGCCAGACTTACCTGAGCAAAAGCTTGGAATGGATGACCTTCACCCCAGCGAGTTACACTACGCACAGTATCATGATTACTCAACGCCCAACATGGCCAACCATCACCGATTTGCGCTTCAAGCTGACTAATCACTTGTTGTATATAGGCAGCATCATGCTGGGGGTTTAATAGGTCAAAGGTATACGCCATATGCAACTTATTACCACCAGAGGTATAGTCAGCCATGACTTGCAAGGTATCATCAGCCCCTATTTCACCAACCGTTGTTGTGCCAGGGTATTGATCCAGTAGCTGCCTCAGCCTAACAATAAAATCCACATTTTCTGGTTGGCAAATATCATATACATGCCGTTGGAATGAATAAGGATTGTCTGGCCGCACCCCAAGTGATTTTTTTGCACCTTTGGGTAGCGGTGGGTTATCTTCTAAATTTTTGCTATGCACATAAAAGTTAACAGTATCTAACCTAAAGCCATCAACCCCCAAATCCAGCCAGAATTTTACCTCCTCTAACATTTGCTGTTGAACCGCTTCATTGTGAAAGTTTAAATCGGGCTGGCTCGCTAAAAAGTTATGCAAATAATACTGGTGGCGGCGAGAATCCCACTGCCAGGCAGAACCACCAAACAGCGACAACCAATTATTGGGTGGACTGCCATCAGGCTTCGCATCCGCCCATACATACCAATCAGCTTTTGGATTGGTTTTATTTTGACGACTTTCCTGAAACCAGGCATGTTGATCCGAAGTATGGCTTAACACCTGATCAATTAATATTTTTAAGCCTAGCTGGTGGGCCTTTTCCAGCAGCGCTTTGAAATCGTCAAGATGGCCAAACATGGGGTCGACAGCCCGATAGTCAGACACATCATACCCAAAATCTTTCATGGGAGACTTAAAAAAAGGCGAAAGCCAAATTCCATCCACACCTAAACTAGCAATGTAGGGTAGCTTTTCAGTAACGCCAGGCAAATCACCAATGCCATCATTATTACTATCAAAAAAACTACGTGGATATATCTGATAAATAATAGCCCCACGCCACCAATCAGTATTTTGCTGCATAATTTACATTCCTAACCTTTAACGGCACCTGCCGTTAATCCAGATACGATTCTTCGTTGAAAAATAAGTAATAAAATAATTAAAGGAATAGTCACTATCACCGACGCAGCCATAATATTTCCCCATGGTAATTCATGTTGAGAACTGCCGCTGATAAGTGCAATAGCAACGGGTACTGTTCGCTGATCATCAGTTAACGTAAATGTCAGCGCAAATAAAAACTCATTCCACGCAGCAATAAAGGCTAACAAGCCAGTGGTAATGACAGCAGGCCAAATTAATGGCATTAAAATTTTAACTAGCGTCGTCCAGGGGGTTGCGCCATCAATCAGCGCTGCATCTTCCAACTCTTTTGGCAACTGCCTCATAAAAGTGGTCAATACCCAAACCGTAAACGGCAAGGTGAATAATGTATAAGAAATTACCAGGCTTAATAGATTATTATATAAATCAAACCAGCGAATTACTTCAAATAAACCAGCCAACACCGCTACCTGAGGGAACATCGACACAGCTAGCACAATAACCATCAACGTACGTCGGCCTTTGAACTCAATGCGTCCTAGTGCATAGGCAGCTGTCACTGCCGCCAATAATGAAATACCCACCACCGCACTAGCCACTAACACAGAGTTGACTATTGACCATAAAAAACTGTCATTGGTCAACACACTTTGGTAATTAGTCAACTGGATTTTATTTAACAATAAATCAACACTAAACAACTCACTTTTACTTTTTAGGGAAGTCACTATTGCATAATAAAAAGGGAATAGTGAAAACACCGTTACTACCAGTAAAAACAAGTAAAAAAATATTTTATAAATTATTGTTTTTAATTTACTCATAGCAATACCTCAACGTGGTATTCTTATAACCTGTATTTAAGCACAACAAAATCTTTATACCCACAGTGAAGGATAGTTTAGGCGAGGCTATCAAGTGATGAAGCCCCAGGAGCTTATGTATAATAAGTGACTGGGGTGAAAAACGAAGATAACAAAGCATAAACATCATTCGCGAAGGGTATTTACTTATCCATTCCCACTTGTTTCCTTCCTAAATATAAATACACCAAGGTAATTAAAGCAATTATAAAGAACAAACAAGTTGAAGCTGCTGAGCCATACCCCACATCTTGAAATGCTACCAACTGTTGACGCGCAAATACTGACATTGACATGGTATCGGCATTATTCGCCGTTAACACATAAATCACATCAAATACTCTTAATGCATCCAATGCTCTGAAAATAACAGCCACCATAACAGTAGGCGCCAATAAAGGTAAGGTCACTCTGAAAAATAGTTTTAATGGTGGAATACCATCAATTTTGGCAGCCCGATAACAATCCGTTGGTAACATTTGTAGGCCAGCAAAAATAAGCAACGTCATAAATGGCGTGGTTTTCCATACATCCACAATAATCACTGCCCATAACGATAAATCCGAGTCTGCAGTCCAAGCCAGTGGTTTTTCAATCAAGTCAGCTGAAACCAGCAAATGATTGATTACACCGAATTGGTCGTGGAGCATCCACCCCCAAATTTTAGCAGAAACAATGGTAGGAATAACCCATGGAATTAATACCACCGTACGAAAAATAATACGCCCAGGAAATTGTTGATTTAAAGCCAAGGCAATCAATATTCCCAGCACTAACTCTATACTAACGGACATTACAGTAAAGAATACGGTATTCCAAACCGACTGCCACCATTCACCATCCGTTAATAGCCCATAGTACTCACCCTCTTCGTAAGAAAGGTAGTTACCAAAACCAATCCACTCAAACTCATCCAAATTCGCTAAACTGGCATCAGTAAAACTAAACCAAATAGTCCTTAATAGAGGCCATCCTGCCACCATCAATAACAAAATGATGGTTGGTATCAGAAAGGCCCAAGCATACAATACCCGTTGCTGTTGAGCAGACAAGTTTTTTGGCAACAATGTTAATGTCCGTTTGGGCACTTGTTGTTTAGCAAGCGACTGTTCCATAGCTATATACCCTTCTCGAATGATTTTTAGGGTTTGTTGTCATCGCTCTTCACCCCAATCATTTATAAAACCATAAACTCATGAGGCTTCATCGCTTGACGGCCTCCCCTAAAAACCATTCGCTTTGGCTATAGCTTAATTCCACTTCTTACGCTTTATTCGTTTTAATTTCTTTTCTAACTTTTTAAGCGCCTGTTTGGGGGCCTCTTTACCCGCCAACACATTGTGCACAGCATTAAAAAATAAGTTACTCACCTGATTATATTTTGACTTGGTTGCTGTGGATGGTCGAGCGACACTTTGCTCCAAGGATTTAACTAAGGTCTTAGCCACCGGGGCTGCAGCAATCACCTCTTGATCCTCATACAGGCTTTTAATTGTGGGGTTGAAGGCCCCTTTTAATAATCGTTGTTTTTGAATGTCATAACTGGTTAAAAATAAGGTTAAATCAGCCGCTAGTTTAGGGTACTTTGAGTATTTTGAAACTGCCAGTTGCCAACCACCTAATGTAGATGCATGCTTTCCTTCAGGACCTCCTTTTGGCAGCGCAACAATTCCCACTTTACCTTTGATAGCGCTTTCTTCGCCCTGAGCTAACGCCCAAGCATAAGGCCAGTTACGCATAAATACAGCATTGCCAGACTGAAATACTCCCCTGGCTTCTTCTTCAGTATAATTCAAAACCCCTGGCGGAGAAATTTGCCCAACCCACTGTCCAGCTAGCGAAAGTGCTGATTCAGCTGCTTTTGAATTAACGGTAATTTTTCCATTATTATCAACAATTGATCCACCATTATAACTAGAGAGCCATTCTAAAGCGTTACAAGTCAACCCTTCATATGCACGCCCTTGCCAAACATACCCCCAGAGCTGTGCATTTCCTTTTTCATGCTCTTGGTTTTGGATAGTTTTCCCAATATCCGACAGTTGTTGCCAAGTAGTAGGGACCGGCTGGTTATATTTTTCAAGCAAGTCTTTTCGATAGTATAAAAATGCTGTATCGACAAACCAAGGCATAGCCACTAATTTACCACTGACCGTATTATTTTCGACTAATGTTGGAAAATGCTGTTTTTCTACGCCTTTGGTGTAGGGTGATAAGTCTACTAAGTGATTAGCCAACAACCCTGGCCAAATAATATCGATTTGAAACACATCTATATCACTGCTTTTTGCAGAGAATATTTGCTGGTATAACGCCAACCTTTCTGTTGATGAGTTGGGAGTAGAAATAACCTCCACCTGATGGCCGGTTTTTTTAGTCCACGCTGATACAGCCTCTTTACATAAAGACAGTTCTGCACCAACAGCCCCACAAGAAATTGTTAATGTTTGACTAAAAGCGATTTTTGCTAAAAGTAATAGTCCGAAGGACAAACCACCAGATAAGCAGCGAGCTATCGTCTTCATGGGCAACTCCTAATATTTGTTTTTTTAAGCCCAGTCCTACACCCACAACAAATTAGCCTTGTGCGCTTAGGACTTCCTAACTTTTTTATAATTATCTTATTTATGACAGTTGAGGATTTCTCTTTATTTTGTTTGTTAGTTTTTACATACACATAGACGACTTTTGTAACCAACCTTATTACTTGAGAGCACTCTAATATTTAAAACCCTACAAATTGGCTATCTAAATCGTTTAAGATAATTTGAGTGTAACAAACCTATAACAGATCATTCAATAGGCTTTATGAGAATGGCGACAAGTTTGCCGCAAGTAGAAAGGTGAAAGGTGGGAGATGTTATTAAAGTTGCACTAAAACCAGTTTAATATTCTTCGCGAAGGGTTATTTATACCCCTAATGCTATAAAAACCATTCGCGAAGAATATATTATTAATGAAAGTACTTAGATTTAGCTCTAAATATCTGGCTACAGGCTTTAGGCAGCTTCACTTGCTTCCAATAAGGTAGCTTTGGTTTGGGCTTCACTGGCTTTTTACTTGGTTTCTTTTTGGGGGCTGGTTTGTGTTTAGCAAACCACCAATCTAATGACTTATCACAACCACTTCCTTTGGGTATCGGCGCTTGCGATTTACACTGCGGGCTATCAGCAGGGCATTTCATCCGTACATGAAAGTGATCGGCATGGCCCCACCAAGGGCGAATTTTTCGAATCCAACCATCATCTGCGCTGCTTTTAGTTTTACATAGCTGCTTTTTGATCGCAGCATTCACAAAAATTCGATCCACTTTTGGATTAGAGGCTGCCAGTTTTAGCATTTGCTGATGGTTATTACTCCATAGCCTAGGCTTAACTGTACGTCCATTCGCAGTCACTAATGAATAAGCTCCCAACGCTTCACGCTCATGCAATGATAAAGGCCGGTCCTTTTCCAGGTTATACCACAGGTCAGCATCTAAGCCGTTTTGGTGACTTCGATGACCACTGACAAATGGGCCTCCTCTAGCCATGGACAAATCACCTACCAACAAAGTACCGACATTATACTCAGCCATTCCACCTGCCAGACCTGTAATAAAGTCAACCAGGTCTGGGTGGCCATAAAATCGTCCACGCGTTAGCCGCATTACCTGATAACCCTTACCATTGGGCGGCAAGGATTTACCACCTGCCAAGCAGCCTGCCTGATAGGTACCAATTGCTTGCGCTGGCGCATCATTCGGTATGGTAAGCTTGGTCCAGAATGGGCTTTTAGCCGCCATTGATAGAGGCGAAAAACAACCAATTGCACTGGCTAGCGTCATCGTTACTAATTGTCTACGTGAATTAAACATCATCCACCATTTTAATATTGCATACTTTATGAACCTTATGACTGGGACAAACATCCTGTCAAGCAACGCCTGAGTTGCTTTTATTAAAAAGCGACAAAGGTTTGTTTAACCATGTTTATTTAAGGGCAATGCCAATTCCAGGCCACATCACAGCTGTATTCTCTCTCAGTCCAGTCCATGGGAGTTCAAACTGATTTTAGCAGCAGAGTCCTGCCCCAGCTGTTGGAGTAAAAACGGCAAACATTGTCCCAACTGTTCATTTAGTCTCCATGGTGGATTAATCACAAACACGGCACTGCCAAACATCCCACCTGAGCTAGCATCCTGCACCTGCAAGCTAGCATGAAGGTAACGACCAGCAAGCTGCTTGAGTTTGCGCTCCATGGTTTGTATTTCTGGCCTGGCCAGTAACGGGTACCAAAGTAAATAGACCCCTGTTGGAAATCGTTTAAGCGCTCTTTGTAATGCAGTGATGGCCAACTGATAGTCTTGTTTAACTTCATAAGGAGGGTCGATAAGTACTAGCGCACGCCTCTCTGGGGGAGGAAGAATAGCTGTTAAACGCTCAAAACCATTTTCCCGTTGCACTCGAATACGGCGATTACCTTTTGCCCAATCTTGCAACAGCTCAAAGTCTTTTGGGTGCAGTTCAAATAGCTGGAGCCGATCATCAGATTTGAGTAAATGTTTGGCAATCGCAGGAGACCCAGGGTAGCACTTTAATGAACCGCCAGGGTTATGCGCAGCCACAACCTCAACATAGCGTGCCAGTGGCTCAGGTAAACTTCTCTGCTGCCAAAGCTTACTTATACCAGTTTCATATTCTGTATTTTGCTGAGCATAGCCTTGGAGTAATGCATACATCCCAGGACCGGAGTGAGTATCAATGTAGCACAGTGGCTTATCCTGCTTTTGCAGTAAGTGGTCCAGAGTCAAAACTTCTGTTAGATGCTTGAGCACATCGGCATGGTTGCCGGCATGAAAGGCATGGCGATAACTGAGCATAAAGGCGCTTCACTTTCCAAAAGCGCCATTCTAATAGTGCCAGCTTGATAAAGCACCATTCCTGGTGCTTTCTACCTTTCTACCTTTCTACCTTTCTACCTTTCTACCTTTCTACCTTTCTACCTTTCTACCTTTCTACCTTTCTACCTTTCTACCTTTCACAAAGAGTATATTGTTACTCAAAGATCGCGAAGTAGCTGTAAGCCGCAACCAGTGCAGGGATAGTTGAGTACAGGGTTGCCATTACCGCTGCTTTGGGAGCTAAGGCAATGGCTGGAAAAAGCGCATCACCATCATTACTGATTGCATTCCCTACCTGTGCTGACATTGGCACTGCACCACCGATATACAAGCTGGTTACTAATATTTGTGGACCACAACCAGGCAACAAACCTATCACTACCCCCATCAAAGGCATAATAGGAGCCCAATTCGCAAACAGCGCGGCTAAATTAATATCAAACCAATACACAACCAGCTCAAACATCAAGAAGGCAGCAATTACCCAGCTTGTTACAAAGTTAGTATCCTGTGCTACTCGTTGAAATAGCGCCACGTTATTAGCTTTTGGGTCTTCCGCAACCGCTGACTCATAGCTGGTCACTTCCCGTGTTGTTGCCCACAACAGAATGGCAATCATTGCAGCAGCAGCTCCTAACCCAGCAGAAGTCCCTTCAGCGAAGCCAAATAACTGGTCGGTATCTACTTGGAATGAACCCAACACCGCAAATGTCATGGCAGGTAATAACATCCACTGCCAAAATTGACCCTGCAACTTGATTATATTTCGATTACATAGATTAGCCTTATTACAACTGGCTTGAGCAGGCCGCTGCTTCAGTTTAGGTCGCATAAAATCCTCACCGTGAATTTTATCTACCAATAATCCAGAAACCAGCCCTACTCCAAAGCCTAAAGCGATAATGAATAAACCATCGGTTGGCTTGCTTGCCAGTAACAGAAAAGCTGCATCTCCCATAGTTGCAGTCAATACGGCAACTACCCCACCAAAACTCAAGTTGCCTTTAACATATTGAGTAACAACAACAATCGCACCACCGCAACCAGGCAACGCCCCCATAAATGCAGCAAACAACACTTGCAATGTATTACTACCAGCTAGTTTTTCCTGAAAAAAACCATTCTTATCGAAACGTTCGGTTAAGTAGTGAAATAGTGCCAAGGTGGCAGCCACATACGCAGCTACCTGCCAAAAGGCATCGGCCAATACCCCAATGGTTAATTCTCTTGTATTTTCGGTAAGCAACAAGGCAAATAAAACCACTGGCAACAATAATCGCTTATTAGTTAACTGCCAGCCTTGCTGAGCGAATGAAGTACGTAACCCTTGTTGTAACTGTATGAACATCACCAGACCTCCCCTACACACCATATCAACAGTGTAAGGAAAGCCGGCCGATAAATTAAAATAATAGATATTATCAAGTAAATAGTTATTATCTATGACCAATCCTTGAGCACTCAGCCTTTACGCAAAAGTTATATTTAGCTCCCTTTGGGAGAGGGCTGGGGTGAGGGTGAAGGGTTTTTAGAGCTAACGTACCGCTGTGAGGCTAGCAATAATAGCATCAACTGCATCCACACTTGGTGATTAGGAACCGAGATAACAACACTTTGAGGAAAATTATTTACCTCTGCCTTAGCTTAAATGTCAGAATGACTCTCATAACGACGAAAAGCACATACGCCTTAACCAAGTGTTATGAACTACTATAAACACGGCGAAAACACTTATTTTTCTAGAGTTAAAAACCTATATCATGACGAAAAAAATACTACGTTTGAAGGTGAAAAGAAATAAAGACACCAGACAAGAAGGTGAAGTAGTACAAGACATATCTCATAATGACCCACAAAGGCGCTTTTTAAATGGTGTAGCCATCAATCCTACACAATGCATTCGCTTAGAATTAGGTTCTCAGCAGCTCACCACGCGAGCGATTGATTTGATCTCACCAATTGGAATGGGGCAACGAGGCTTGATTGTTGCTCCACCAGGCTCCGGAAAAACGACCATTTTAAAACATATTTGCCAAGCAGTGGGGAAGGCTTACCCTGAGATAAAACTTTATGCGTTACTCATTGATGAGCGACCAGAAGAAGTAACTGATTTTAAGCGCAGCGTGCCAGCACAGGTACATGCTTCATCCTCTGATGAAAGTTATGAGCAACACGCACGTGTGGCCAATGACCTTCTTAATACCGCTCTTCAGGAAGCTGGTGAAGGTCACAATGTCATGATTGTTATTGATTCTCTAACAAGGCTAACACGAGTACATAATGCAGGGAGAAAGAGTAGCAGTCGTACCATGTCTGGCGGGATTGATGCTAGAGCCATGGAAATACCACGAAAACTGTTTGGCGCTGCCAGAAAGATTGAGAATGGAGGGTCACTTACCATTCTAGCAACCGTACTCGTTGATACTGGAAGCCGGATGGATCAGGTGATATTTGAGGAGTTCAAAGGCACAGGTAATATGGAAATTGTTTTATCACGGGAAGTTGCGAATCAGCGAATTTTTCCCGCGCTGGATATTGCTAAAAGCAGCACGCGTCGTGAGGAACTTCTTCTAAATACGAAAGATATTGCAAGGGTAAGAGTTTTACGAAAAGCACTCACGAGCCTTAAACCTGTAGAGAGTGCAAGGAAACTTGTTGAGTTACTTGAGGAACACCCAACGAATGCAGAGCTGCTGAAAAGCAATAAATAGCTTAATGCTGTAGTTTAAAAAACCCTCTGTACTCAAGCACAGATACTAGAGCAATTAGCGGCCTGCTTTTTCTTCACTACCAGGGGTCGCTAGCTTTATTGGAGAGGCTGACTATTCTTAATTTATCCAATAGGAGTAGGTAAATCATGCCACGCAGAAAAGAGCAACACACATCAAGCCTTCAAGACCATAAAAAAATTGAAGAACAAACCTCTGAGTTCCTAAAATCAGGCGGAAAAATAACAAAGATTCCTTATGGTGCTAGTGGTCTACCAAGTATTACTGATAAAAATAAATCACTCTATGGAAGAAATATAAGAGGCTCCATTTTTCTAACTTAGCTTTCAGGATGGCAGCTTGCTTAAAACACTTCTTACTTATTCATCACGCCCCCGTCACCAATAATATTCGCATACGGCTAGCAACCTTTATCCAATCCTAATGCTTGTGCTAAGCAATCGGGTTGCCAGTCTATTAAGCAAACCATTAAATTACCCTGATGCCTGCTTGTTTGCTGGCTTTGCGGACCTCTAACCTAAACCCAGCAATAAACTTGTTGTTATTTTGAACAGTCAGGCGCATACTCAGCTAGTTCCGTTGATGGGGTTGCCGCCAAGCCTTTTTCATCCTCACAGGCGTTAATAGTCTTGCTGGCAGCCCTATTAGCTTCATTTCTAATAACTCTTCTTAAACTTCTTATAACTGTAAACATGTTGATTTTTTGATCAACCTTTAGCATCCTCAGTAATGGTTGATAGGGGTATCGCTGAGCCGCTTATGCCCTGCCAGGAAAAGAAGCTTTACAGCAATACCCCTATTAGCCGCCAATCCATACTGCCTAAGCCCATTAGTAGCGATCCTTACTGAACCCCCAGAAACTAATTTTCTAAATACTCAATAGCCCTAACGTCATGCCTACCAACTCCGCTAGATGCTGGGAAACCAAGCGTTTATTGATCAAAACTGGTTTCACCATTTACAGAAAAATAAAATACCCTTTTATATTCATATATAAAGAAAAGCGCAAACATGACTAGCAGTAATAGAACATGTATAAAGGTAATCAAAATATTCATAAAGGATATATAATCGGCACAAGAAATATAAAGACATTGCTGCTACATCAGACATTTCATAAAATGATTTTTCATAAAAACTCAGACATTTTACAAAGTGTATTGTTCTCAGTGAGAACAATACACCAGTTCTTGCATTTTTGCATCACAAAAACCAACAAAAAAATATTTTAACAATTTATTTAATGACATAGTTAATAACTTAAATAAGCTCAGCAACCTATAATCTTGCCAACGGTCGACACGTTATTTATTTGACTGCTATTAATAATTATTCAAGTTCAACCAGTCGCCATACTTCCGCATAAAAAGCAGACTACTTTACTACTAGATTAAAGTAAGGAATTCCATGTTTAAAAATACACTTACCTCATTAATAGGTGTAACCTTAGGGATTATCGCCCTTCCCACTGCTGCTACTAATAATGAGCATAATTCTGAAGCCATCATCTTTATAGATCAAGAGCAGGCAGCGCTCAGCACTATTTATAAAGTCACTTTTGACAGCGAAGAAATCTATAATAAAGCTAAAATAAGCTTTCATGGTCAAATGTTAGAATCTCATGACAAATCGTTTAGTTTAATTTTAGACTTATCCCAGGAAGAAAAACAAAGATTAATCGACACGGCCAAACAGCAAGGTTTTAAAGCTGATATCAAAAAAGCCACTCAGTGGATTAAAAAAAGAAATCGCGAACTTGAGCAAATAAAAGAAAAAATGCAACAACCTTCTCTTTCTTTACGCTCAG
Organism: Spartinivicinus marinus; assembly: GCF_026309355.1. Lineage (NCBI taxonomy): Bacteria > Pseudomonadati > Pseudomonadota > Gammaproteobacteria > Oceanospirillales > Zooshikellaceae > Spartinivicinus > Spartinivicinus marinus. Next base: position 1,457,665 of record NZ_JAPJZK010000001.1, read on the forward strand.
GTTTAGATGAAAACGCTGGTGGTATTCCTGGCTTTCAATGCTATGAAACCGTTGAAGAAACCTTTACAGAAGCCCAACAAATAGCTAACAAGTTCTCTAATATTGCTCAGTGGCTGGATGTCGGTAACTCCTGGAAAAAAGAGCATCCAGATAATAGTAGTCAAGGTTATGATATCAAAGTGCTCAAGTTAACCAACACAGCCATTAAAGGTGATAAACCCAAACTATTTTTAAATAGTGGACTACATGCCAGAGAATACGCCACCGCCCCTCTGGCATTAGAGTTCGCTCGTCATTTGACCAACAACTATGGTAAAGATGCTGACATAACCTGGATTTTAGATCATCATGAAGTCCATTTTATGCTTCACTCAAACCCGGATGGAAGAAAAATAGCTGAAAATCGTTTAACCAAGTTTCAAAGAAAAAATGCAAATTTTACTGATAGCGGAGGGAGCTGCCGCCCCGTTTATAAAAATGGTATTGACTTAAATCGCAACTTCTCACACAACTGGGAAGATAATATTACTGGCGCTAGTGATAATGCATGTGACGATACTTATCGCGGCTTAAGTGAAGCATCTGAGTTAGAAACCCAAGCCATCCAAAGCTATATGAGAACAATTTGGGAAGATAACAGAGCCCCCAACCGAACAGACAAAGCCCCACTAAATACCAAAGGTATTTTTATTGATATCCATAGCCATGGCGGCCTTGTGTTATGGCCTTGGGGGGATTCAAGTCAAACAGCACCAAATAGCAAGGAATTACAAACATTAGGACGTCGTTTTGCCTGGTTTAATCAGTACTCACCCAAGCAAGCTTCAGGCCTATACCCTACTACTGGCGCCAGTGATGACTTTGCTTATGGTGAATTAGGTGTCGCTGCATTTACCTTTGAACTAGGCAAGTCAGGCACTTTTTTTGAACCCTGCGAATCATTTAATAAAACAGTTAAGCCAGACAACTTAAAAGCGCTGTTATATGCAGCAAAAGTTGCCCGAACACCTTATATGACCCCATCAGGTCCAGAAACACTTGAATTATCCCTCAACTCAGGAAATAGTGAAGTAGAACCTGGAACCCAAGTCAGGCTAACAGCTCGCGCAACCGATGCTAATTTTAACCACAGCAATGGCAGAGAACGCACGCAAAGAATAACTGAAGCCCAATATTCAATCGACACTCCGTTCTGGACTGCAGGCCACACATCAGCTCCACTAGAAGTAACAGGAAGACAAGGTAATATTACTGGTACTATAGATACCACTGGTTTAGAACCTGGACGACACATCGTGTATGTACGAACAAAAGACAGCAGTGGTCAATGGGGGCCTGTTAGCGCCCAGTTCTTACAGATAAAAGAAGGCAATACCACCCCCGATGATGATAATGGCGATAACAACGACAATGGTCAGTATATTTATCAGGATCGCAAAGCCTACGGAATTAAAACAGGTAAATATGAATTCAGTAAAGGACTTGATATACCGCAGAACGCGCCAAATTCAAAATCAGCAATTGTTCGCTTAACTGTCAAGCACCGGGATCATAGCAAGCTAAGAATAGCCTTAGTCAGCCAAGCGACAAGGGCTGGCTACTTTATCATGAGAAATGATGGCGATAGCTCAGATGGCATACAAAAAACCTATACTTCCACCATCCCTGCTAATGTTTTTAATAACTTAAAAGGAAAAAACTGGCAGCTCGCTTTTAAAGACACATCGAATAACTCAGACCCTATCACTGGTATCATTATAGGCTGGTCAATACAGTTTTCTCGTTAATTACCTTTTAATAACACGGGCTATTAAAACGTCATAGTCCGTGTTATATCACAACTGGTTTTTAGACTTTAATTCGATCCTTAGCAGCCAGTGTATCAATATATTTAGTTTGCCCCCAGCTACCATTAAAAGCAGAAAATCCCATTTTTTTCAGTCTTAGCAGGACTTGCTTACCTAATATACATGCAGCCACAAAACGGTGTTGGCCATCTTGTATATATAAAGCCTTATTTCTGGGGTTTTGCCAAACATCGATAATGATTGGTTTAGTGGAAGCGTTAAGATAATGCTTTTTTTGTTCAAGCACATAGGGGATTACAGCCTCCTGAGCAGGTCTAATATCAGGAAAGTCTTCCGGTAAGTTGGATCTTGAAACAATATCCCCTACACCTGATGTATTCATTAACAGCTTATTAAAACTCACACTTTTAAGTCGGTTGCTATTGATAGAAATCAAATCTAACATTATACCTCTAAAAGGGCTTTGTTCCTTAACAGCCCTCACTTTACAAGTATTCTTGCTAGCTACACTTTTAGTCTTATCTTTATATTGATTTACCTTACTTTTTACTAACCCAGAACATTGGTTATTGCTATTTGTATTTTTTCTTGTGGTAGATATTCCCATTAGTTGTTTATTATCAACCGCATTATTATCAGCATAACAGGTATTACGGTTATTAGCAGGGCTTGCTATAGTTAGCATAAACGTCCTTTAAAATATATCCTTTTAGTCATTCATTTAGGTATATCATGCCCCTACTTTTCAGAGCAACCATTTCTTTTATAGTAGTTTCCTCCACCAATTAACGGCTATTTTTAGCTAAGCACATCAGTACCTTTTTATTGAATCCAGCCAAAATAGTTGGATATTTTTTCAGGTACTATTTTGAAAAGTATACTGCTAACGGTTTATTCTTATTTACATAAGTAACAAACATTATTGAGTTTAGTTTTTACTGCTTAAAGACAGCTTCAGCAACCTTGGGATTTGCCAACACAGCATCTAATAGATTAATAACCCCACTACTCTCATAATCCAGTCCTTTACTCATCCTCAAAATTTCATTGACCACTCAGTCGGTGAAACCTAAAATAGACTCTTAGCTCATAATAGTTATGAAAGCATATGTCACTTACACGTAAAGCTTCGGCAGAAATAACCCGGCAAAACATCATTCAGGCGGCCTTTGAAATTGCTGGCGACTCTGGCTATGAGGCGCTGACAACTAACGCACTTATTCAACGGGCAGGCATTGCCAAAGGTACGCTGTATCACCACTTCAAAAATTTAGATGAAGTGGTTTTTGCGGTTATTAGGAAGATCGTAGAAGACTGTATGCAAAGTGTGCCTATTGAACAATTTAACTCTATGCGAGAATACCTTTATGCTGTTGGGCAGTATCAACTTGATTGCTTCTTTCAGGATCCTCGGCTAATCAACACGGTTTACGGCTTTCTACCAAAAGGAATGCAAGACCCTCAATTTCGGTTACTAGCCCAGGAGCTGTTAGATAGTGTTTGTGCCCAGATATCTCCAGCCATAAAGCAGTTTTACAGTAATACAGTCAGTGACGAGAAAGTAACAAGAGCCATTCGAATGGTAGATATCTTCAGTATTGGTTTTGGTGTGCATCAAAGTATTTATCAAGACAAACAGCGTTATCAGGCTATTTGGCAAGACTTTGTTGATATGTTGGAAAGTTACTTAAACAACTCCTGACAACAACATCACAGCATATGGAGATTATGTGCTCGCTCTATTGACCGACCAGTCGGTCGGTGTTACTGTCATCGCAATACAATGATTCTGTAAAATAGCAGGCTTTAATATGAGATTTCTTTTAATCATCCTTCAAGCTTGTATCACTATCAGCCTTACGGCCACAACCCAGTTGAGTTGGTCTGACACGCCTACGTTAGTCAGCGCTAAAACCGTTAACCAACTACAGTTTTATCCAGAGCAATCGGCTCCCGCCAAGGTTGTAGCCCTTAATCAAAGCCAGATACCAGCAGAAATAAATGCTCGGTTAATTCATATGCCTGTTAATGTCGGTGATTTGGTTAAGCAAGGGGAGCTGCTTGCCAAGCTAGATTGTCAACAAACTCAATTTAATCAGCAGTCACAACAAGCCAAGTACGCTCAGTTGCAAAGCCTGCTGGCATTTAATCAGCGTGAGCTTAAACGCAGTGAAAAGTTGGCTCGACAAAAAAATATTGGCGAGGCAGAGTTTGATCGCAATAAAACTAATGTGGCAGATATTCAAGCACAATTACAAGCTCAACAAGCAACTTTAGCTATTGCCAAACTTAATACTCAATACTGTCAAATTACTGCACCTTTTTCAGGCCTGGTAACAAAAAAAATGGCCGACGTAGGAGAAATGCTAGCCATTGGCACACCGGTTGTTGAATTGTTACAAACCAATCAACTAGAAGTCTCCGCCAAAATAGCATTAACTGATGAGCTCACATTCAAACAGGCAAAATCCTACACGCTGAAAGCCAATGGTAAAAAATACCCATTACAATTACGTTCTTTTCTACCATTTATTGAGAACAGCACTCGAAGTCGTGAAGCACGTTTAGTGTTTACCTCTGAAAGTATAATTACAGGCACCACCGGTCGGCTATTGTGGCAAAGTCCTATCCCTCACTTACCTGCTCACCTGTTACAAAAACGTAATGGTCATTATGGCATATTCATAATTCATGATAATAAGGCACAGTTTATAGCAGCTGAACAAGCCCAGGAAGGCCGTCCAATTCCTTTAAGTATTGCCACTGATCAATTAGTGATTATTGATGGTCGCCATGGCCTTGTCGAAGGACAAACCATTAAGCTTATCAACGCCAAGGAGCAGAACAATAATGTGGCTTCGCAGTTTAATTGAAAACCACAAACTGACTAATCTGCTTTTTGGATTAGTGTTATTAATGGGGTATTTAATTTATCAACAACTGCCACGAGAGCAGGACCCCAGCATTAATTTCAATTGGGTTCAAATTACTACCTTGCTACCAGGTGCCTCAGCAAAAGATATTGAAAGAAAAGTTACTGATATTCTCGAAGATTCATTAGAAAAAATTCAAGATATTAAATTTGTTTCCAGCACCAGTCGTGAGGGAGTGTCCAGCATTCTGGTGCGCTTTCAAGATATCAATCAACGCCTTTTTGATAAACGAATGGCTGATCTTCGTCGAGAAATTAATAATGTTGAAGATGAACTACCCGATGAAGTTGAGCGCCCCAATATCGTGGAAATTACCTCTGCTAATGCTTTTCCTACTGCAACAGTCGTAGTAGCAGGTCCTGCTGATGATGAAAATCTACGGCGTCAGGCAAGTATTTTAGAAAACGAGCTAGCCCGCATACCAGGCGTTGATCGAGTACAGTTAACCGGTGAAAAAGACCCAGAAATTCAAGTACGCTTTGATATTGAAAAAATTCAACTATTAAACATATCTCCTGTCACTATCGCTAATTCCATTCGTAATTTTTATACTGATATTTCAGCAGGGAGTGCCCGTATCGGTCTAGATCAGTGGTTAATTCGCATTGAAGGCACCACCACCAACCCTGACGAATTAGCTAAATTACCTATCCTCACAAATGAAGGATCCCTATCAGAAATCCGTTTGGGCGACATTGCAACTGTGGTACAAGCGCGGGCAAAAGCAGACCGGCTGGTTCGTTTTCAAGGTCGTCCAGCGGTTCTGTTTGCCATTATGAAGCAGGAAAGTACTAATACCCTGGAACTTGTTGAGCGCATTAGCCAATTTGTTATCCAAAAAAATACTTATGCTGAAGAGCTTGGTGTTAATATCAGTTTAATCGACGACCAGACGCTAATTACTCGAAATGCGCTTAGCATTATGCAAAATAATGCATTACTAGGACTTATTTTTGTTTTGTTTGTTTCCTGGGTATTCCTTGGATCACGGATCAGCATTCTGGTAACCATTGGTATTCCTTTTACCCTAGCTGGTACATTTATTACCCTGAATATTCTTGATCAAACTTTAAATACATCTGTACTGTTAGCTATTGTCATTGCTCTGGGTATGCTCGTAGATGATGCAGTGGTGGTTGTGGAATCCATTTACAGCAAATTAAGACAAGGAATCACAGGCATTGAAGCAGCCTGGACAGGGTTAACTGAAGTCATCAGCCCTGTTACAGCCTCAGTACTTACGACAATTGCAGCCTTTTTACCACTTATGCTGCTGCCAGGGATTCTAGGCAAGTTTATGATGATTATTCCCTTGGTTGTTACCACAGCGCTTGCTATCAGCTTGATTGAAGCTTACTGGATGCTGCCAGGCCATATTCTCGCCGCCAAAGTGTCATTTGCTAACCCCTCAAAAGTGGATAAATACCGACAAATCTTTATCCATCGATTAAAAGTGTATTACGGGTTTGCCTTAATCAAAATTATGCGCCACCCTATCAAAACCCTGGCTACTTTAGTTCTGTTGTTTATTCTTTCTTTAACTGCGGTAGGCAGTGGCTTAATTAGAATGGATTTTTTTGCCGCCGATACCATCCGCCTGTTTTATATTAACGTCGAAATGCCCACCACCAGTTCACTAGATGAAACCATGGAGAAGGTACTAGAAGTTGAACAATTAGCTTATCGGGATTTATCAACGGAAGAAACGCGTTCTATTGTGAGCTATTCCGGACAAATGTTCACTGAAACAGAACCTCTGTTTGGTGAACATTTAGGTCAAGTACTAGTCAGTTTAAAGCCACCGGCTGATGGCTTACGCAGTGTTGAGCAAATTATTGAAGATATGCGCACTAAAGTTGCCACAGTAGTAGGCGCCACTAATATTTCCTTCTTAAAATTAGCTGGTGGGCCCCCTACCAGTAAACCAATTAGCGTAAAAGTCAGAGGAAAGGATTACACCGAATTACGCCAAGCTACCGATGCACTAAAAGCTTTTATGGCAAAGGACAATCGGTTTAAAGATATCACTGATGACGATAGCCAAGGTCGCAATAGTTTAACGTTAAAATTAAACTACGATGCAATCAATCAATTAAATATTCTTCCTTCAGATATCCATCGTACTGTTAAAATGTTAGTCGATGGTGAAATTGTCAGTTATGTACAGCACGAAGGGGATCGCATTGCCCTACGCTTAAAATCTACATCTGCTGTCAATAATCAATTTGATGACATTGAAGCACTACTCAGACTATCAGTACCCATCGCCCAGGGTAACAATGTCCCACTACGAGAACTGGTCATTGCCAATACAGAACAAGTTAAAGGTAATATCCGCCACTATAATTTTCTGCGAACCATTACCTTAGAAGCAGATATCGACAAACTACAGATTGATACAGTAGCTGCTAATAAACTGATCCAAGATTATTGGCCAACCATTGCTGCAAATTACCCAAATGCTTCATTAGATTTTTCGGGTGAGCTGGATGATATTCAAGAAAGTATTGATGCTATTGGCATGCTTTTCCTACTGGGTATTGGCTTAATGTATTTAATTTTAAGCACCCAATTTCAAAGTTATTTCCAACCATTGATGGTGTTAATAACTGTTCCAATGGCATTTGTTGGGGTAGTGTTAGGCCTGTTAGTTTCTGGTAACCCACTAAGCTTATTTACAATGTATGGCATAGTTGCGTTAGCAGGTATTGCCGTAAATGCAGCTATAGTCTTGATTTCTACCGCCAATAACAACTTGGCCAAAAATATGAGCTTAATGCATGCCACATTTTATGCCGCCAGAAGAAGGATGCTACCCATTATCATTACGACATTGACAACAATTGCCGGGTTATTTTCTCTAGCAGTTGGTTTAGGGGGGCATTCACTAATTTGGTCGCCAGTGGCTACCGCTATTGTTTGGGGCTTAGTATTTTCATCCTTTTTAACATTATTTATAGTGCCAGTGCTGTATCAAATGTCGATGCAAAGAAAATCCAAAAATAAAATATCTTTGTAAGGATATCTACCAACCGATTACGGAAAACCCTTATTAATAACCCCAATAAGCTGGTATGCACAATCATTTATCATGCATATTCATTTAACTAGAATAGCTTCCGACCAAACCAGTCAAACTAAATTCTTTTAAGCTTGAATTAAGCTAAGCACTATACACTCCTAACCCATCAACCGACAGCTACTGTCAAACAAGTTCAATTAGCATGAGAACGGAGAGTTTACAATGAAACCTATGTTAGTCGCCTTTATTTCAGTTTTTGCTGCTTCTAGTGTTGTTGCTGATATTAATGTCACTCCACAACAAGCTGAGCAACTAGCAAAAGCGGGTACAATCAAGCCATTAGCCGAGCTAGAAAGTAAAGCAAAAAGCCAGGTAAAAGGAACAACGGTTATTTACTCTAATATAGAACAAGATGATGACACTGGTGTGTATGAGTATGAAGCTAAAGTGCAAGATGCTCAGAACAAGTTATGGGAAGTCCAAATCAATGCACAAACTGGTGCAATTGTAGAAGTTGAGCTAGACGACTGATAAGGTCTTTTCAGTTAGGAAGTGAACAGTGAATAAACTAACCAGCTCCAATGGCTGGTTAGTTTTTATTGTTAACCTAAACGGCGGGTTAAAGGCCTAATGAAAAAGCAAAGGCCTGAAAGCAATAATAAAGAGGTAGGTGCCACAGGCACTGGCACAGGAGGCTGAGCCATCTCTTCCAACTCAACATTAAGCTTAGCATTGACCAGTTTCAAGTCACCCATTACATTGATTGCAAAGTTCAGGATACCATCCTGGCCTAAATCGAATAAACCAGCCTGATCAACCATTGCATTTAATGAGAAATTACCTTTATAGCCAAGTTCTTGCTCATAATAAAAATTAGTCGTGATTTCCCATTTTACGGCTTTACACCACCACAAAATAGCAAAAGCACAACCATTTTTTCTTTTTGTCATATTCTGGCCAGTTTTACGCTCACCAGTATTATAATACTGAGTTTGCCCAGTAAGAGCGTCATTACCAATACTGACAGTAGCTTTTTCAAATGCATTCTGTTTTTTCTTTAGGTGCTTATAGCGAATTTCATGCTCTTTATTCCAAGGTCCCCAACGCCACTCTTTTATTTTCCATCTATTGTTTGAATATGAGTAATCATTATTATCATCCATAAAAGTAAACATAAAAGAAGCTTTTCTCACTTTATAGTTACTAATATTTTTATTCAATTGAGAGTTGATATTAAACGACCCATTGTGCTTGCCTGCACCCAGATACTGATTATTATTAAAATTATCTTGTGCTGTTATATTGATTACTGAAGCTGACACAGAGGCTGAAGCCAGTAGTACCGATGCAGACAGAGAGCCTATCAGCATACGCAGTTTTTTTGATTTAAGTCCAAATATACCAGACATACCTACTTTCCTTAATTTGGCGGCAACGTTATATATTTTTAATAATATTATGTTTGGAGCACTTACTTAGCAAAAGACGGGCCAAACTTTTTTCCTTTATATTTCAATAGCTTTTATTTATTTTAGATAATTAGAATTCTTTAATATTGCAGCTAAATGTAAAACAAAATGACAATTAAAATAATATTTTATCTATTCGATCAAGATAAAAAACAAACCCAACTTATTATTAGCTCCTATAGCAAGTGGACATTCACCCATAATAACCAGACAAAATATTCTAAGCCAGCTAATTTATTAATATAGAGTCCCGTTGGTTATATATTAATAAGAAGAACAAATAGAAAATTGATGCACAGAAAAAAAACAAAACTCAAAACACCCAATATAGACCGACAAGGTATTTTGCTGAACATCATAATTGAATATTGAAGTCACACAAACAACCCACTTAATTGAATAAATCCTTAATTAGCAAATTGATCAAAATCGCACAACTTTTTCTTCTAAACCTTTTCATTACTGTATCCTAACTAGCCAAACTTATTCATTTATTTTATTCAATTGATTATTAGGAAGAATATGTGATGTCTATACCAACGATAGCCACTCCTTTACCTACACAAGGGAGTCGTGAATTCTCAGACGAAGTAACTGGTTCACACCGATCAAGACAAATTAAGCAACCTAAACAACCTATAGCAAGATTAATTAATAAAATTGCAACAAGTGTTGCAGAAAGTACTCAAAACCTTGAGGGAAGGCCAACTCAAACTGTACAACCAGCCTACAGCCAAAGCAATCTGGATGAGAATAAAACCAGAGCCATGTATCAGCAACTTAATAAAGAGGAAAAAATTGCAATCCATAGCGCAGCGATTAGAAGTGTACTTGAGCAGGTAGTTAAAGATAACAGCTTAAATGACAATATTAGAGGAGCTGCTCATGAAGCCCTGACTGGCATTGACCGCTTACAACAAGTTGATGTGTATGGTTATAATTCTTTAAACACTTTATTTCTTAGCAAACATAAAAATAGTCAGCCGGGTTTACTTATTCAACTAAATAGTTCTAATAAACCACCTTACATTGTTATCAATAATAATCAGGATTTACGAAACCCAGAGATAAGAGAAGCATTAAAAGCAGACTTTTCTAACTACAATAAATCAGATGGAAAAACCTATTTTGGTGTCAACACAGCTCTGGATGGATTTGGCAAACCAAATTCTGAATGGAACCCTGAAACACATTTTCGCTACTATAAAGCCCCTCTTGCCAATATTAATGAAATAGCAGAGCAGTTAGTTCAAGAAAAGGAGTCCGCTATTGTTGGCAACCCGAGTGAAAGCCTAAGCAAAAATTTTATCAACCTTATACCTCGTGCCGTAGACTTTATGCAAAACGGTAGTACATTGGATTTACCCACTGCGGTTGGCATTCCTTATCAACTCCGTGTTGAGTTTGGAAAAAATGTTAGTTTACAGTCATTTACCCAGCCTTTTACCAATTTAGCAAAAGATGTATCACTAATTGTCAGTGCAATTAATGGCGATGATCTACAGCAGGTTCAACACCGTCAAGAGCAAGCTGCAAAGGTAGGTAGCTGGGTTGATGTTGTAGTAAGCGGCGTTATTTCATTTACCGGTGCAGGGGCGGTGCTTACAGCTACTCAGGCTGTCGCCGGAATGATTGATGCTGCCGTTAATGGCCATAAAATCGACCCATTAGATGTCGTTACTCTGACTCTTAGTTTTTTACCCGGCGGAAAACTGGGTGCAGCTATATCAAAAGCCAGTAAAACGGGCGGTAAATTAGTTAAAGGGGGGATTGTTGCTACTGAGACCACGCTTGATATAGTGACCACTGCCCGAGACTTAAAAGCATCTATTAAAACCGGTAATTACCAGCAATTACTCGGCACCTTAATTGGTGGAACCCATTCAGCTCGTGGATTTAAATCTAATGCATTAAATCAAACAAACTTAGATAGCTTAAACCTTGCAAAAGGCAACTTTAAAGTAGAAAAAAATGGCCAGACTTCTGTTGATGTGTCGTTATCACCATCTCGTCTACCAGATGATGCATTTGTCAAAACACCAGAAAATGTTCAGAAAACTTCATTGATAGGCTCATATAAAGAGGTTGAATTTTTTAAGCGAGATCAAGACAATAGTCTCTGGTATCGACAGTCTGGGGTAGAAAACAACAGTTCAACATGGACAAAAGCTTCCACAGAAACAGCCGGTGATAATACCTACCATTTAATACAACTAGGTGGCCAGCGCTGGTTGAAAACAGAAAACACTGACTCATCACCTATTTATTTACGTCAGTTTAGTCTTAATGGAAAAAAAGCTAATTACGTAGGATTTACAAATGTAGATGGTTTACGCTGGACTCGTAAAACTAATGACTCCAATGCAAAATGGCGGCCTATGTCACGCCTCGAAAGAACTGCCTATAGCCTACAAAATGCTGGCGGGTTATCACCACTTCCAAAAGATAATGGTGGCAGGTCAAACGATACAGCAGAGTCTTCTCAAGCGGCATCTTCAGAAAAAGCAGGACAAAGTTCAAAGACAACTCAAGCTGATACAAGTAGCCGACCTAAAAAGCCAGCGGCCAACTATCCTACTACTCAATATGAAAAAGTCTATAGAGGAGATAGCCGAGCACCGCGGGAAGTATTCGGTGAAGGCTTTACCCCCCAAGGTACAAATACAGATTTGCGTAATCACTTAAATTTTGCTGGCAATAGTGCTTATGTTGCAACAACTTCAAGTAAAAATCAGGCAGCTACTTATGCGTTTGGTCGTTCATCTGAGGGTAATACTATTGGTTACTTATATAAGATAGGCAATAGCCCTCAAGGAATAGATGTAGCCAGTTTATACAAAAAAGACCCTGCAGCACAAAGAAACCAAGAAGTCGCCATCCAAGACTCTATACCCGGAGAAGATATTAAAGGTGCCTATGAAGTCATAGGTACTAGACATAATCCCAAAATAGGTAAATATATTCCAAACAAAAACTTTAAAAAGATTGACTCTGCTGTAATTAAAGTACTATCAGAGGGAAATGGAGCGGAGTTGGTTAAACTAATAGGAAATAGCGCCTCACGAGAAATAGTTAATAAATTGAAAGCGTCTCATCCAAAAATCAGTCCCGAGCAAATAGACATTTATCTGAGTATAGAAGTAGCCAACTTAAATAAATCACATAAACATATTGCAGGGCTAAGGGAAAAAAGTTTAACTGGAGGAGTATTTGATCAGCCTCTAATTAAGGATGGAAAACCAACGACCTACAGCAACAATGCAGATGGTGCCGTAAATTGGATTCTCGATGCATCAAATTCGAGAGGCAATGATGGAAATGAATTCTCTGTCTTGTTGCAAGAATATGTAAATAATGGCAAGGATTTAACTGACTTTTCTGTCATTAAAGAGCTGCACCAAAAACTAGTACCCAATATCAATAAAGACTTTCGTGGTCCAGTACCAGAAAGCCCATTGCCATCCAGTATTGGCGGTGAAGTTATGTTTAAACGGCATCTTGAAGGGCTTAAGAGTAACTCTGTACCTAGCAGTACATTAGGTAAGCAGCTCTTTGCAGGAGTAGTTGGCTATCATGCATTTATTGATGGAAATGGCCGATTAGGACGCTTCCTCTATGCTGTTACTGAACTACGAAATGGTGACTTTAAAGCTATGTCTATAGATGCAGAAAAAGCGTTAACAGGCCTTAAATAGTGCTTTAACTCACAACCCCCTTTCAGATGAGGCATATATTTTAGCTGTTGCCACATTTACAATAGAAAGGGGGATTTTTTTATTTACACTGATGGGCGTCGCGAATAGCCTGGATTTCTGCCATTAATTCTGGCCGTTGAACAGCTTTTAAAAATAGCTTGGTTTTTTCAGAAGTGAGATTATCTTCTCTGGGGTTTTCCTTAACGGATAGTGCTTTATCTTCATACCGCCAGACTTTCCCCCACAATGTCAGGATAGCATTTCTCCAACAATTATTATTAAGAATTTCATTATAAATTTCCTTATGATTATTACGTAAGAAATACAAGTAACGCTGGATATACCAGACAAAGCTCAAGCCCGCATCAGCTTCACTACCATAGGTGGTATAATCATAAAATGCATAGCCAATTGAGAGTGAATGACTGTATTGTACTGCCTCATCCATTACAGACTCCCAACCTTGTTTTCCTACTGGGCTATTTTTATTGATATAGGTGTCATCATAGTGATTTTTAGGTACATCAGCAGTGAATTTATCATGTTGAATATTATATAACGCTGGATATTTTCGTGACTTTCTCAACGGACAGGTAAAAGTGACATCTTTAGCGATAGGATGAGCTTGCTCAGACCAACTGGATAATTTATGCGCTAAACCATGACCACATTCATGAACAGCCAAGTCTGCTGCATGAAATAGCTCTTTTGCAGGCAAACCTTTCCATATACTTTTAGCTCGCTTAATCCAGTAGTCCGAGCATGTTTGCCCACCTTGTTTAGGCGCCTTACGCAGTATTTCTGCACCAAATGGATAACGGGCATCCAGTGCAGCAAAAATGGTTTTAGAGACATCGGCAAGAGGCGCATTAGTTTTATGGTTTTTCATAATATGATCAATATTGGTTGTAGGATTACCCATCCCCTGCTCTTTATACTGACCATCTACGCAGTTTGCTGCAGTCATTTTTTCAAATAACCCTGAGCCATTAGTGTCATCACCCGGTTTATCATTATCACCTGGGTCTGGATTGGGTTTGGGGTTTGGCTTATCAGGCCAACCTGGTCCATTTGGATCCGGTTTTGGATCTGGTTTTGGATCTGGTTTTGGATCTGGTTTTGGATCTGGTTTTGGATCTGGTTTTGGATCTGGCTTCGGATCTGGCTTTGGTACATTACTTGTTTTGATAAGCTTTATTGCATCAACAAATAAGTCTGCTTTTGGCTCAGGACCAAATATATAAAGCTCTGCTTTTTTCAGTTGGCCTGTAGGGTTAATCGCAAAATCTGAAGCAATATCATACCAGCTCTCTCCTACAGGGATTTTACTCGTATTAACTGACTTCCAGTGATACCCTTTATCATCCACATAAAATATGCGTATATCTAACGTTTGCGGTGTTTTAACAGACTTACCAAGACTTGCAGATAAACTTAAGGTATAACCTTGGTTTGCAGTTATTTTATCGGTAATTGCTAAAACCCCACCCGCATACCAATGATTACGCTCACCAATATGCAAGCTGAATTGGCCATCTTTCGCCCGATCAGCACTTTGACTTAGCTCACCCATTTTCCAAGCTGCCTGCCAACCTTGGATATTGGTTTCAAAGTCATGCTTAAGTACTACATCTGGATCTGGCTGGTTACGATTTTTTTCAGCAATTTTTACCTCATCAATTATCAGGTTCTTTTTTCCCTTTGGACCAAATAATAATAAGTGTGCTGCTTTTACTTCTCCACCTACCGAATTTAACTGAAATTCACCTTTTAGTGTTTTTTCCTGATCGGTAATTTGGTCAATGCCAATATATTGATAGTAGTAAACTCCTATTTCGCTTTTCAAAGCTAAAGCCGCAAACCCAAAGTCTTTGACCTGTCCTTTTGCTAATTGCATCTTGGCACTGAACTGGTAAGTTGTGGCTTTTTTCAATGGGGTTTTAATTTTCTGAATGACACCATCATAATAACTGCCACGGCCACTCACATCGACTTGGTAATCATTACCACAGTCTTTTTTCATTGTTATTTGTTTTAATTTTACTGCTTTAGTGTAGTATGCACGCCACTTTGTCAACTGGTTAAAGTCTGGCTGCTCAAGTAAATTACCCTTTATTAAGTCAGGTTTACTACAGGTTTGGTTTGGCTGATCAGGGTCTGGTTTAGGGTTAGGTTTACCAGGACCATTAGGATCTGGATTATCGGGGTCTGGCCAACCAGGTCCATTGGGATCACTTGGGCCAGGTTTATTTGGACCGTCCGGATCAGTAGGATCTGGTTTCCCAGGACCAGGCTGGTCAGGCCAACCTGGCCCATTCGGATCATTTGGATCTGGCTGACCAGGCCCTGGGTTTGGCTTAGGATTGGAGTCTACATCCACATATTTTTTAATCCAATCTGTGTAGTTAGCTACTTTGGTATACACACCTGGATAACCTGGTTTGGCACAACCTTGACCAAAACTAACAATGCCTACTTGATATAACTCGTTATACCACTTAACAAATAAAGGGCCACCACTATCGCCCTGACAAGAATCTTTGCCGCCTTTTTTATAGCCAGCACACACCATATTATCAGTTAAACCATAGTAAGCTCGCTGGCATTCCTGTTGCTCTACAATAGGTACGTCTACTTCACGTAGTTTTCTAGGTAGACCTAAAGTGGCTGCAATATTTTTTTGCCGGGTTTCTCCCCAACCCGCAACAGTCATCATCGCACCCGGTTGAGCAGCAGAATGATGAATATTAATGTCAGCTATTCTTATTTTGGCTATATTGGCTTTAATTGGGCGACTCAGTTTAGCCAATGCAATATCATTATCTGACGAACCACGCTTATACTTTGGATGAGGTATAAAGCGCTCAATAGAAATCACTTCGCCTTCACGGTTATTGGTACGATCAAAACGCCCAACTGTTGCTCGCTTTACACCTTTACAATGAGCAGCAGTTAAAATCCACTCATTATTCAAGATGCTGCCACCACACTCATCAAGCCAAGCCATAAACTTCCGCTCTGCAAAGTTCGACTCCTTTCCTCCAACAATTTCTGCCATCTTTGCATTATTATCAGCAGGTTTATTATTTTGACTTACTTCATGCTTAACAGAAGCTCCATGAGTGGCACCTGCAACAGCCAAACATAAAGTAGACAACGTTAATCGTATAGAATAAGGGGAAAGTGGCTTCACTATCATTGCGGTGAGTCCTGTTAATCTTGATCTGGCACAGTGCTAAAAATAAGGCGAAATATCCCTACAACTGTTTCAAGAAGGGTATATAGACGTGAAGATTAATCAGATATCTCGTTGCAAAATAGTAACTATTACACTAAAGCATAATAAACTAAGCATCCCTTTATTTTTATTTTAATTTTTAGTTATTCCTCATAAAACCAATGTAAATTATTTATGGCCAAAGCCAGCTATTTATCTCATAAATATGGGATGAATGGACCTTCAACTATATATCAAACACAATCATTTATACATTAAACACAAGTAATTCACATCTTTATTATTTATTCATAGATTATCAGTCGTATCCTCAATAATTTGCTAAGAGAACTTAAGCAAGCGCTATTGAGAAATTAAAACACGTTAGCAAGCATAACTTTATAGAAAAGTACCATAACACCCTGTGGTTTGGTGAAATATTCAGGTTAGAGTATTTGATAACCAATATTGACTATATGAAATAACAACAGCTCAGCTGAAAAAGCTATATAATAGGAAACTAAATAGATTAATAATCCTTCAACAAACAATAATGGAGAACCTCTCCTGCTACCATGTCCATCAAAGCGCTACGTGCCTTAAAAGCCATTACAGAAACTGGCAGCTTTGCTGCTGCAGCCGATCAGTTAGGGTTAACGCTGTCTGCTGTAAGCTTGCAAATTAAAACGCTTGAGCAACAACTCAATACTTCTTTATTTGATCGATCTGGTCGCAACGCGAAGCTCAATCACAATGGACAACAGGTGTTAGCTAGAGCTGAACAGATACTTAACCTATATAATCAGTTAGGTTACGACTTAGACGATAGTGAGCATTTTTCTGGGCAATATTCTCTTGGTGCAATTCACAGTGTACAAATTGGTCCTCTAGCTCCTATTTTGGCTAGCCTGCATAAAGACCACCCTAACCTGCAAATTAAAGTAAGAAGAGGCCAGTCAGCCGAGCTGGCGAAAGGGATTGAAAAAAACCAGCTTGATGCAGCCCTAATCACCGAACCTATTACTCATTATGCTTCTAACTGCTCTTTTACACCCTATACTGAAGAACCCTTCTATATTGTTGCGAATCAGGGTGCAACCATAGCCGATGAAACCAAGCTATTGCATCAAGTTCCCTTTATTCGCTTTGATAAAAAGGCCTGGGCGGGTGCCATTATTGATGAAGAGCTAATGCAGCGTGGAATTCAGGTTAACGAATGGATGGAACTTGATTCAATGGAGGCCGCCTTAAGAATGGTAGAGTATGGCTTAGGCATTACCATCATGCCATTAAGCAGGCAACGATCACAACAACTGGCTAAATCCTTTCAGCTAATCCTATTTGGTACTCCGCCTCTAAAGCGTTCTATTGGCGTTTACCAAAAACTCAACAATAGTCGTGCTCCCGTCACCAAGCTTGTGTATGAGCTGATGGTGAAGCATGTTATTAGTTGAGTTTTTTTTAACTGTTTATCAAGAAAATTAAAATTTTTTTAAGACTAGTTAAGCATTATAATACCACCTGTCTATGCCTAAGCAGTCAACATCACTGCGTTAAACCAAAAATACGCTAGCTTAAAAGCCTGGTTATGATCACTATAATTGAAGCACTTGTTCCTATCTGTTTTGCCATTGCCAGTGGCTATGTCATTAAGCACCTCGCTAATGTTCAAACCAACGTGTGGTCTGGCATCGAAAAAATTACTTATTATGTTTTAGCACCTGCCATTCTCATTGACACCATTACGCGTCATTCTCTGGCTGAGCTACCTTGGACAAGCATTATAATGGTAACCAATACCACAATTTTCGCTTGCTGTTTATTGCTTGCAGCTTGGTTATTGTTTGACAAGTCCCTGTCTAAACCAACATTTACCTCTGTCTTTCAAGGTGGTATTCGTTTTAACACATTTATAGCCCTTGCTATTACCAATGCATTATTTGGCGATGAAGGTTTAGTGATTGGCGCGCTCGTCGCTGTCACCATGATTGTATTAATCAATATTTTATGTGTAACTACTTTTTGTTTATTAATTAAATCTGATAATAGTGCCTCACCTTCACTTACATCTCAACTTACCAAAAACCCTTTAATTATTGCATGTTTGATAGGTTTATTGATTAATATTCTGAATATTCAGCCACCCAAAGCCATAGCCGATTCTATTTCATTATTAGGTCGTGCCGCCTTTCCTATTGGCCTAATGGCAGTAGGAGCAGGATTAGAGCTAAGAAGGTTATTCAGTGATTGGAAGCCATCATTATTAGCTTCTATTGTTCAGTTTGCCTTTAAACCTATGGTAGCCCTATTTATTATCAGTTATTTTTCATTAACCCCTATTACAGCTACTGTAATTATAATCTTTTTTAGCGTACCTACAGCACCTTCATCTTATATTTTGTCAAGGCAGTTAGGAGGAGATCATCAGTCTATGGCATCAATTATTACTGCCCAAACCATGTTATCATTCATTACAATGCCAATCTCGTTGTGGATAGCTAATCAGTTCTTTATATTCAACAGTAACTTGTGAGATATTGAAGCTCAATACCGCCCCGTTTTAAATAACTAATTTTTACTTCTTAAACTCTAATTATAAATCAACAGTTCCTGATGTGTCCGGTAAATATTAGCATCTTTTATAGTTCTTACAGACTCAATCATTTGAAGATAATCAGAAGGCAAACCAGCAGATCTCGCACCATAGACCACATGCATTTTATACCAATCAAAAGGGATCAAACTACCATCTATACAGATAGCATAATACATAACAGCATCATATTTCTTTCCTTGCGGGCTGATTACACGAACTATTTTATCTAAATATCCTTTACCAAGGCCTTCTATTTTATCAAGCTGATGTTTATGACTTGCCCCCAACTGATAAATGGTACCCCAAACAAAATCCGTACTATTCCCGGTATAGTAAGCATCACATTTACCTGATCCATCCATACCACGCTTATGAAAGCGTAGCTGATAACTTGTCAACTTGACGATATCAACCAGGTTGGCCTCGCCAATACGCTGCTGCAAGCGTGGCACGGACATATTAGAACCATAGGCAAAATAAAACATTACCACATTAAATCATCAGGGATCTGATAATCTGCATAAGGATCATCTTCATCAATATCTTGTTGTGTATTTTCGGCCAGAAATGCTATGCACGATTCATCCCTTAATTTAATTTTTTCTGCTATTACTTTTGGCACTAACTCATAGCCTTCATTAAGTCTTACAATTGCCAATCGGCCTTTACTAAGATCAATTTGAAGGTTTTCGGTTACATAAATTTTTTTAACCTTCTTATCATCAGTAAAGTTATAACCTACCTCTCCCTCACCTTTATTAATTTTATTCAGCTCAATTAACTGTTTTATTTGTGCAGCAATAGCTTTTTTTTCAGCTTCAGCTTTTAGTTCTAAATTTAGCAGTCTGTCTCGCTCAGCTTTTTCTTGGATAGCCTGTTGAGCACTCAGCTTAGTTTCATCAACAGCTGCTTCTTTACTCTTTTGCTTGGTTTTCTTCTTCTTATGCTGATCTTTCTTTATTTGGTTTGCCTTTTTCTTATCAACCAACCCCGCTTTTAATAACTGCTCTTGTAATGACTTGCTCATATTGTAACCTTGATAATGATTAAGGGCTGGTTTTCTTTGCTACCCCAACCCCTTGTTAACTGACTATAAACCTAAGTAGAGGTGCCCTTATTATACGCAATCTAACCAGGTATAGTAGATATAGTTTTTAGGGCAATCGGATGCATCACTACTAGCCCCTAAGCAACCTTGCAAGGGTCTAGATAAACCAAATAACTAGGGTGAAACCAGTGTATTACTCCTGCATTACCCTAATGAGTGGTATCCATACCACCATGCATTTATATAAACCTTCCTCTAAGAGTACATTATTTGATCAGCAGTCGAAGCTTTTCCCGAATAGCTCCTGTAAAGCCTTGCAGGTGATCGATGGTGGCGATTTCATTATCAGCATACTCAAAGCCAGGAATTACCACTTCACTGATTAGCCCATATTCTCCTTCAAGCAATTCAGCTGCTTTCCAAACACCACCCGATACTAGTAGTTGTAAGTGCTGACCTTGGTTGAGCTTAGAGCCTAGTACCTGATGAACTATCTCTCCTTCATCAGTAACAGTTGTATACTGAATTGCGCCTCCCAAGTGAAAGAAGTGAATAATATCTGACTTGTTACGATGCAGCACATTAATTGGACGGTCTTTAGTGAGTAAATAAAAAATTGATGTGCATAGACTTCTATTACTATTACCCTCTCCCATCCCTTCAACATAATGTGCTGATTCATAGGTTCGTCTATAATACCCAGATTCAAAAGGGTGTGGTTCCAAACCTAACAACGAAATAATCTCTTCAATCCGATTCATAACTTCGCCTTATTGTGCCTAAAAGTGGTTTTTATGAGTTTCCATGACTTGGACATATCATAGGTTAGTATTATTGAACTAATAAAATATATTTAATCATTTTCTAAAAAATATACTTCATTAATTTCTACCATAAAACGATACTTTTAAGTATGATCTGCAGAAGCTGTACCAATATTAGCAGTATAGCGCTTAACTCTTATCAACAATAATATACCCATGCTAATGGATTTTTAGGGCTGTTGTCGGTTAACAAAGCTCCATGAACCTATTAAATAATAGGGCATTCTGGCAAGAGGCGATGACAACAAATCCTAAAAATCATTCGCGAAGGGTATAAAAGGGATTTAAATGAAAGCGAGTAAATACTATCATACATCTATTCAAATAATCATTTTTTTTCTCCTCTTATTCTTTACCCTTTGGAATACTGCAAATGCACAAGGTAAAGTGATTGCCATTGTCAGTGTAGATTGGGAAGGTAGAACCTTAGAGGATCAAAACCTACAAGCAATGAACGATTTTCGTGCAGACTACCCACAAGTAGGTTTACTTCAGTTTTTAAATGCAGCTTACTACACTAAACCAGACACTAATCATCATACCGTTACTCAAGCTATCCGTTCAGTATTAAGGCCCAATGATGAACACGGCTTACATATTCATGCCTGGCGCTCTTTAATAGAGGCAGCAGGAGTCAACTTTCGTACAGAACCAAATTGGTCACACCCTGGCCCTATCACTTTAAACAGATGTCGTCTAACAGGTGATTGTGGCCATAATGTACCCATAAGCGCCTACACACAGAATGAATTAAGAAATGTAATTCAATTTAGTAACCAAACACTGGTTGATGCAGGTTTTAATTACCCTGTTAGTTTTCGCGCTGGTGGTTGGATGGCTGCCCCGCATGTCATCAACGCACTTTCTGCAGAAGGCTTCAAATTCGACTCTTCAGCAGCCGCTACTATTTTATTAAAAGGAAGAAGATGGTCAGATCGACTATATAATTGGCTGACAGAATTATGGGGGGATGTGAATACTGTTTCTCAACCTTATTTAATCGGCCCTAGTTATACTCCTTTATGGGAATTACCTGATAATGGAATATTGGCTGACTATATTACTGGTAAAGAAATGCTTACTGTTTTAAAACGCAATGTAAATAAATGGCGTCAAAACCCTGACAAAAATGTATACATTTCTATTGGATTCCATCAGGAGTCGGCTGCAAGATATATTAGTCGTATTCGTGAGGCGGTAGATCTTTTTGAAACTTATACAAAAGAAAATAATATTCCTTTTGAGTGGGCTAAACTACCCTTAGATTCAGCTAGCTTTAATTAACTTTAAGTTATTTATTTAGCAGGCGGCGAGTCCAATCATTTGGCTTACCGTCTTCTAACCAATGACTGGCATGCCGCCGCCAGTTTTTCGAGAGTGCATTATGGGCAGCCAAATGCTCAAGGTCAGTTTGATTAAAAGCATTGTTATACAAAATATCTGCACATTTCCTAACTGATAGACGCTCATCAGAGGTTTCGAGTAATTCCAACTGGTCAGCTGGTTTTACCATACCTTCTTGCAACACCCGTAATAGCCACCCGGTTTTACCATTTGCCTGCATTAATACTGACATTTGTGGATAATTAAACTGAATATTCAGCTTATAACAGGGGGAACGAGGCTGGCTGATTTGCACTACAGCTTCACCTAGCTTAAAAATATCACCTATATGGCAGTTGTCTTCATCAAACTGATTGTCAGACAAATTTTCGCCAAAAACCCCCGGTTTGAATGAGAAACCAGGACTCTCTAATTGCATTGCCTGCCAATAGGTTTCCCAATAGGCATAATGCTCACTTGGATAAAAGTGCAGTGCTCGTTCAGGCCCTCCGTGAAACCGTTCCTCATACTGCTCATCTGTTTCAAGACCTTGATCACTACAAAACACTGGTTGTCTGATTGGCACTTTATTTATAGCACTTTGGGTATTATCACCTAATGCCTGGGATGTGCCTGTTAGGATTAGCGTCATTTTTACACTACTATAACTATAAATACTTATTGCTGATTGTAGCCCAGTGACTAGAGCCAATAATTTTTATCATAGCATCAATAAATGCCTGATTTAAATCAGTCGACTGAATATTGGGGGAAGATAGCAACGAGATATAGTCGTCTAGTTTTTTTTCTGACGCCTGCAGCGCCAAGTCCAATTCTTGCCAAAATGCTGACCCTTTAAGATAAAATAATGGGTAATAGCTCATATCCTTATCTTCTGTTACTTTTTTATGCGCTATATACAACCCTACATCAGCGTGTGGGAAGGTATTTCGTCTCTTTGCCCATTCATCTACTGGAGCGCTGGTTTTCACCATAGAAAGTTGGACTGCTTTAAATGCATAGTATTCTGCCAAACTTTCGTTTATCCAACTTGGCAGTGTGTAGTTTGATAGACCATGTACTGTTTCGTGAGCAGACACTCTTAATAACATAGGCAGGGTTTTATCCGTTAACTCATCATCAGCAACTAAATAATTTGCAATATAGGCATTAGTGCCTGCTGCCCCGCCAACTTTTTTATATTTTTGATCAATTGCAACCCAAATTAAAGACCAATCAAATAGTCTGTTTTGAGAAAAAACCTGGCTCAAATAGGTATATTGCCGTTCCAACTGACGGCTGATATTAGGTAATTCAGGTGTTAGTATAGTTGAGTCTGCAAACAGGGTTAGCTTCAGCTTATCAGTAGTAATGGTAGCTGTTTGCTTGCCCCATGCAAATAACAAGGGAGCTGAATGAATATCGGGTAATTTTTTACAGACATCATCACGACCAACTACACAAATAGCAGCCGCTTCATTTCCAATAATTCTTGGTAAATTTCCCCACTCGAAAAGCAGCCACCAACCTGTTGGCGAATAAATACTTTGCTGGCTCGAAGCATCATACTCATTAGCTTTTAAAGGTTTAAATCGTACACTCCATTGAATAGACTCACAACGAATTGGCTTATCATATTTAACGGTTAGCCTCGACTTTTGACTGGTTATACAGCTTATGTCCAACGCAGTTTGATTAGAAGCCGGGATATCTCTAGAAGGGGATAAAATAAAATCGCCTAATTGGGAAGTATCCACTGAAATAGTAGCAACAGTTGGTTTTGATTTGGGAACATCAATCCAATATATCAGTTCATTTGCATTCACTGCAAAAGGAATTATGGCTACACAACAGGATAAAACTAGCCTTATAATAGAAACTATCAAAGTGCCTAACCTCATATCATCTACTCTTTATAACCACTAGGCAAGAAATAAGAGTATTAGGCCAACTCTTCAGGCATTAGTTCAATTTTATGTTAACCATTTATACATAATATAGGTGTCTACAAACCCCTGCTTTTTATGTAGGTAACCTTTAGGTACTGTTCCTATTATAGAAAACCCTAGCATTTGCCATAATTTCACTGCCACTTCATTGGTCGAAACTACCGAATTAAACTGCATTGCTTTAAAACCTAGCGCTAGTGCTCGCTCCTGGGAGTGAATACACAACAGTTTAGCTATGCCCTGTCCTCTTGCTTGAAGTGTCACCATGTAACCACAATTGCAGATATGACTACTTGGGCCAGCAGCATTGGGTTTTAAATAGTAGGAGCCAAGGACTGTTTCTGCTTTTTCTGAATCATTAAGTGCTACCATCGCCTTAGCTTCTATTGCTACATGGGTTTCTAAAGGCTGTAAACACCACAACTCATAAGCTTGCTGCTTTGATATTGCTGGCTCAAACGCATAGGTTTCTTGCTCAGTTACAATGTGCTTAAAAGTCGGCCAAAATCCATCAAAGTCCTGCTGACTCATTGTTCTAATATACACTTTAGGGCACCTCTAGCTATCCTCATTAGTAATTATTCATTTGCTCAGGTAACCATAAAGCAATTTGCGGGAAAATACACATAAGTACCACAGCAAATAACATTAATAAGAAGAAAGGAAACGCATAGCCCGCGATAGTTAGTATGTTTTTATCAGTCAACGACTGAATGACAAATAAATTAAAACCAACAGGTGGTGTGATTTGCGACATTTCAACTACCACTACTAAATAGATTCCAAACCAGATAGGATTAATATCAACACTTTCAACAATAGGAAGAATAATAGACGTTGTCAGCACAACAACCGATATACCATCTAAAAAGCAACCTAAAATAACAAAAAAGACTGTAAGCACTGCTAACAGCAAAACTGGAGATAATTGTAGTTGACCAATCCAGTTCGCTAGTTCACGAGGAATGCCAGTAAAGCCCATTGCAGAGGTTAAGAACGCAGCACTTGCTAAAATAAAGATAATCATACATGAGGTACTTGTAGCCGCCATAATAGATTCAATAAAGCTTTGCGTTGATAAGGTTCCTTTCATTTTAGTAATAAATAGCGACAATATTACACCCACAGCAGCCGCCTCTGTAGGGGATGCAATACCAAAATAAATTGAGCCAATAAGACCACCAATAAGAAAAACAATAGGCAGTAATTTATTTAATGCAGCAACCTTCTCTTTAAAAGTATATTGTTCATCAGCTGTTATTTTGGTGTTTACTAAACCTCCACTTTTCGTTTTTTTTATTGTAGACTGGACTATTACATAGCTTGTAAACAACAATAATAGTAATAATCCTGGCACTATGCCCGCTATAAATAATCGAGCAATGGATTGGTCTGTAGCCGCACCGTAAACAATTAAAATAATTGAAGGTGGTATAAGTAGACCCAGAGTTCCAGAACCTGCTAACGTACCAATTGACAACTTTTCGTCATAGTTTCTTTTTGCCAACTCTGGCAACGTCATTTTACCTATTGTTGCAGTAGTCGCAGACGAAGAGCCTGAAACCGCAGCGAAAATACCACATCCCCAAATATTAACATGCAACAATCTGCCAGGCAGTCTCCCAAGCCAAGGAGCTAAACCTGCAAACATTGCTTCTGAGAGTTTATTTCGAAATAAAATTTCTCCCATCCAAATGAACATGGGTAATGATGCCAACTCATAAGAATTACTTGCTCCCCATATAGTTGTAACCAGAACATCACCGGGTGAAACAGGAGAGCCCAACACCATTGCAGTTAAAGCAACACAAATCAAAGCAATGGATACCCATACCCCAGCTGCCAGTAAAGCAAACAAAACTATGGTTAGAATGAGTGCAATTAAACCAATTTCCATTAGTTAACTTCCTAGAGATGAGTTTTTAAGCAGGTTACTCGGCATTAATTAATAATTGGTGTTTTACTGGCTGGCAACAAGCTTTTATTAAACCATCGATAGCCGCTATCATAAAGAATGCCACACCAATCAACATAGCTAATTGTGGAATCCATAGTGGGATTGGAATAATACCAGGCGTAACCTCAGAAAACTCTAAACTATCAATCATCAAATAATAGGTATAATAAGTAAAATATCCACTAACTATAACTGCTGTACTATAGCTAAAACACTCCAGTCGTTTTTGCCAACCTGCTCCCACTTGCTCAATAACGATTTTAACTCGAATATGTTGCCTATTATTCAAAGTAAAAGCTAAACCAAAAAATGACGCAGAAACAAGTAAGCAGCCGATGAAATCAGCTGCAGAAGGAACCATTAAACCAATAATTTCGCCCGTAAAAAGCTTATACAACTTATCAATAATACGTCCCAACACTTGAGCAAAAACAATAAGACAACTAGCAATCAAGCAGAAAGCAGATAAAAAACCACTAATTTTATATATTTTTTCCAGAAAGTATCTCATATATATTACTACTTAAACTGCGAAAATATAGCTATTAATCAGCGTTACTAATTAACGCTATAGCTGTTTAAAAATAGCTAAGGTACTTTTACCTTCGTCTCCTACATTATTAAGCCATTCTTTAGTCATAACGTGGCCTATGTAAGATAATTCAGAGTGCAACTTATCACTGGGATACACTACTTTCAGACCATTGGCTTTCATCACAGCTACTTTTTCGTTGGTTTCTTGTTCACTCATCTGCCAACCTCTCTCTTCAGCTTGCTTGGCTGCGGCTAATACGACAGCCTGAGCATCCTTACTTAACTTGGAAAATTGTTTAGCATTTACAATCACCATATTCTTCGGTATCCAGGCCTGAAAATGATGATAATGACTTAAAAAGTCCCATGCTTTCGTATTTGCGCCAATTGCTGGCGAAGTTATCATAGAATCGACCCTTCCCGTTGAAAACGCAGTAGCTATATCAGCTGCTTCTATTTGTGTGGGTATTGCTTGAAGTAATTGAGCAAGCCTTTCTGTATACTTGTTGTAAACCCTTAGCTTAAGGCCTTGTAAATCAGTTGCTGCCTTTACCTTCTTCTTAGCAAATAAACCCTGAGGCTGCCAGGGTACAGAAAACAGCAGTTTTAATCCCTGCTTTGATAGTTTTTCTTCTGTTCTTTTACGACTTGCTTGCCAGAGTTTTCTGGCCTGCTGATAATTGGTTGCCAAATATGGAATTGAATCGAGAGCAAAAAAACTATCCTCATTTGATAACCGCGACATTAAAACTTCACCAATTGGGACTATGCCACGCCTAACTGATTTCTTTATTTCTGGATGTTTTATTAACGATCCAGCACTATGAACAGTTATATTTAGTTCATTATTAGTCGCTTTTAGAACCTCATCAGCAAATAGTCGAATATTCCTGGTATGAAAAGTAGAATCACTATATGGGGTTGGCATATCCCAGCGCATTTCTGCATTGACAATAGCCGTGTTGAGCAATAATGCTAAGCATGCCGTAATGTAATAGAAGCTTCTACGAATTGTCATAACACACACCTTTTTTTTGATTGTAATTATTTACTTTCAGCAAATCCCATCTACATACTGCTGCAAGTATTAAATTCATCCAAAATCAAGGCGACAGTGTAAACCAGTGCCGTATAAATTGTCATCTATTCAACTTAAATGGAGATAATGGGCCTTAAATCTTAGAACCACCAAGATTTGTCAGAGCCTATCAGAAAATGAAGTACGATATTTAGCCTGAGAGCTCAGAATCGTTGATATCTGATGAAGTATTCCTTCTAGGGGGGAGTTCTTATGACAGCATCATAAAGCAATTACTTACAAACCAAATGATTTCACTATAAGATATAGTGTACAACGAATTCGGCATTCCCTTTCTTAACTTTTAAAGGTAATTACTCACTATTTCTTCAAGTTGTGACACTCCATACTTGCCTTTGTTTTCTTTTAACATATTTATTCCTTCTTGAAGTAATTCAACTGCTTTCTTATCAGAGTCTTTATTAAAAGCAAAAAAATTATCATTTTCACTCAAATTGTAAACAATCTCAAACTCATCTGACGAATATTGCAGCTTCCTAAAAATCCACCTTGCAGTAATATAGTTATATGCCCAAGCATCAATTCGACCTTTATAAAGCATTTTGGCTAAATTTTCTGGTTTATTTCCATAACTAAAATTATTGGGCTTTGCTCCAGCCTTAAGTGCTAGTTGATGACTAATATCATTTCGTATTGCACCAATCATAAATCTGGTTAAAGGGTTTTCGTCATCGACTATAATTCCACTATCCTTTTTTGCTATTAATACATTTTTAGTCTTTGCAAATGGACCTGCCCATAGAAACAGCTTGGATCTTTCTTTGCTAAAGCTCATGCTAAATAAAGAGGTATTTGCGTTCACTAGTACATTTTTATATCCTCTAGCCCAGGGCAGTATTTCAATACTGTTTCTACCGATAGCACAATTAACAAGCCTTGATGCAGCAACAAGAACATCCACTGCAATACCTTTAATTACCCCGTCGCTCGTCATATAGTTATAGGGTGGAAACTCCTCAGATATGAATTTAATTTTTTTCAGAGGACAGCTAACACATATAGCTGAAAGAAATATATAAATTACAAATAATAGTATACGCATTTTCAATAACAACTAATCTTGATTCTGTTACTAGTAGCATAGACTATCTCCTGCCTGTTAAAACTCCAAGTTGCTTGGATATACTCTTTGATTAACAGCGAAAAATACCACCACTGGTTTCAGTTAGCAAATAACTACGGTCACTCTCAATTACCAAAAAAGTTGCCCTACAATAATCAGTAGTTTCAATTGACTATAATGCTAATAAGAAAAACCCAGCAAGTTGCGATTTTTTTATTAGCAGAATTTGTGTATCTGTCTATTTCATTGTGGGCATTGAGAATTCTGCTCCTTGCACCGTTGCACTGTCAGGCCAACGAGAGGTTACCATTTTCATTCGGGTGTAAAAGCGTACTCCATCCGGCCCATGCATATGGAGCGGCCCAAATAGTGAACGCTTCCAACCACCAAAACAATGAAATGCCATAGGCACAGGAATAGGTACATTAACCCCCACCATGCCTACTTGAATATGCTGCGAATACTGTCTGGCAGCATTACCATCCCGAGTAAAAATAGCAGTTCCATTCCCATATTCGTGAGCATTAACTAATTCTACTGCCGTTTTTAAATCAGGTACCCGAACAACACATAAAACTGGGCCAAAAATCTCTTCCTGATAAATTTTCATATCAGGTTTTACATGGTCAAATAAAGTACCACCTACATAAAAACCATTTTCATTCCCTTTGCATACAAAGTCGCGGCCATCAACAACCAGCTTAGCTCCTGCAGCAACACCTGCATCAATATAGCTAACTACTTTATCTCGATGCTCTTTAGTGACTAATGGTCCCATATGATTTTCTGGGGTTTGACCAAGCCCTGGGCCAACTTTTAATTGCTCAACTTGAGGGATAAGCTTGTCAATCAACTGCTCTGCCACTTGGTCCCCTACAGCTACAGCAACGGAAATTGCCATACAACGTTCACCTGCCGAGCCGTAGGCTGCTCCCATTAATGCATTCACTGTCTGGTCTACATCAGCATCAGGCATTATTACCATATGGTTTTTCGCGCCACCTAGTGCCTGCGCGCGTTTCCCATGAGCACAAGCGGTTTGGTAAATATACTCAGCAATTGGCGTTGAACCAACAAAGCTAACCGCTTCAATACGGCTATCAGTTAGTAATACATCAACTGACTCTTTATCGCCATTCACTACATTAAAAACACCATCGGGTAATCCAGCTTCTTTTAATAACTCTGCCAGACGAATAGGACAAGTTGGGTCTTTTTCAGAAGGCTTTAATACAAAAGTATTCCCACAAGCTAGCGCAATAGGAAACATCCACATTGGTACCATAGCAGGGAAATTAAATGGAGTAATCCCAGCAACCACTCCCAAAGGTTGCATCATAGAATGACTATCAACATTAGTACCCACATTAAGTGAATGTTCCCCTTTTAATAAATGAGGAACCCCGCACGCAAACTCTATTACTTCAAGACCACGGGTCACTTCTCCTTGTGCATCGCTATATACTTTGCCATGCTCGGAGCTGATAATTTCAGCCAGCTCATTACGGTGTTTTTCTACCAACTCCTTAAATTTAAATAGCACTCTGGCACGGTTAAGTGGGGTAATACTTGCCCACTTTGTAAATGCATCAGCAGCCACACTAATTGCCTGTCGTGTTTCCGCTGCAGTTGATAACACCACTTCTGCAGTTTGTTTACCCGTAGCAGGGTTAAACACAGGAGCTACTCGTCCACTTTCACTGCTAGCCTGTACACCATTGATAAAATTATTAATTACTTGCATGTTTACAATTCCCCTTTCTCTTACCACCCGAATAAAACTGGCTATCGATTAAATGGAGTAATAGGGTATTCTGTAGCGTAAGAATATCCTATTACTCTATATTCAAAAGTTATTTAGAATATAATTATTTAGTACCAGTTAGCTAACAAGCTTTAGGCCAGCCTTTGATACTTGCTCAGCTAAATAGTGATAGCCCATTTTTGCGTAAGTTAATGGATCAGCTATCGCAGGGTCTTGCTCTGCTTCTACTACTAACCAGCCGTTATAATCATGCTCTCTTAATAATTGAAAAATACTAGGATAATCAATACAACCATCACCGGGTACAGTAAATACTCCCTGCAAAACAGCATTTAAAAAACTACTGTCAGTGTTTTTTGCCCACTGTAAAATCACTGGCCGAATATCTTTACAGTGCACATGGCAAATACGCTGAATATGTCGTTTAGCTGTTGCTAGTGGGTCCCCACCAGCATAAGTCAGGTGTCCGGTATCTAACAGTAAGCCAACAGACTTTCCTGTTAGTACCATCAATTGATCGATTTCAGCCTCGGTTTCAATCACAGTGCCCATATGATGGTGATAAGCAATTTTAACCCCTTCACTAAGGGTGTAATCTGCTAACTGCGTTAATCGATCTGCATAAGACTGCCAGTCTGCTTCAGCAAACACCGGTCGGCATGTTAGTGGAGTCTGTCTTTTACCGTGTATACAACCAGTCACTTCTGCAAATACCATTACAGAAGAACCCAGTGACCTCAATAATTGCAGGTGGGACTGAATAGCTGCAATTTCTTCATCTACAGTCCTCGTCATTAGCTGACCACTGTACCAGCCTGATACTAACTGCAGACCGTGCTTATCTAAGATTGGCCCTAATACTTCTGCCTCACGAGGAAATTTATTACCTAATTCAAAACCACTATACCCTGCCTGCTTTCCTTCAGTTAAACAAACTTCCAGGGGTGTTTCTGCCCCTAATGCTGGCATGTCATCGTTTGTCCAGGTAAGGGGATTAATTCCAATTTTTACTGCCATATTTTTACTATCATCCATAATTCATAATGATTTAATTTAAATAATTAATACTCAAAGAACCATATACGAAGAGTATTTTAATAAGGTTGTTGCTTTTTAGCTTTTTCATATTTGTCCCTTGCCTCAATGACTTCCTCACGTTGAGAGACCTCAGGTATAGCAACATCCCACCAAGACCCACCATCACTAGTTGTATGAACAGGATCAGTATTTAAACTGATGACATAGGTTTGATTGGCCTGTTTAGCTCGCATTAAAGCCGCTTCTAATTCTGTAATGCCTTGAACATGTTCAGCAATTGCTCCCATGGCCTGCGCGTGAGCAGCAAAATCAATGACAGGCGCTCCTGCTTCTATGGTTTTACAATCGGCTAATAAGTTATTAAAAGGTGCTCCTCCACAGGCTTGCTGTAATCGATTAATACAGCCAAAGCCACGATTATCTAATACTATAATAATTAACTTTTTTCCTAGCATAACTGAAGTAGCTATTTCTGAATTCAACATCATATAACTACCATCGCCTACCATCACAACCACGTCTCTATCTGGACAGGCCATTTTAACACCTAACCCACCAGCAATTTCATAGCCCATACAAGAGAAACCATATTCTACGTGATAACCTTTCGGATCTGCTGTTTTCCATAATTTATGTAATTCACCTGGCAAACCACCTGCAGCACATACCACTATATCTTTAGTATCTGTCGCTCGATTAACTGCACCAAGTACTTGAGCATCAGTGAGTAATAAGCTACCAGTACTTGCTGTTTTTTCATCGACTATTTTATT
This sequence comes from Spartinivicinus marinus, assembly GCF_026309355.1. NCBI lineage: Bacteria > Pseudomonadati > Pseudomonadota > Gammaproteobacteria > Oceanospirillales > Zooshikellaceae > Spartinivicinus > Spartinivicinus marinus. Next base: position 1,489,778 of record NZ_JAPJZK010000001.1, read on the forward strand.
CCAGGCAACCATATTTGCTTGAGCAGTGGTTAGCCAGTCATTATTTATCTGTAATTTTTTATTTTCTTTTTTATCTAAAAAAATCTGCGACAATTGTTGCAATGCTACTTTTGCATCAGCAATTAAAGGGAGTGCATTGTGTTTTACTGCATCAAACTGAGCAACATTAATTTGTACAAGTTGCTGGTGGTCTTTCACCAAGGTACGAGAGCTTGTAGTGAAATCCTGCAATCGAGTACCTATTGCTATAATTAAATCGGCCTGCTCTGCTGTCGTATTTGCGGCTTGGCTGCCTGTTACTCCAATACTACCTAATTGGTTAGGATGATCCCAAGATAACGCTCCCTTGCCTGCTTGGGTTTCAGCCACAGGAATATTAAATAGTTGTGTAAATGAAGTCAGCTCTTCAATTGCCTCAGAATAATGTACGCCACCACCTGCAATAATAAGTGGTTTTTCTGCTTTTTCGATTGCCGTAACCACATCCATCAACTGTCGTTGATCCGGTGGCTGACGCAATATATGATGCACTTTAGGCTCAAAAAAGCTTACTGGGTAATCATAACTCATCGCTTGCACATCTTGTGGTAATGCTAATGTTGCTGGCCCACAGTTAGCAGGATCTGTTAATGTAGCAATCGCCACTGGCAAACTGGTAATAATCTGCTCTGGTCGGGAAATACGATCAAAATAACGAGAAACTGGCTTAAAACAGTCATTAGCGGTTATGGTTGGATCAGCAAAATTTTCTACCTGCTGCAAAACGGGATCAGGCAATCGACTAGCAAAAGCATCGCCAGGTAAAAGTAAAACCGGCAAACGATTAACATGAGCTAATGCTGCTGCGGTTACCATATTCGTCGCCCCTGGCCCTATAGACGTAGTACAAGCCATCATTCGTCGACGATTATTGGCTTTGGCAAATGCAATAGCAGCATGGGCCATACCTTGTTCATTATGAGCACGATAAGTCGGCAGTTGATCCTGTGCATGAAATAAAGCTTCACCCAGACCAGCTACATTACCATGACCAAAAATTGCAAAAACACCTTCAAATAATGGTAATTTATTTCCATTTATTTCAACAAACTGAGCAGCAAGATATTTAACCAATGCTTGAGCCATGGTTAACCGGACTGTATTCACCTTACTCTCCTATTTTTCTACTCGTTAAAGGCTTTATTCGATACTAGGGACTATTGTCTGCTAGCTCGCCACACATCAATTAATTGTTGATAATTATTCGCCACCAACTCAATAAACTGTTCATCTGTTATAACCTCTTTCAACCATTGGCGGGCTGCTTCAGCAAAAATACTTCTACCCACAGCGAACCCTTTTACAATTGGATACGCTGCAGCCGTTTTAAAACCTTTCTTTAATTCATTAACAGGGGAATCCAGGCCTAAAATAACCACACCACGACAATGGGGTGCTCTATTGGTAATTAACTGTTGGACCTGCTGCCAAGTTTGGCCAGATTGTGGTGGCAATTTCCACCAATCGGGATAAACGCCTAAATTGTAAAAGCGCTTTAATGCTCTTGGTATAGTGTCATCATTTACTTGTAAGTCTTTAGGTGGAATCACTTCAAGCAAAAATTCATGGCCACTGGCGCAGCAGTCTTCATATAACGAAATCACTTGCTGCTCCTGCTGATGACGTAGTGTTAACTCATCATCAGGATGATAAAAAACCAGGCACTTAACAATATGCTCACTTGGCCAACTGACTAAACGACTGCCTATGCTGGTTTTGCCTTCTAAATTTACAGGACGAGAACCAGGCAACTCTACTGGCCGACCAACCCACCAATCTTTGCCAGACACCTCATTTAAAGCTGCTCGACCAAAAGTGTCGTCAATTAATACACCAGGTGTCGTCAAACTTGCCTTGTCAGCACCCAACTGAGTAGCTTTTAATAATAATTTTTTAAGTACAGCAATTTTATTGTCTTTAGTCCCTGTTTCATTCACCATTTCAACAAATTGTTTACGATGATCAAAGGCCAGGGCACACACCTCATCCCAATTAACGGGGTGTCGAGTCGTGACTCGATGCAAATAATTTAAATGAGGATCTACATCAGGCCTGGAAATATTTTCAGCATTCGCTAAATAATAATTCAGCTCTTCTTCAGTAGGCGTGGCAGGTGCACAACCATGTCGCGAAACCACTATCGCCCCACAAGCATTAGCTAGCTGACAGCACTCTGTTAACGATTTATCTCTTAACCAACCGCTTAAAAAGCCACTCATAAAGGCATCACCAGCACCTAATACATTAAGCACCTCAACCTTTACTCCATGAACTGTTAAACCATCATCTAATTTTTCAGGAATATTATCTGGAAAAACACTGCAGCCTAAAGGTCCTCGCTTAACCACAAGTACAGCATCAGTTAGACGTCGTATGTTGCTTAGGCAATTAACCGTATTGGTAGAGCCACCAGCAATATGAAACTCTTCTTCTGTACCAACAATTAAATCACAATAGGGTAATATTGTCTGTAAATGCTGGGTAACGTTATCAGCAGATACAAACCGGTTTTCCCCTTCACCTAAACCTGTTAATCCCCATAATACTGGGCGATAATCAATATCCAGAATGACTTTGGTATTCTGTTCTCTCGCCCACTTCATCGCTTGTAAACTAGTATGAAATGTATGTTCTGTAGAGAAATGCGTACCTGTAATTAATAATGATTTGCTGGATGCAATAAATTCAGGATCAAAATCTTCCACACTAATTGCCATATCAGCACAATCATTACGGTAAAATATTAAAGGAAAAGTATCCTGATCTTTTATCCCTAACAGTACCAGCCCGGTTAATCGTTCATTGTCAGTTTTAACATGGCTAACATCAACACCGGCCCGGCTAAGCTCTTCTTTTACAAACCTCCCCATATGCTCATTACCCACGCGGGTTAACATGGCAGATTTTAAACCTAACCGAGCAGTGCCATAAGCAATATTACCTGATGAACCACCTAAATATTTTGCAAAAGAAGACTCATCTTCTAATCGACTACCAATCTGTTGGCCATATAAATCAACAGCAGCACGGCCAAGACATATGACATCCAAGTACTTAGTATTCATTACCCTTTAACTCCTCAGGAAACCAAATCTGTGCATCTGAGTTTTGAGTCCAGGTATGTTCTGGCGTAAACTCAGGCACGGTATAAGGGTTATCAGGCAGGTGACGTATCACCCAGGAATACCACATCCCATAACCAGGCGCAGTTGTTTGCGGGTGGTCATTCCCATCAAAAATTTTCACCGTATCAAACTGCTTTATTTTATATACATCTTCACCATGCTCAGCATGCCCATAACCTTGAGGATGGGTAAACCGATAATGATAAATTTCTGGTTGTGGATGATGATGCGGTGGGTAACTAGACCAACGTCCGGGCATCGTTACCACCTCACCTAATACTAGCTCAGCATTAGGGTCTGCATTATTAAGATCAAAAATGGTTCTGACAAAACGCAAACAAGCACCACCTACTTGACCTTTACCACGGTGTTCATTTGCTACATCGGTATAAATTTTATAAGCAAAGCGTTTCGTATTAGGCACCTGATAAACGGTAAACTCTGTATCAGACTGGCAATTAAACTGGACTATTGTCTGAGCTGAAACATGTATGCATTTTGGTGATTCATCAAATAACGATTGCCTGATTAATGTATAATTTTTTCCATCTACTTCAATTGTGACTTCACCACGCATCAACAACCAGGCAGTTTCAACTTCAGTTGTCGTATTATAGGCTTCGTTTGCAGATAGTTTATGTACAGCCAGTGCAATACCAGTATTATCTTCAGCCTCGTCATAACGGGTAATGTCAGTAATACCCAGAGGAAAACCTTCCCGATAGTTTTTGATGTGAATTGTCATTACAGTAAATTCCCTTCATCAGATTTTTTTGTACACGCAGAAAACTTGCCCTTTCCCTAGTCCTCTTCTTGAAAGCCATTACAAAAGTCAGCGGATATGGAGTAATAGGGTATTCTGTAGCCAAGGCATGGATGCCTTTTTAGCTCTTGATGGGCCAGGGATGGCACTTCAAGAGCGGCGGAAAAATACCCTGTTATTCCATATCAAATACTGGAATTTTTTTCAGCGACCTTTTGCAAGATTCTTCTGAGGGAGAGGGAGCTACTTGCTATCTTCCCTAGAGAAAGAAGATTTAATAAATAAACCCTTTTATCTACATGTCTTACATTATTTACTCTATTTCACTAAGTTTAATCCAACGACCTTCTTTATAAGACAGTTCTGCCGCATCCAATACTTTATTTACTTCATAAGCTGCACGAAAATCTGGCCACATGGGTTTATCTGCACAAATACCTTCAACCAAATCACGTACTTCAACAATTTTCTGATCGTTATAACCAAGGCCATGACCTGATGCGACACAAAAAGCAGCATAATCCGGGTGTTCAGGCCCCACTAAGATGGTACGAAAACCTTGTCGATTACTAGGATCAGTATTAGTAAACAGCTGTAGTTCACTTAGTCGTTCCTGATCAAACACTATAGCGCCTTTTGTACCTGTTATTTCATAGGTTAAGCCCATCTTTCTGCCACAAGCAATTCGGCTTGATTCAAGCGTGCCTATTGCACCATTTGAAAACCGCACCATCATATGTGCTTGGTCATCATTTTCTACTTTGGCATATTGGTTGTTATTTTCGGTTTGACTATTACTAAGCAAAAGGCGTTCTTTTATTACTGTTTGCAAGTCGGCCATCACCTCATTAATATCACCCACTAAATATTGAGCCATATTAATAATGTGCGACCCCATGTCTCCTAACGTACCAGAACCTGCTAACTCTCTTTTTAACCGCCAACTAAAAGGGGTATTAGGATCAGCTAAATAATCCTCATTATGAGTGCCTCTAAAATGAACGATGTTTCCAATTTCACCGTTTTCAATAATTTCCTTTACTAACTGTGCAACCGGATTTTTTACATAGTTAAAGCCAACAAGCGTCTTAATTCCTGCTTTTTCAGCAGCTTCTGTCATTTCCTTGGCATCTACAGCATTTAATGCCAATGGTTTTTCTGAATAAACATGTTTACCTGCTGCAATAGCCGCAAGAGCCATTTCTTTATGCAGATAATTCGGCGAACAAATATCGACTACATCAATATTATGATCATTCACTAAGGTTCGCCAATCTCCCGTTGCCCGATTAAAACCAAGTTCTTTAACTTTTTGCTCAGCTAACGTTTGGTTTACTTCTGCAAGCATTTCGCACTCTATACTTGCCAATAAAGGAAAAACTGCCGGACAGGCTTTAAATGCAATATTATGAGCTTTACCCATGTAGCCCGTGCCGATAAGACCAATTCGTAATTTTTCCATTGCTCATCCTTCGTGAGAGGCCTTTATAGGCTAAATAAACCTTAAAGTGTCGCCAGTGATTTATTTTCAATAATTTCAGCAGAATTATTTTTATTATCAGTTGAGCCTTCTATTTCTTTTTCTTGAAAAGCATCAACCCGTGCAAACTCTTCTAGTTCTGCTGTTAGATTCTCCATTTCATCACCACCAGCCATCATAGCCAAAACATCTTCACGACTGACTTCTGTTTTACGGAAAGTACCAAAACTGGTGCCACGTTTTAATATAGTAAAGGCATCACCCACTGGATAAGCATGATGCACATTATGAGTAATGAAAATAACGGCTAAGCCACGTGCTTTAGCTTGAGCAATATAACGTAAAACAACTGAAGCCTGTTTAACTCCAAGCGCTGAAGTGGGCTCATCTAAAATTAATACTTTCGCTCCAAAATAAACCGCTCTCGCAATTGCCACACATTGACGCTCACCGCCCGATAATGTACCCACTGGCTGAGAAGGGTCGCGCACATCAATACCAATTTTTGCCATTTCTGCTTTGGCTACTTGGTTTGCTAGCTTCCAATCGATACGACGAAAGATACCTTTACCTTTGGTAGGCTCTCGTCCCATAAAAAAGTTACGAGTAATGCCCATTAATGGAACCATGGCTAAATCCTGAAATACCGTTGCTATACCATGGTCAAGGGCGTTTGCTGGTGAGTTAAACGAAACCGCCTGGCCTTCGACAAACATTTGCCCCTGGGTAGGTTGGTGTACCCCTGATAATGTTTTTATTAATGTAGACTTACCTGCACCATTATCCCCCAATAAACACATTACCTCTCCAGCTGAAACGGCTAAAGAAATATCTTGTAAAGCAATGACACTACCGAAGTATTTATGGACGTTTCTTAATTCAATTAAAGGTTTATCACTCATTCTTAATGCTCCTACCTTTAATGGGATTCTGTCGATTTTTTACGAACGTAATTATTAAACATCACAGCAAGCAACATCATCACGCCCATGAAGACTTTAAACCAGTCAGTATTAACACCGGTATAGAAAATCCCCATTTGAACCGTGCCAAAAATAAGTGCACCAAATACTGCACCTATCGCAGAACCATAACCACCGGTTAATAATGCACCACCAATTACCACTGCAATAATAGCTTCAAACTCTTTTAATAAGCCCCTGTTGGTATCCGCTGAACCTGCATCCAATACTTGTAGACAGGCAAAAACCGTTGCAGCTAATGCAGTAAAAATAAATAAAGTGATCTTGACCTTATTAACTGGCACCCCGACATTTCTCGCAGCATTTGCATCACCACCACAGGCAAATATCCAGTTACCAAACCGAGTCATTAATAATACCCAGGTAGCAAGTGTTGCAATAACCACCCACCAGATAATAGAAACAGGTATACCAGTTACCATTGGCTGTCCAGCAAAATTAGTTTCAAGCCAGCCCATTTCTGTAAACCAGGAGAATAAGCGAGCGCCCACTTCACCACTGAATAGTGATGCCAGCCAGTCATTTTCAGCGGCTTCTTTTAACCCACCTACTTGTGTTCTACCGGTAATAAGACGAGTAAATCCTATTGCCAAACCACGTAAGATAAATAAAAAGGCCAGAGTAACAATAAAAGACGGAAGTTTAGTTTTTACGACTAAATAGCCATTGAGAAAGCCAATTCCTATTGCACCAAAAAATGCAATTAAAATTGCCATCCACATGGGCAATTCCCATACCGATACTGGAATAGCTAGTACCAAACCAGAAAATGCGATCATAGAGCCAATGGATAAATCAAATTCTCCGGCAATCATTAATAATGCAGCCGCCACAGCGATAATACCCAGCTGAGCCGACACTTCTAGAAAGTTAATCGTACCACTGGCGCTGAACATACCACTGTCGCCAGCAAATATGCCAAAAAAACCAAATACTAATAATGCCCCTGCTACCGCACCTAATTCAGGACGATGCATTGCTTTGCGAATAATGCCTTGTGTTCGCAATCGCTCATCTTTTGCAAGATCTACCACAGATGCAGCTGTTGTTGAACTCATATTGAAAACACCCTTCCTAGCCGGCAACTAAAGATACCCAATAAATTAAATACAACTCTATCGAATACCTTTTTTGCTTAGCTCTACCACCTGCCCAGCATTTTCTTGCGTGACAAAACCTGGACCAGTTTGTACTTCACCATTAGGTAGTACACCATATTTAGTATATTGTGATAGGAAAATAACCGGTAAATAACCTTGTAAATATTGTTGCTGATCAATAGCAAAATCCATACTGCCTTTTTTGATCGCTTTTAAAATAGCGGGGGATAAATCAAAAGTACCTATTTTAACTTTTCCTGCTGCTCCTGCTTGCTCAATTGCTGCAATAGTAGGGTCAGCGCCAATAGGGCCTAACGTTAAAATACCTTCGACATCTCTGTTTTTATTTAAATAGGCTAATAATGCATTTCGCACCTCGGTAGGGTCCGTACTCACTGCCAAAATTGCAGCATTCCCTCCCATTCCTTCCACAAAACCATCACAACGTTGATCCAATCCTGCGTTACCTTGTTCATGGTTAACACACAGCCCTTTTTTTACCCCATTCTGGCGCATTCTTTCGCCAGCACCTTTACCCGCTAAGTACTCACTCTGTCCTACATGGAGTTTCACACCTAATTGTTTATAGGTATCTGCACCTGAATTCATTGATATAACAGGAATACCATTATTGACGGCTTTTTTTATCGACTCAGCTAACGCATCCTTGTCGGGTATAGATACCACTAACCCATCCGGCTTAGTCGCAATAGCAGCATCAATAATTTGCGCCATCTTTACCATATCGAAAGAGTCTGGAGATCGGTATTCAACTTTTACGTTGGCTTCTTTAGCTGCTTCATCAACGCCATTTTTTACCACCGACCAAAAAGGGTCTTGAGGCTGTCCATGACTGACAACGACGACACGAGAGGTGTCAGCTGTTAAAGCACCGCAAAAAGTACTGATAGCCGTTGCAGCAGCGATAATTAATTTCTTCATTACTCAAAGCTCCTTATTATAATTATGCTCTTTATAATTATGCCCTTCGCTAACGACGTTTAGAGTTTGCTGTGACTGACATCCCTTTACAATCATGCATATCAACTAAAAATCTATGCTTTGGGTTTGGACAGGTACTATCTATATCAATTCTTTACCAGTTCTTTGCTGATTGCTTTTTAGAATTATTTTTAGCTACCTGCTTCAGTTGTTATTTATTATTTGATCAACATTAGTTTGATTTTTAACCAAAACAGCATTTTGATTCAACCACTACTCTAATGCCCTTACAGTTATATTGAAATATTTATTTCATTTCCACTATTTATTAAAATTTTTTTGTTATAAAAATCTATAATGAAATATTTGTTTCATTTTTAGCAGTTATGCGCTATAAATGAAACATTACAATAACAAGGTATCCATACATGGTTGTCAATCCTCCAGAGAGCCTGGCAGAGCTGGAGTCTGCCATTACAGCTAAACATATTTCTCTGAGTAAGCGGCTTCAGCAGGTCGCACAGTTTGTGATGGATCACCCGAAAAATATTGCATTTGGTACAGTGGCTGCCATTGCTCAAGATGCCAATGTACCTCCTTCAACTTTGGTGAGATTTGCCAATGCCTTTGGCTTTCAAGGGTTTAGTGATATGCAGCGACTTTTTCGAGCCAAGCTGGTTGAGGATAACCCCAGTTATAACGAGCGTATTCGCCTGGCTAAAGAGCAACTAAGCCAGCCAAGCCCTACCTCACCTATTCAGCTACTGAATGAGTTTGCCTCAGCTAACATGCTTGCCATGGACCAACTAAAAGCTGAAGCAGATGCCGATAAGTTAGAATTAGCTATCAATATTCTGGAAAAGGCGAATGTGATCCATATAGTCGGGTTTCGCCGCTCTTTTGTCATAGCCTCTTACTTTGCTTATGCACTGCGTCATATTGATAAAAGCGCATTTCTAGTTGATGGAGTGGGTGGCATGTTTAGAGAGCAAGCTAGCGTTATTCAACCACAGGATGCAATGGTTGCCATTAGCTTTAAACCTTATGCAACAGAAACTCAAGAAACAATAAAAGCAAAGCCTGCTGAAGTTCCTTTAATCGTGATTACTGATAGTCAGCTCAGTCCATTAGTGCAACAAGCAACTGTGAGTTTTGTAGTAAAAGAAGCTGAGGTACGTTCATTTCGTTCACTGACTTCTTCTTTATGTATTGCTCAAGCACTTTCCATTGGGCTAGCTTATCGACAGGAAGAAATATAAGTAGCAATCAACTTAATGAAGACCAATAGATAAAAAATTATTTCTATATTTGATAAAAAAACATAGCCAAAACGAAGGATGTTTAGGCGAGGCGAGGAAGCCCCAGGAGCTTATTGAAATAAGTGACTGGGGTGAAGACAGTTTATTGCTCCTGCATAAACTGCATTCACACCATCCTTGGTGCTTAGCGAAGATAACAAAGCACTTGTGCCCTAGGGGTATAAAGATCATTCGTGAAGGGTATACATTAGGAGAGTAATTAATGATTAACTTATGCTTATTCGGCGCTGGTCGAATTGGCTCAATCCATGCCGCAAATGTATCGCAGCATCCCGATGTACAAATTAAATATATTGTGGATGTTAATCGAACAGTAGCCAACCAAATGGCAGAGCAGTATGGCGCAACTGTCACTGATGTAGATACAGCCTTGGAAGATACGACAGTTGCCGGAGTTATTATTGCCAGCTCAACCGATACCCATGCAGATTTAATGATTCGCTCGGCACGAGCAGGTAAAACCATATTTTGTGAAAAACCCATCGACCTCAATATTGATCGAGTAAAAGAATGCCTGCAAGTGATAGAAGATACTCAAGTAGCATGCGCTTTAGGCTTTAATCGCCGTTTCGACCCTCAGTTCAATCAGCTTCATAACCAGTTAAATCAGGGTAAAATTGGTGAGTTACAAATGGTATCCATCACCAGTCGTGACCCTGCTCCCCCACCTGCTCATATTTTGCCAGCAACAGGAGGGCTATTTAGAGATATGATGATTCACGACCTGGATATGGCCCGTTGGCTATTAAATGAAGAACCAACTGCAGTATTTGCCAGTGCCAGCTGCTTGATTGACCCAACCATTGGTGAATTAGGTGATGTTGATACTGCTATGGTAATACTCAAAACTACATCGGGTAAACTATGTCAAATCAGCAATAGCCGTCAGGCTGTGTATGGTTATGATCAACGAATCGAAGTATTCGGCAGTAAGGGTATGTTGCAAGCCAATAATAATACTGCAATTAATTTATCTTTTAGTGGTGAACAAGGGGTTATAAGCGAAAAGCCTTTATATTTCTTTTTAGAACGTTATGCAGATGCCTATAAAGCAGAGTTAGATAACTTTATTGCTACTATTCGCGGCACCGAAAAACCACTGGCAAATCAGCATGATGGTTTACAAGCACTGGCTTTGGCAGATGCTGCATTGGAGTCGGCAACCACAGGGAAGCAGGTTATTTTAAACTAATACGGGGGCCAGAAAGCGCCCCGGTTCCTGTGCTTATGGAAGCCTTCGAACATGCGAGCCATGAACAATTATCGGCTTTCTGAAAAAGTAAAAGTGGGCAGCAACAAAAGAGGCTGATGTCTTGATTATCAATAAATCTAAGCAAGTGATATCCCAGAAAAACAGCCCGTTTGAAGGATTATATACTTTTGACCTAGCTGCCCATGGAGCCAAAGCCTCCATCACAAGGCTATAGCAGAGCAGTGCTCTTGCTGTGTAGCAAAACCCTAAGCCCTAATTGTCTGGTATATCAAGTAGTTTTAGTTTGATTGTGTTTACTAAATAATATCTAGCACTTAGTAGGCTATTGTGTCTCCAAATCGATTTTTAGACACTAACTCAAGATTAACCTTCCTTAAGATACAGTTTCGCCCCATTGGGCTTCAATCCCCATTTATAAGCTAATTTCCGAATTGAAACCTGCTCCAATATCTAAGCTATACTCAAAAAATTAAAGAGAGAGGGCTTTTTTATGGCTTGTATGAATATAAATAGAATATTTCTAATAGTTTTTTTTGCTTTAAGCTATATCTCTTCACTAGCGTATGCAAATAAGTTGAAAATTATAACAGAAGAATACGCTCCGATCAGTTTTACTGAAAACGGGAAGGTGACAGGGCTTGCTGTAGAAGTGGTTGAGGAAATCCTAGCAAAGACAAATGATAAAACTAAGATACAAGTTCTACCATGGGCACGAGGTTATAAAATGGTAGAGGAGCGAAAAAATACTGTATTATTTAGTATGTCAGCCACACCTGAACGAGAAAAATTATTCACTTTGATAGGCCCTATTGCTATAGGAAAGCTCAGTTTATATAGTATTAAAGGAAATAATTTGTCATTATCAAGTTTAGATGAAATTGGTAAATTAAAAGTGGGTGTTACTCGAGAAGGATTTGCTGAACAACTATTGACCAAACAGGGGGTTACGAATTTAAAACAAGCAATAAAACCCCTGACTAATGCTCAAAAGCTCATGAATAAAAGAATAGATTTATGGGCTGTTTCTAGTGTTACAGTTGGTGATATTTTAAAACAGGCAGGGTTCTCTTTGTTAGATATAGAAAAGAAATATACTTTTTTTGAAGATAAACTCTATATATGTTTTTCAAAAAATTCAGATCAAAAAGTAGTCACCTTATGGCTTGCAACACTAAAGGCTATGAAACAAGATGGAAGCTTTAGCACTATCTACAAACGATGGTTCCCTACAGAAGAGCCACCATTAGAAGTAGAGAGAATAGGTATCTAAAAGATTATATGAGTTATATGTATTGCCTCAATCGACTTTTGTTCACCGTAAGCTTTTGTTTATATATACCAACTGTATCAGCAAAAACATGTGATCGTCTTGTGGTTGCAGGCAATGCAGAATACCCCCCTATCACTTGGACTGACAGTAAATCACAAGAAATGACAGGAGTTGCTGTAGAAATTCTACGGCGTGCATTTAAAGACATAGCTATACCAATGACAACCTTACCATTACCTTGGGCTCGAGCACAAAAAGTTACAAAGACTGGTGCTGCCGATATATTAGCTGGTCCATATATAAATGAAGAGAGAATAGAGTACATGGATTATGTTTTTCCACCTTTCATGCAAGATCCTGTAGCAATTTTTACTAGGAAATTATCTACGTTTAACTATCAAAAATGGAGTGACTTAGTTAACTTCAGAGGAGCTACTTTAATTGGTAACAGCTTTGGTGAAGAGTTCGATGCTTATGCGGCTGATCACTTGAAAATAGAGCAGTCTCATGGTTTACTAAATGTAATTAATAAATTAAATAAAAAACGAGTTGACTATATGATATACGGACTATATCCAACCTTATCAGCATTAGCCTCAACTGACTTAAAAAATCAAATTGTGCCTTTAAAACCATATGTAACATCAGAGGGGATGTACATTGCTATTTCTAAAAAGTCACCTTGTAGAAAGTATTATCAATTACTTAGCCAAAAGATGAATGAGTTTAAAGCTATTAATTTAACCAAGCGTCTAATAAAAAAATATCAAAAAATATGGGAGAGTAGTTTTAATAATTATTAGCTTAGCAATTAAAAATTTGAATTTTTTTTTGATATCTTTTAGTTAATCTTCAGGTATTAGCTCTAGAAGTTGCCCCTTTTATATTCACCTACCCTATTGCTATTTCACAACCTCCTGTTTCTACCCCTATCTACCTCACCTGAAGCTTTTTCAAAAACAGCCGATAAGGCCAGTTAGTGCCAGTTATCATTATATTTTTGACAATTTGATTATAAGGTATGCAGTGTTGATAGAGGGGAACTCAACACTGAGGTTAATGAAGACTCGTGTAGGAAGAGCTACTGGTTGCGGGTTTCTAAGTTGAGCGCTCTTCTCCTGTAGCCCTTATAAATTAGTTATTTAAGATCTTTCTACGGCAGCTACCGATAAATGCTAGTTATCAAATTTAAATACATGAAGGGAGCTAATTATAACATATTACAATAAGAGATATAATTAATAAAAGTATAAAATTACACTAAACTAAGTATATGAAAACTATTTTAGAAGCTAGTATATATATTTTGACAACTATCATTAGTTTAAGCGTTAGTGGTTATGCTTGCCCCCTTAAAAATATTAGCTTTGTTACTGAAAATTTAGCACCTTTTAATTACATTGAAAAAGATGGAGTATTTAAAGGAATTGCAATCGATATATTATATCATACTGCAAAAAAATTAAAGTGCAAAAGAAATCAGGTAGAAATTAATTTCATGCCTTGGGCAAGAGCATATAAAGAATCAATATCAAATAAAAGAACTGTTATATTTACCTTAGCAAAATCAGAAGAAAGAGAGAAGTTATTTAAATGGTCGTCGGCTTTCATAGAAACTGGTATGGCTTTATTTTTGCACAACCAATTAAAAACGGATGATTTTAATAGTTTAAAATCCATTGGAACTATAATAAATGACTATGCAGCGTCTCTTTTAAATGAAAATTTAAAACATAAAGCCAAAATAATTTACTCAAATAATATTGATAGCCTTGCACTTATGTTTATAAAAAAACGAGTTGATGGTGCGCTGTATGAGTTAATTACATTTAAATGGATATTACATAAAAATGGGTTTAAAGAATATCACGCTCATAAAATAAATATGGTAAGTGGACATTTTGGTTTCAGCAAGGATATAGAGTCGAATGTTATAGAAGAGTTTAACTATATTATTGACAACTCAAATATTATTAATAATTACATTAGAGATCTAAACTAGCCAGTTAAGACTTTAAGATGTGTAGAAAAACACTAAATGATTGATTTATACCATTCGCTTTGGCTATATATAGTGTAAACTGACTAACTTTTATCTAAACGTTAGTCCGCTTTTGGACTGGTAATTTGTCCCTGTGAAAAGCTTTGGTAGGATCAAAATTGCTTGCAGCGCAAGACATATAAACTGGCCTGTTAGCTGGTGCAGGACCGGAAAAAATCCAGGTTTGATTAGAAGCATTTACGTCATTTGGTTTTAGCTGTGCAATTTCCTTGGGCTCTCCGTCATAGAGGTCAATTCGATAGATATTTGATTGCTTCAGATTCCGATCGACGCCAGACGGCCGAATAAATTCTTCCCACTCTGCAACTGGCTCAACCAACGACTGGTTCGTAGAAATCTGCTGAGGACATGTTATTTCCAAAGCGAAAATGCTCGACGAAGTAAGTGAAAGAGCCAAGTAGAGTACTATATTTTTCATTTCACTCTCCTAACGATTCATGAATGCCACTCTCTGACGTACCATTGCTGGGTTGTGTCGCAAAGCCCTAAGTGATTGATTTTCATGGTAAAACTGGCTAAATTTTATATAAAAGCTAACCAGTTTTTAGGCCAAAAAATAGCTGATAAGGTTATTCTCTAATAAAACAATACTCAGACTCTTTTTCACATTTAAGAGTAGAATTAGTTCCCAAGATTAATGGATGATTTTTTCTTCCATGGCCTACATAAGGGTAATAATAAACAGGCTTATTGAATTGTTGTGCAAATTTCTCAATTACAGACTTATAAATTAGACGTTGTTCATCTGTTGGGTCAAGGGGATAAAACTGCCCAAATATGATTGCACTGACATCTAACTCTTTCTTAAACAAAAGTTGGTGAAGACGCCTATCTAATTGACGGAACGATGTGCCAATATCTTCTAACAGAAGAATTTTACCTGATAGATTTGGCTCATATATTGTAGAAAACAATGAAGAAACTAAAGTAAAATTACCACCTCTTAGCTCGCCATTAGCACCTTTCTTAGCTAACGTATTTAATGGAATGACATTTTGGTAAAATACACCCTTAGATAATATCTGTTCCACCAAAGGTATCGGTTCTAAGTCATTTACTTGTATCTTTTTTTCATTTTTATCTTTGTTGTCCTTGTTATAGCTTGCTACAACACCATGCAAAGATTTCCATTGTAGGGTTTCATTCACAAATGAGTGAATGGCTGTGACATCACTAAAGCCAATTAATATTTTAGGTTTTGCTGATAGTAATCTTTCCTTTTCCATATGAAGGTAAGGTAGAATATTTACTCCACCACCACCACCTTTAACAAACCATATAATATCTATATCATCATCTAATAAAGCATTTATTAAACTTTCTGCCCTAGCTTTTTCTGTATTTACATAGCCAAAGTCAGAAACGACTTGGTTCAAGTGTTTTCTTGAAATAAGATAACCATTTTTCAATAAAGCATCAACAACAGTTTCTATTTTTTCTTCATCATATTGGGTTGATACTGAAATGAGAGCAATATTTTTATAACTATCAGCTAATAATGGAAATGCTAAAAAGCAAACGAATAGTACACAAAACTTCTTTAACAAAACACATACTCCACTCTAACTGCCCCTTTGTTTTTTCTAAGTTAGCACTTAACTCGATAGAAAATATAAATGCCTAACTTAACCCCTAAGATGTTACTTATTAGTAACATCTTAGTAAAGGTAAGTCAATAATAACTTGTCTTCTATACATGATATTATAAGAGGCTGACTGCTACCGTCTTCTTTTTGAATTGCGCCCTCCATCATCTGAAACGCACCACTGTTATTTTCTAAGCTACTAACTATTATTTTCTAAGCTACTATTAAATACTCTAAAAAAACATCGCTGGGTGAGCGATAATCCAACCCCATAGTCTCCACTATTAGTCTAGTCGCTGAAATAGTCTTTTAGTACTGGATAATCCGTAGCACCGACGCTTTAACACTTTCATCTTATTATTGAAGCCTTCCACAAACCCACTGTTGTCACGTCGAATAAAATAATTAGTGATTGGCTGCTTATATTTCATTAAGGTTTTAATGAAATTGTCAAAGCATTTTAGCCCAGATTCAACGACAGTTGAAATCCATTCAGTAATTTTTCCTTTAACTATTTCTGACGTAATATGGCTATCGAAGAGGTATAGTCATTTCTGGTGCATCAGGTAAAGTTAATGTTGTGTAGTTTGTTCGTGTCTCCTCAGCAAGCGTATAAATTGCAAAAAATTTATTGCTACACACTAGCCAAGGGGATACTTTTAAGCAGGGTTTGGGCATTGATCTTGTGTTGAATTACACCCTCATCCGGCTTTTTAACAGTCGCCGCGGGGACACCATTTATACTTACTATTATCAACTTTTGGTGGTTTATCTGTATCCTGATGTCCTTTAACTAACACATCTCTATGGGTAACTGGAATATAAGATCCTGTATATAGCTTGTTTAATGTTAGGCTATATTTATTCTTTAAAGCCAATGGATATTCTTCTTTATCATCCTTTACATAATAAAAATAGTCATCGTTTCTCTCGTTGAGCTTTTTAGCATCCTCTACCATTTGCCACTTTATTTTCTGATATTCTTTTGAAGTTGTCGATTTAGTACGAGCAGCATTTCTATAGACCTCCTGTTTGTAAGTTAGATGACCATTATTTTCACTCTCCGAAACCCTTGTATAGCTGTTTGTTTTCCAAGAGTACTCAATGCACAGATCAATAAAAGTTTTATGAAAGCGTTTGAAACTTTCTGATTGCTGCAATAAAGAACTATCTCCTCGATTGATGAAGTCTGTCACCTTTTCTTTGATTTCTGTATTTACTTTACTTGGATTTTGTTTATATTTATTTACAGTAGATAATGATGTCCTAACACTGGTAGCTGACCAATCAACAGGTTTTATACCAGCTACTTCAATTAAGTTATTTCTTACTTTACTCACTTCTTTCTGAATAGCTAAAAATTTTACTTGTTCATCGCCTGCAGTTTTCTGAGTTTGAAGTACTAGCTTCCTTTGCTGAACCTTAAGCATCCCATGTGGGTGCCCATTCATACGGTTAAGCTTTTCAAGTTCTTTAGTTGCTGCATTTCGAGCAGTATCAGCAGCTTGTTTAGCTGTCACAGCTTCACCAGATTTTTTCATAAAGGAACGAGCTCCTTTGAAAATACCTTTCACCATCCCTGTTCCAGCAGTTGCTAATGTAACAAAGCTCATAATTGTTTCAACCATTTCCCAAGTTTTTTTCTTTTCCTCATAGCTTTCGATGTTACTAATTAATTGATCTCCTGATTTCATCAGTTGCGATGCCTTTTCTAAAAAGGTATCTACTGAAGCTTGAATAGCTGACTCCATATACATTAGCGCATCAAGTCCTGTTTTAGTTCGAAAATCTATAGCATTCAGTCCAGTTGCTAAGTATTCATCAGAAACTCCGAAGTCTTTAGCTTTTGTTAGTGCATTATTTAATCTACCAAAGGTAGACTGTATATGATTCCAAGTTGATTGAATCTGCTTTATCCCTTTGAATAATTTTTCACTACCGACAGTAGAGCTATCACTCGAATATGGTTCGCTAAAATTAATACCACCTAATCCTTCGATCGTATTAACAAAGTCATGTAGCCTTTCATTGACTTCACTAATGACTTTTTGCCTACTTTGCTCTACGTCACTGAGTAATTTATCAACAACATCAGGGTGAGCCGCGCCTGTTAGCAATCGACTTTCTAAGGTAGGGTTATTTGGGTCTGAAGGCGAGCTTAAAACCAGCATCTCCTCACGGTATGCTGAGTTCTTTATTCCCCACCCACCTCACCTGTAGCCCTTTCAAATTCAGCCAATAAGTCCAAGAACCGGCTATTTTTGCACAAATTCCATATTATATACCCAATGCGTAGGACTTTTAGGTGAGGCCATCAAGTGACGAAGCCTCATGAGCCTATATTAATAGGTGATTGGGGTGAGGAACGATGATAACAAAACCTAAAAATGATTCGCGACGGGTATAGTATCAAATTCCGTATTCCTTAAACCAACACTGAGTAAATTAGAGTTATCTAGATCAAAATCGACCTCGACCATCTACAAGGAGCGATACTCCTTATTGTGCTGGTAAGTTTTTTTACAAACGTAGCAATTCCGGGAGCACATGCAATGTAGATAATAATCAAAGCCTTATTTGGTATTCAGTAAGTTTTGAATCGGCAACCACAGGGAAGCGGGACATTTTAAACTAGTACTGGGCGCATTAAAGCGCCCCTATAAAATAAACTATTTTCACTTAATCTCTTTAATAAGATATTCGGATTAATATAGCACTTGATAAAGCCTAATAGCGTAAATTTTACCAGTGTTACCACTATAGTAATGGCCATCACCAGATGTATGTAAATTAACTGGCATTGGCGTCCAAGAAACTTGCAACCCTTCATCAATATCATGCTCAACCACAAAAGGGTCAGAAATATAAGTTAACATTTGGTCATTATTTTCTTTAGAAAGATTCATCACACCTAGTGACTCACCTGAATTCCAGGTTAACAGCTCAATCGCTTTATCATTATCATACTTGCTAATTCCTGAAGGCATAAAGTCAACTGCAATTCGATAATAACTTGAGCCAACCCAACCTGAACGAGGTACTACACTCACATGTGCAATAGGCTCCTTTGGTAAATTACCCGCTGTATCATATGTATATGCATCTTCATCTAGCACTTCATCCAGTTCATACATTCGAATATTTCTAAACATGACATAAGCGCCCTTCACATACTCATTAAGGTATGGTGTTGAAGCACTAATATACTTACCAGCCTTGGGCATAGAAGGTGTCATTACTGCTAATAATTTAAAGTTCTCTGCATTAAGATCAACGGTATTAGAATCTTCAGATTTAGTCTTAGAGGGAGGAATATATTGTAAAGCACGCTTGTGATGCTTTTCTAACTTAACTTGTTTTTTTGGCGAAAGTGCCGCTGAGTAATCAATGGTACTCCTGTTAGGCGTGTATCGACTTTTGGCATGAGTAGGGAGGTATGTTATACAACTAATAACAACAGCTAAGATAATAGAAACACTTTTGTTTAACTGTATATTCATAAGCATCCCTTTATTAATTAGTGTGTTGCCAAGTTACCCTTCTACCACTCAAACTGTCTAGTGTAATATTTTTGAAAACATATAAATAGGCTTAGTTACAAGACCAAGTGTCTGAAAATTTTACTAATACTTTTTAGCGCTAGCTATATAGAGGCTGTGTGAGAATAGTAGTTTCTTGGCATGTAACTCTATATTAAAAAATATAAAATTAAAGTTTAATATACTAAATACAAGAAAGTTTAAAAAACTACTTTATTCTGTTAAGGCTAGTTTTTATTTACTGGCTACATTAGATGGACTGTCGACTGCTGTGCTGCGAATAAGCTTGGTCATTTGAGAAACTAGCTCATCATAATAGGGGTTCCAGGTTAAACGCGCATATACGTTATTATTGGCTTCATTATTAGCTGCCTGATAACCCCAGCCTGAAAACCAAGGCTTAGTGCCTTGATAACATAGTGCTTCTTTTTCTTCGGACTGGCCATTATTACAAATACGGGTATTTCCAAACTGCCCATAACGAGGATTGTTTGGGGAAAATAAAGGCCCCATATGAGAACCTGCACTAATACGATACTGTGGCAGTTTCATTGTATGACTTATAGTACGCTTGTCTTGCGGAGGATTGCCACCATACCAAATTAATAAACTATTCGGATGGGTAAAGCTTTGGGTGAAGTAACCTGCTGTTGTTTGACTATCTACTACACTATCCGTCTCACTCAACACCATCAACACAGGTTTATTAAATGGCTTTGCTAAATCGTCTCTAACAATTTCTGAAGTCTGGTAATAAAGCGCCGCACCATTAGTAGGTAATGACTCATAACGGGTAATATTAGTTTCTGGATCAACATCTACCCAATCAATAAACCAATTTGCGATTGGGGCATATTTGACAGCATCACTCGTAGCTTGAAAAGCAGGCGAGAACAATAGCAAACCAGTAACTTTATCGTTTCGGTAGGCTTCAGAGGTAACCAAATTGCCCCCTGTCGAATAGCCTCCTAACCACAGTTCATCAACCTCATTTGCCATTAGCTTAGTATGATAGCTCACAATTGATTGCCAATCAGACAATGTCGGCAACATTAAGTCAGCAGGCTTACTACCATGACCAGGCAACAGAATAGTACGCACTAGAAACCCTTGTTTTTGTAGGGTGCGGCTGATGTCAATAAATGAATAAGGGGAATCCCCAAGTCCATGAACCAGTAATACACCTTTTGTCGTTTTCTGCTTTGGTCGTAATTCGTAGGGTGAATTAAGTATCAGCTCATGACGGGTATTATCAGTTAAATAGGCACGATTCTCTGCAAGCCATTGCTTGGTTTCATTTAGATAAAGGCTAAAGCTTGATTGCTTATATTCGGGCAAAGCAGATGAGGGCTCAAAAGCAATACCCACTGGTCTGTTTGCACAAGCCACCAGTAATAAGGTACTGCTAATAATGAAGAGAATAAGATAAGTAAGCTTTTTCATTATATATCTTAGTTGTGCTGTTTTATTACCAATAGATTATTCAAGTTTAATACATCTAGTCGCTCGCTCTATTAGCTAAGGGCCTGTTAGCAACCTAATTGCTTACAACTCTATTCTCAATTAGCCCAACTACCTCAGCGAAAGCACGGGACTAAGCCCACTACTGAAATCAAACCCGTAAGGTATAAGAGACCACAAAGTTAAACAGTTGTTCCATTATTGTTGATATGGCCATAAGCGTGTTACAGATTGGTGAATGGTTTCAATAAAAGAGGCTGGGGTGTTCCTAAGTGTATATAGCCTGTTAAGCTGAATTAGTTTGGTAGGCTTTTTAATTAATTTAAGAAAATTTTAGATTAAAGAAGATTTCCACATTGAGATAAGTGTTTATATCAAGATATTTCAATAGAGATTGAATTCACAATATTTTTATTATTTCCAATCCTTACATATTTTTAGGTAAAAATCATTAGCCATCAAGTCTCATAAAAAATATATTTTCCTATAACAAGCCCACCTAAGTGGGCTTAAGAATTTTGTTTTAATTACATACTCGATCCATTTACACTGACTATTTTATTATTGTCAATATCTTGTGTAATAGTAAAAGGTTCCTTCATAAAAGAATCATTAGCGTAACCAATAGATAAAACCCGTACTTCACCTGGATTAAGATTGACTGTTCGAAAATGAATTGCAATTCCATGTGTTGTTGGAGGACCAGAATCGAAATCTACTCCCATACTTCTTAAAGAACCTTTAAATTCATTAGCAACCTCAGCAACACCATTTAACCTTTCTGTTAAGTCAAATACTGTCATATCCTCGCCAATTCCAGCTAGAGGCCTATAAGCTGCTCTAGCCAAGTAGGCAATATCTAAACCAAACGATTGTAACCCACCCATAGCACCATCTTTTAGTGGATTTTTCCCACCAGAAATAGTTGAGGATACAACACCTTTATTAAAAGAAGCTGCATATTTCGTTATATCCCACTTTACAGCTAACTTTGTATTCTCCCCTAATGAAAAGTTATTCTGATAACTCAAGTCCAGATTATATTTAGCTGCATATTGATAAGTAGCATTGTATGCAGCTTGTCCTGCTACATAGCTGGCATAAGACCTAGCAAAAGCCTTATAGGCGTCACGGTAGTCACCACCCATAATTGACGTTAGATAAGCATTATATGCCGCAGAGCACCTACCAGCGCAGCCTTTGTAATCTAAAGCACCAGCTACAACTTGCCCTATAAATCTTAGTGACTTGCTGCGAACAAACTCAGCATCTACTTTTCTTGAAAGCCAAAGTCTGCTTCTAAGACGCATGGTTTCATTATGCACTTTACGCTGAGTCCACTTGAAGGTAGCTCTTTCTAAGGCAAATTCAGGCCTTAAAAAATGACTTTTTCTATGTAACTTACGAATTTTCTTTCTTAGTTTTTTAAAACTAAAATACCCAGTTGGATCTGTTCGGTTTAGTGGGTTGTTATATACGTAAGTATATCGGTTTAATGACTGTGAATTGTAAGGGTTTTGAATAAATGGATCAGCACTTAAAAAGCGACCAAGATTTTGATCGTAAACCCGACCATTCATGTGGATTAGACCGACTGCGTCCAGGTTTTCATGCCCTGTAAAACCGCGAGTCGTTACTTTGCTTGGTAGAGCAGTATAGTTAGTGCTAGGTTTCCAGTTAGTAAAACGCTTTTTGCCCCAAGGATCATAACTAAAGCGTTCAACTACATTCGCTTTTTCATCAGTAATTGCAACAATAGAACCTAGGTGATCCCTATGTAGATAATTAGTTTTATCTTTCCCTTCCGCTTGGGTAACAATTGCAAAACTACCAATATAATGCTTGTGTTCTACCTTGCTGTTATTAGCTACAACCTTTTCGTAAATGCCTCCCATATAGTAAGTGGTTGTATTACCATTACTGGTATTATCAATCCGGCGGATACGAGAACGGTTGGTATCATAGTCAATAGCGGTAGATAAATTGCCCTTAGTAATTAGGCTTGGTTTATCAAATGCCGTATAAGTAATTGTACGGCCATTACCCGACACCATATTACCATTTAAATCATAGCAATAATGGGCGTTTTGTACGCCTGCGGTTTGGGTAACTGCATGAGGCCCAGCATTAACACCACTATCACAGCTGCCACCGTAGCTATAGTTACCCACATCCGATTTAAAAGTAATATTACCTAACTCATCATATGAGACATGCTGGGTATTTTTATAGCCATCGTTTAAAACAGCAGTACTTTCAGTCAATCTATTAAGTTGGTCATAACTATAGCTTTCCGTTATCCCTTGGCGAACATCTTCACGGCTGAGTAAATTTCCTAACTTATCGTAGCTAAAGTGAAGTAGTTCAATTTGATTTACTGACCCCAAGTTTGCAGCAATATCAGTAACCCGACCTGCTTGTGGATCGACATAACGTAAAGTTTCCACTCCATTACCTAATACCGACTCTATAACACTCCCTTGCGGATTTACCGTTTTAGCTTGCCAGTATTTTTTAGGATTTTTTTCCTTACCATCAGTTATAGCAACTAAATAGCCTCTTTCGTTATACACATTTTTAGTGGTTAAGCCTGTAGGATAAGTAGTAACCAAAGGACGGCTGTAATTATCGTACTCAGTTGCAATCGTAAAAGATTCACCAAACGCGGTTTGTATTGTACTTACCAGCCGTTGATATTGATCATAGCTAAACTGTTTTGAAAAATTAGGGCTAGTTACTTGATCTAATACACCTTTATAAGACTTGTCAAAAACCCACTGACTTATTTCCTGTTGGTCTTTATCTAGTTGTGCATTATCAATGCGTTTAACCTTTCTCCCAAGTAGATCATATTCGATTTTAGTAATTTGACCTTTAGCGTTTTGCTGTTGAGTTAATCGGTCCAGTGCATCGTAACCATATGTCCAGCGGCCTTTATCAGGGTCATTCATTGCAACCTTACGACCACGAGCATCGTATTCAATGGTTGTTATATTTCCTACCGGATCAGTAGTTTTTGCTAATCCGCCAAAAGCATCATATTGATATTGAATGGTATTGCCTAAGGCATCAACTACATTCACTGCTTGCCCAAGCGCATTTTTATTAATAGTGCTTACTTGGTCTTTTTCATTAATAGCTGTTTGACTTAAACCATCAAACTCTGTCTTAGTAATAGAACCATCAGGTGCAGTTGTTTGTGTAACCCTTAATAATTCATCGTATTGATACCTTGTCCAATAGACTTGAGTATCTGTTGAAAAATAAGGCTGTGATTGGCGCTTAACAACACCTAATGAGCTATATTCAGTGTCGGTTAACACTGATTGCCCAGTTAACGCTTGGGTTTTTGTTCGTACTTGCCTACTTAAACTATCAAAATAAACGGTTACTGGTCTATTTCCACTAGCAGTAGTGGTTACCCAATATTTTGCTCTCGCTGGGCAAGCATCATTACACCAGCCACGACTGATTACAGTTTCAGTACCATCAGCACGTTTTTCTTTTAAAGCACGACCTAAACTATCATATGTAAACTCAGTAACTTTACCATTAGCATCAGTCGTGCGTGTGGCTACACCAAAGAACGGATCAATAACTTGATGAGTAGTAAACCCTAGCGCATTAACTGACGATTTTAAAAAGCGCCCATTATCAGAAAAATTAAAGCGAGTCGTAGTAGTTTTAATCCCTGGCCCACTTTGAGTAATAGCAATTCGATTACCATAACCATCATACTCATACTGAGTTTTCAGGAATAAATCACCATTATCAGGCTCTACTGTTTCTTGTAATACAATACCTGTATTCTGATCAAAACTAAGAGCACGAGTACGGGTTAAGCTAGCAGAAAAATCACTACTGCGGGTGTCTTCAATACGCGTAGCTAAGCCGAATAACCACTGACCTTCATTGTTATCGTAAGTTGTATTTACTGTTTGTTGGTAGCTACCATATTTATCAACAGTAGTAGTGTGTTTTTCTGTTGCATTACCAAACTCGTCATAAGTCAACTGTTGAGTGATGGTTGACAGTAATTTACCTTGTAATGATTTTTGGATAGTTTTACTGTTAGCTAACAAGGCTTGATAACGAGGAATATCTCCATCACTTAGTTTGTTAACTTGCCAATCCTGCGTAACATCCTTTAATACCACGCCATTTTTTGACAAAGTTTGGCTATGGGAGAGTAAACCAATTTTTCGATTAGCTACATCCTGAGCATAATGATTAATGGTTTTAATCCCAGTATCTACTTGGATGCTAGTCATCTTGGCAAAGCCTAATGACCCCAAGCCTTTTTGGTGAAACTTTAAACCTTCATATTCATAGGTTGTAGTAGTGAAGCCACCGATACCATTAGCTTTTTCCAACTTAGACACTACATAAGTTGTAGGCTGAATATCTCTAACTGGATATTGGCTACCAGAGCTTTTGGTGAAAATGGATTTATTGGTTAATGGCTTATACGACAGTTTGGCAACATAGCCGAGGCCGTTGGTGAATAGCTTTATATTACTAGAATTCCAGGTAGATAAAAATGGAGTTAATTTTCCATCCCCATCTCTAGTGACAATATCCGATTTACCGTCTCCGTTAAAATCCATTACAAAGTAACGATGCCCAGTATTCCAATCACCTCTATCACTTTGGCCTGTTCTAATAGCTCCCGCTTCAATTAGTGTTTGTCCATTTGACAGCCAGCTCGACAATGTGCCTTCACCATCTCGCATCAATAAGTCGTGCTTTCCATCACCATTAATATCCATTACAAAATAGCGATGCCCCGAATTCCAACCATGGCGATCTCCCCTTTTGCCCGTAGGTGTAGCACCGGCTTGTTCGAAAGTTTTACCGTTGGAAAGCCAGCTGGATAGTGTTCCTTCACCATCCCGCATTAGCATGTCTTGTTGACCATCACCGTTAATATCCATTACAAAATAGCGATGCCCTGAATTCCAACCATGACGATCTCCTCTTTTGCCCGTAGGTGTAGCACCGGCTTGTTCGAAGGTTTTGCCATTGGAAAGCCAGCTGGATAATGTCCCTTCACCATCTCTCATTAGCATGTCTTGTCGGCCATCACCGTTGATATCCATTACAAAGTAGCGATGCCCCGAATTCCAACCATGGCGATCTCCCCTTTTGCCTGTTGGCGTATATCCTGCCTGTTCAAAGGTTTTACCATTGGAAAGCCAGCTGGATAAAGTTCCTTCACCATCCCGCATTAGCAAGTCTTGTCGACCATCACCGTTGATATCCATTACAAAATAGCGATGTCCCGAATTCCAACCATGGCGATCCCCCCTTTTGCCTGTTGGCGTGTCCCCAGCTTGTTCGAAGGTTTTGCCATTGGAAAGCCAGCTGGATAATGTCCCTTCACCATCTCGCATTAACATGTCTTGTCGGCCATCACCGTTAATATCCATTACAAAATAGCGATGCCCCGAATTCCAACCATAGCGATCTCCCCTTTTGCCTGTTGGCGTGTCCCCAGCCTGCTCGAAGGTTTTGCCATTGGAAAGCCAGCTGGATAATGTCCCTTCACCATCTCGCATTAACATGTCTTGTCGGCCATCACCATTGATATCCATTACAAAATAGCGATATCCAGAGTTCCATCCATGAATATCACCTCTACGACCAGTTGAAGTACTAGATAGCTTTATAAAAGACGCTGGGTTATCTTCAATACTTACTTGAGTTTTAGGTAAACACTCATTTGAGCTACATTTTTCTATCGAATCGAATAAGCTATTTTTCAATTCTTTTGTAGCACGATAGTTAATAACGTAATGGCTAGTTTTATTAGGTACAAAAATATTTATTTTTGTTAGTAGTTTTTTAGTTTGATACATAGAACCAGAAACATAGCCAGAAATCACATCAAGTCTATCTTCAAGCTCAAACTTAACTTCAGTACCAGCATAAGAAACAGAAGCAGGATAATGTTCTCCAGTATCACTATTTTCTAAATATTGGTAATTAATGGCATTACCAAACCGATCTTCTACTTTATTTATTGCCCAGTTTAATGCATCTGCTTTGCCTTGGGCCTCTACTAAAGAGTCTTCAGTATTTCCAAATTCAGCTATGCGACCATCTTTGTACCAGACTTTAAAATAGGCTGGACCATTACCTGCTGAGCCATAAGATACAATTTTACGGTAGCTGGCATTTTCAGTGCGGTACTCAGTACCACTTGCCCCATAATTACCATTAACGGCTACTAATCGATCACCACTTAGACAAAACTTGTCGTTATCGTCAAAATCTACCCCATCAATAAATCCATCTTGAATCAAAGTAGTTGGGCAGCGGGTAATGGAGGATAAGCCTGATAAGCTCCAGCCTATACCTAACAATCCATTTCGCTGTTGGCTGTTATAAACCAACGCCAAATCAGGTTGCATTTCATTCACACCTGGAGGCAATTCAATGGGAATACGATAACTTGCCGCACCATTTTCGGTGACTGTAACATCGCCAGGCAAGGTGCCTACCATAGTGTTGTTGATGCTAGCTCCTGCCAAGGAGGATGCAGCTGCCCCAGCTACAACTAGCCATTGTGTAAATTTCTTCATCTACTACCTTACATTTAATGTTGTACTTCTAGTGTTTTTTGTTGAACGTCAGTTTAAAAAATGGCCGATATTATAGTGCCAATAGGAGCACATGCAACAGGGGAAGTATTTCACTTGTATTCCCCCTTAGCCCTACTCTCTCAAGGGAGAGTGTATGAATAGTGTTGTCTGTCATATGAAAGAGACACAAAAGATATGGGGTAACGGGATATTCTAGAGCTAAAAAACAGGGGTAATCAGCTACTACAAGACTAACGGCAGAAAAAGCCACTGTTATTCCATATTGGACACTTGACTTATTTTTAGCATCCTTTCACAACAGCCTTCACCAGGTTTGCAAACTATTAATCACTAAAACTGGTCTACTGTAGACTAAAACTCAACCAAATAATAAAAATTCAACGATTAGCTCGTTTTTTAGAACCCTTGTCATCTGGTGCTATATGTATGTAGCCACCACATTGATCCATCCAGTTTTCAAACTCTTCTACACTCATTGGTTTGGCAATAAAATAACCTTGCGCAATATCACAGCCTTCTGCTTTGAGAAACTCATATTGTTCTTGAGTTTCAACACCTTCTGCAATAACCTCAAAACCTAAGCTATGCGCTAAGTGAATAATCGAGGAAGATAAAGCCGCGCTTTTTTCATTATGAGGAACCAGCTTTAAAAATGAGCGATCTAACTTTAAAGTACTGAATGGGTATTTTTGCAGATAACTTAATGATGAATAGCCCGTACCAAAATCATCCAGTGATAGTCGAATACCAAGTGAAGATAATTTTAATAAATTCTTAACAGACTGAGTTCTATTATCAAGCAGCAATCTCTCCGTCACTTCAATTTCTATTGCCGATTTTTTAACACTATATTTTTTTATTTGTTGTGTAAGACGGTCAACAAAATTCGCTTCTTGTAGCTCTCTAGCCGAAATATTGAGTGCAATTCTAAACTCTTCCTCCCAATACAAACTCCACCTAACAACCGTTGCAAATACCATTTCAGTAACCTGATCACCTATACGAACAATCAATCCATTTTCCTCAGACAAAGGAATAAACCTGTCAGGTGGAGTTATCCCCTCCTCTTTATTAAACCACCTAATTAATGCTTCGCCTCCCACTACTTTATTCGTTTTCAAACATAATAATGGCTGGTAATGTATAGTAAACTCATTATCAGATATTGCTTTACGCAATCTTGAGCTGATTTCTAAACGCTGTTTAGACCAAGAGTTCATTTTTGGCTCAAAATATTTATGGCAATTTCTACCCGCTGTTTTTGCACTATATAATGCTGCATCGGCATTCTTTATTAATTCTTGTACTGTATTACCATCTGTAGGATATATTGAAATACCAATACTCAACGTAACATAAATGGCTTTTCCAGATATATCAACAGGCTTTACAAAACTCAGCTTCAGTTTTTCAATCACCACCTCGATCGCATTAGGCGTTTTTAAACTGGTTAATACCAGCAAGAACTCATCATCTCCCAGCCGGCAAGCTATATCTTCTTGCCGGATAGTATTTCTAATACGATCTGCTGACTTAATGAGTAAACTATCCCCTGCATCATGTCCTAATGAGTCGTTAATATCTTTAAAGTGATCGATATCCAAATAGATAACACCTAATGAATTACTATATCGCTTTGACTGAGCTAGCAATAACTCAAGCCGATCAAGCGCACACTTTCTATTAACCAGCTTGGTTAATGAATCAAAGTTTGCTTGTTGAAATAACTTTTGCTGATTTTCTTCTTTTTGCTTTACCTCCTCTTCCAACTGCTTTTTCATTTTTGCAATCGTTCTGAATAATTCAGATAGCTCATCCTCACCTTTAATATTTTCAGCATGAAAATCTTCCATATCAACATCATTCATACCATTCAACGAAAATGAAGATGCAAAGTGAATAACTTTATTTATCCTAAGCACTATCAAATAATAAATAATAAACAAAATAAAGGTCGACACTAAAAATGTTTTGAAAAACTGTGAGATCAAAATAAAAACTGAGCGATCAATGAGTCGCTGATATACTCTCTGTAAATCAACAACAACGGTAAGTTCTCCTAGGATGTTGACTTTTCCTTCTACCTCATAATTAATTTTAAATGTTTCTGCTTTAGGGTATTCAACCTCACCAACATTCTGCTTCGAGTACTCAGACCCGTTTTCAGCAACAAATTTAACCGATGAAATATCAGGTAGCTGCGCAATCCCCTCAAGTAAACCGTTCAGCGTATCAATATCATAATTCCAAACTTGCTCACCAATTGCTATTAAATAGCTTCTTTCGATATTTCTCAATCGCTCATCTATGGCACTTATATCAGCATTATAATCGGAGTAAATTTGTGCACAGATAACAAATAAAGTAACAATAGAGCTAATTAATAGAATACGTGCCAGCGATTTTGCTGCTAAAGAGTTTCGTCTAGTTAGTTTTTTCCATATTAGCATGACTATCTGACACCACTAACTGACTCTCATTCAGCATTTTACCTATTGCATTAAGTTTATAACCTGATAATTACTGCTTTGTATGCCAGTATTCATCTGGTATCGACATAGTTTCCTGACTCATTAAAGGATTACTAATCACAAGTTTCATCCGGCCTTCAATATTAGCCTTCTCAAACAAAGCGACAATACTTGGGTGATTATTGAAAAATTCCATAAAACTACCGTCTTTATAAGATTTTGTTAACCCTTCAGTAAGTGCCTGAGCGATTTCAGGATGGTTTGGACTGACAAAGAAAAATATTGCAAATGGATAAACAAGTAATATTTTAGACTCAACCGTTATATTAGGACTAGTTTTTTTAAACTGCTCTACCTCATCCCAAGCTTCATTTACGCCTCTTGGGAAGTAATCAACCCTACCACCAGCATTAATGATATCAAAAATCGTTTTATATTTTTTAGCTATCGTATTAAGACCCGCATTTTTAAGAATTTTTATATCTGACCAACCGATCCCCTGCACAGCAACCATTTTTTTTAAATCATCTATTGTTTTAATCTGATTAAATTGCTCCTGATCCTGTTTATGAATAATAAATACTCTGTGTCCAAGCAGTCCTCGAAGTATTGGAATACGAACCGGGGTCAACTGTTTTTCTTTTTCTATAGAGGTTCCCATCCAATATACATTAACCTGATCTCCTTTATTCAACATTTTTTCTAGACGAGCCTGAGAAGTATCAAGTTTTACTTTTTTTAATTGATATTTATAACCTGATTTTTCCAAAGCAAACTCAAGTAATCTATACTGATAATCAAATGCAGCTGCTCGATAAGACAGTACAGGCACGGTGACATTTAATGCAGAGGCGTACACCACACTAAACTTAACTAAGAAGCTGATTAGTACTGCAACCAACTTAATGCTCATCGAAACAGTCTCTATTATATAAACCTATGCTTTACTATAGTAGCTGTGACTTTAATATGTCAGCTGACTTAAGGTCAGTATTGATTAAGGATTATCAACAAAAACTATAGTCATAGAATTTCCTATAACTTTTAATAATCAATACTGCCAAACAGCATCCTTCCCACTTACTCACCATTGCAGCTTGTATCTATCAGCTAAATCGACTACTCTAATTGAACACCGTTCAATTAGAGTAGTCGATTGCTTGGCGCAACCCCATTCCTAAGCGAAGCTAAATGTTATGGCAAGAAGACACGAACATACCCAGGAACAAATCAAGGAAATGGCTTTAAAGGCAATTGAGCAACTACTTGATGAACTACCTGCAGACAAGCTTTCTGTACGAAAGATTGCCAGCATTATTAACTACACGCCTGGCACTCTATACACCTTGTTTCAGCACCAAAATGATATGTTGCTGCAAGTCAATGGCCGAACCCTAGACCGCCTATATCAGCAGCTGACTGATAGCGGCTCTCAAAACGATCAGTCGCCAGAAAAAGCTATCAGCACACTCGCAAAGTGTTACTTACAGTTTGCAGCAACTGAGCCCAATCACTGGGCTTTAGTCTTTACCCACAAAATGTCTAACGACGAGTCTGTACCTGAATGGCATCAACAAAAGATAAACCGACTCTTTGAGCTAGTTGAAGATCAGCTGGCACAACTCAGTCCTAACAAATCAACAGAGGCAATTAAGCTTACTGCTCGAACGCTTTGGGGCAGTGTTCATGGCATCACCAGCCTAGCATTAGGTGATAAGTTGTTTATTAGCAATACAACAAGCGCCGAATACATGCTAGAACAATTAATACATTACTTTTTAACAGGGCTTACAAGCTAAGGCACGCCTAAAAAAGATAAAGGAGTAGTAAACATGCACCCTAATGAGGAAAAAAGTCAGTTTGGGTTACTGAAACGACGCCGCTTTTTGCCTTTCTTTCTTACCCAGTTTTTTGGTGCCTTTAATGACAATATCTTTAAAAACTCTTTGGTTTTTTTAGTCACTTTCAATATTACTCAATTTGGTAGTCAGACTGCGTCAATTTCTGAAGACATTTTAATTAACATAGCCGTTGGCTTGTTTATTTTACCCTTCTTTTTGTTTTCGGCTTTAGCTGGGCAGATAGCGGATAAGTATGAAAAGTCGCAAATTATCCGGCGAGTTAAAATCCTTGAAATATGCATTATGCTTACCGCTGCCGTTGCCTTTTATTTTAATAACCTTTGGTTACTGTTGTTTATCCTGTTTTTAATGGGTACCCAATCCGCTTTTTTTGGCCCTGTCAAATACGCTATTATTCCTCAACACCTTTATGAAGATGAGCTAGTCGGTGGAAATGCCTTTGTTGAAATGGGTACGTTCCTCGCGATTTTGTTTGGCACCATTGCGGGGGGTTTATTGGCCAGTTTGGAAATGGCATCTACCTGGATTTCGATATCCATCATTGTATTTGCCATTATTGGTTATATTTGCAGTCGTGAAATCCCTGAAGCACCCGCTAGCGCTCCTTCTCTCAAAATAAGCTGGAACCCAGTTACTGAGGCCTGGCGCATCATCAAACAAGCTAAACAGTCTCATTCAGTATTCCTCTCAATTATGGCCATTAGCTGGTTTTGGTTTTTAGGTGCGGCTTATTTAACTCAGCTGCCTAATTTTACTGAAGAAATATTGCGTGGTGCTGAAGGTGTTGTCACCAGTTTGCTGGCAGCCTTTTCTATTGGTATTGGGCTGGGCTCAATGTCTTGCGAACGCTTATCTGGCCACAAGATTGAAATTGGCATTGTTCCTATAGGTAGCATTGGTTTAACTATTTTTGGGGTTGACCTGTTCTTTGCAACACAACCAAGCAGCTCAGCAGAATTGTTAAGCTTTACTGAGTTCTTCCGAAGCGGTAGTAACTATCGTGTACTGATTGACATGACCTTAATAGGCTTTTTTGGCGGCCTGTTTATTGTACCCTTGTATGCCTTGATACAACATCGCACTCCAGAGGAATACCGAGCCCAGGTGATTGCTGCCAACAACATTATCAACTCAATGTTTATGGTGGTAAGTGCATTATGCGGCATTTTGTTTATTGGCGTTGCAGGGCTCACGATCACTCAGTTTTTTCTGGTATTGGCTTTACTCAATGCAGTCATAGCGGTGTATGTATATTCGACTGTACCTGAATTCGCCATGCGCTTTTTAATCTATTTACTTACGCACACCATGTATCGAGTACGTAGTGAGAATATCAATAAAATTCCAGATGATGGTCCTGGCGTGATTGTTTGTAACCATGTCAGTTATGTAGACGCTCTATTACTAGCCGGCACCTGTCACCGACCTGTACGCTTTGTGATGTATAAGCCTATCTATGATCTACCGGTACTGAATTTTATTTTTCGAGTTGCTAAGGCAATACCTATTACTTCTCGCAATCAAAATCCTGACACATTTAATGCTGCATTTGAACGTATTTCTGAAGCACTCAAACAAGGGGAGTTAGTTTGCATTTTCCCTGAAGGCAAGCTCACCAAAGACGGAGAAATTAATGAGTTTAAAAGAGGTATTGAAAAAATTATCGAACGCGACCCTGTCCCCGTCATCCCAATGGCATTGCGAGGTTTATGGGGTAGCTTCTTCAGCCATAAAGGAGGGCACGCTCTAACGAAGCGTCCAAAGCGCTTTTGGTCCAAAGTCTCAGTAATAACTGGTGACTTAATTCAACCAGAAGCCGTTTCTGCAGACAAACTACAGGAGGTAGTACTTAATCTCAGAGGCGAAGCACTATAATATAGCCGATGGCAAACCTTAGGATTTCATGGTTTCAGCTATTGAAAGATCCTGCAATGCCTTGCGCCCAATTGGAGTTAACTGCCAAACAGAGCGAGTTCGACTTGAGCGCAAGGTATCCTTTCTAATCAACCCCATCCGCCGTAAGTGCAAGCGAATCATTCGTAGCGAGGTATCAGTAAACTGAAAGTCGTTAATTGCATGAACTTCCTGATTTTGCTCATAAATCGTGTTAGCAAAACGCTCTTCTAAAAAATGCGCTAATGATTGCTTAATTCGGTCTTCTGAGGCACTTTGCTGCATATGGCTAACAAACGCAGTAAAAATATCTTGCCAAAGCAACGATGCTTTTTCAGTTATCAGCTTACAGTTACCCTGAATATAGATATTACAGATATAGGTCAACTCAACAGACTGCTTAAGTAAGGCAACAGAACGATTTTGCTGCAGCATGTCAGGATAATTCAACGCATTTTTCACTTCCTGCAACTCAGTCAGTTGCTCAGAAAAGCTCAGTTTAGCCCCCTGCTGGTTTTGCTGATCAGGAAGCGCATTAGCCCTAACCCAGCCAACTGCCTCATGCTTACCCATAAACTGCGGCAGATATTGACGCAGCGACATGATTAAACTGTCAGTGGTATCCCAGGATAAGTGTTCATGCTTTTGCAAAGAATCACGGAATACCCTGAAACGGGCAACCCCATCAGCTGTTCTTTCTTTTTTGTTGGGTGCTAATGGATAACGAGGATCGCGAATAAAGCACAAAATTGGCTTCTTTAGCGTATTTGCATAGGTATACTCACGATGTAAAAAACTAATCCCACTTTGAGTCAAAGTGCCATAGCGCCCAGAAAGCAATAAGACGACATAGTCGCTTTCATCAATTTGCTGGCGTACCTTTGGCCAGCAATCGTCGCTATCATTATCAAATCCAGGGATAAATTCAGGCCCAACAGGAATACAGCCCAACCCAAGCAAGGCGAGAAATACCTGCTGACGCTCATCTACCAAGTCACGATAGGTAGAACTAACAAATACTTGAAACCGTTTAGACGTTGACATCCTCTATATCGACCTGACTGTGTGAGAGGTAGAGCTTTAGCATTGCAGTCTATTCAACAATTATAGCGATAAAGATCATACTTCTAGTAGCGTTCTTTGCTATTTTACCAATTCAGGCATTTCCCTAAGCCTACAGACCTTGTATTACGCTCACTAAAAAACTCATTAATAACCGCTATCTAGTGACAACAGCTTGCCAATATTTGTTCTGCTTTATAATTATTCAAGTCTAATCCAATGATTACCCTGCTTGAAGTCAGACTCTTCTTACTCAAGTTTCAGACATTTTGACTAAATAACCAGGCCTAAATAAGCACCTAAGTTCACATACAGGTAGGTAGTTATACTGTTTTTCTTGAACTTATTTATTTACAAAGCGAATTGAAGGCCTTAAGAAGCGTATTCCGCCCCTTATATAGATCACATTTTAAACATTTTAAAAAAAATGTTTCTATTTCAAAACACTTGTTAGACACAAAGCATATGCAGCCTGACTGCTTGAATCCCGGCATCAAAATTAAACAATAAGTTATTATATTTCAATAAGTTAACTTTTTTCTGTTTTAATGTCTGGCACTATCAAATTATACCTCACCAACCTCATTAGCCATATTTTTTATTTTATGTCACTACGTATAAGTACTATTTAAAAAGCGACTTACCACCATTATGCTTCGCCTCCTTATGTATGTCTTATCGGCAATGTCACTATGCATCGCCAACTTAAGTAGTAAAACAAAGGTATGCAGTATGAGTACAACAGAAACAGTGACCAGCCTTGAAGCTTTGGAACAAGCGCTTAGCAGCTTTGTTGATGCCGGTAACGGCCTTATCTGGGGTAACCTTCTGATATGGTTGCTATTAGCTGCAGGGATTTATTTCACAGTTTTTTCAGGCTTTATTCAAATCAGACGGTTTGGTTATTCAGCTAAAGCCCTGTTTAGCAGTCGCCAAAGCAGTGACGGCAATATTTCCTCCTTCCAGGCATTTTGTACCAGCTTAGCAGCACGGGTAGGCACAGGAAATCTAGCTGGGGTAGCAACGGCTATCTATGCGGGCGGTCCAGGCGCTATTTTCTGGATGTGGGTAATCGCTCTGCTTGGTATGGCTACTAGTTTTATTGAGTGTACCCTAGCTCAGGTTTACAAAACAGATAGTGGCGATGGCACCTTCCGTGGAGGCCCTGCTTACTATATTCAAAAAGGCCTAGGACAACGCTGGCTAGGAATTATCTTTGCTATCAGCTTAATTATTGCATTTGGCTTGGTGTTCAATGCCGTTCAATCCAACACCATCTCTGCAGCCATGCAAACTGCCTTTAACACAGGCGACATCAAGTTTATTGATTACTACATTGGCTTCGCCATTATTATTGTTGCGGCCATTGTTATCTTTGGCGGAATCCGTTCTATTGCCCGCTTTGCAGAATACTGCGTGCCAGTCATGGCGCTGATTTATCTGCTGATAGCCGTCGTTGTTATCCTCATGAACATTGACAAATTACCTGGCGTATTTTCCACTATCTTTGATCATGCTTTCAAACTAGAAAGCGCTGCAGGTGGTGCTGCTGGCTGGATGATTAAAGAAGCCTTCATGAACGGCTTGAAGCGTGGCTTATTCTCTAACGAAGCGGGTATGGGTAGTGCACCAAACGCTGCTGCAGTTGCCAGCCCTAATCCACCACACCCAGCAACCCAAGGTATTGTCTCAATGATGGGTGTGTTCATAGATACAGTGGTTATCTGTACAGCGACTGCAGCTATCGTTCTACTATCTAACCAGCTAGTACCTGGAAGCGAACTTAGTGGCTCAAACTTAACTCAAGAAGCCCTTACTGAGCACGTAGGCACCTGGGGTAGCTACTTTATTGCCTTCGCTATCTTATTGTTTGCTTTCACATCTATCGTTGCAAACTATTACTATGGCGAAACTAACTTGATGTTTATCAAGGAAAGTAAAGCCTTACTATTTGCGTATCGCCTAGTTGTACTTGGCATGATTTTATTCGGTGCAGTAGCAAAAGTAAGCCTGGTTTGGAATATGGCTGACTTGTCAATGGGTGTAATGGCCATCATTAACATTATTGCCATCTTATTGTTGTCTAAGATTGCTTTTACAGTATTGAAAGATTTTGATGAGCAATTGAAAGCTAACAAGAAACCTGTATTTGACCGTAAGAAATTCCCATTCTTGGATCGTACTATGGACCAAAATGTGTGGAACAAAAAAAACTAGTTAAGTAGTAAGACTGTCTTATTTATAAGCCCCAATAGCATCTGTTATTGGGGCTTTTTTAATGCTCTTCACTTACGATGTTTTTTCTGTTGTAGCAGTTGGCCCTGCTGCTTAACTACATACTGAATCAATAGTTCCTGAGCATCTGGCTCAATATCACAAAAGTCCACTCTCACCAGAAACTGCTCAAGGCTTGCTGCTTCTTCAAGCTCACTACAACTGACCACCTTTGCAAGTGCTATCAATGGCTGCTCCTGTTGCTTCAAAGTAATTTCCAAATACAACAGTTGATTTTGCTGCAAAGACTTCATTGCCCGAAACGCCATTCCACAAGCGCTGATATTCACATCCATTGATTTTACCAACTCAGGGAGCGCAGTATCTTCAGCAATGAGTTCCATCAAACCATTAACTTTGGTATTAAGTAGCCAGGCTACTTCGGCGGCTTCGCCAGAAACTTGCCTTAAACTATTTATTGCATCTGTTATTTGCTGCTCTAATGCGGGACAAGGTAAACCTTGTGAGTCTGTAGTTGGAGCAATACCGCTGTCTTTATACTGCCCCCATTCCTGCTCAGAAATGGCTTTAAAGTATAGTCCTACTTTATCATCTATGCGAAAAAAACGGCGGCGCTCTTCCATCGTTTGAAATCTCAGTTAAAAAATCTCATCTGGCGTTAAGAAAAAGTCTGGCTCTTTCTCCTGTAATTTTTCAAATAGATCCTTGTCTTCAGCTTTTAACTCATTCAAGCCATCTTTAAGCTCTTTATCCTCTCCTTGTTTTATCACAATTTCTACTCGACGATTTTTTGCCCGATTGCTTGGCGTTTCGTTATCCACCAGAGGCCGGGTATCAGCCAAACCTTTAATTTGAAACCGACTTTGATCCATACGAGAATCGGCCATCAGCTCATGCGCCACAGAAACTGCTCTGGCTGATGCTAGCGCCCAGTTTGATGGAAACTCTTCTGTATCAATTGGAATTGAGTCAGTATGGCCTTCTACAGAAATACTACCCTTATGACTAGACAACACTTCTGCTATTTTTGCCATCACGGGAATGAAATCTGGCTGCAATTCGGCAGACCCAGAAGGAAAAGAGCCTTTCTCCTGAACCCGAATCACTATTTTTCGTCCTTTGGTTTCTACCTCAATATTCCCCTTATCAATTTCTTCTTGAAGTGAATTAGCTAGCTTCATCGCCTCCTGATCGAGTTCTTCTTGCAACTGCTGCATGATTTCAATCAACTCTTGAAACTTTTCACTCTGAACCCCATCAGCAGCCTCAAGCTGCTCCGTACTGGCCTCCAGTTCTTGCTTGGTTACATCTGTCGTATGCTGTTGAATAATATTTAATGGCGTAGGCTCAGGGCGCCCAGGGCTAAACTCTTGCTGAATAACACTGGTACCCTTGGGAATATCTTTTTGCTTAATAATATTTTGCACACCAAATGCACTGGCCATGGAGCCAGCAATCTGTTTGTATTTTTTAACATCCATTTCAGAAAATGAGAGTAACAAGACAAAAAAGCACATCAGCAATGACATCAAGTCAGCAAATGTCATTACCCAAGCAGGTATCCCGGCCGGGCACGGCGGGCATTCGCATTCGTCATTATCATCAGCCATAGCTTGACCTTTCAGCCTTCCTCAGAGCCACGCACTCCTTCCGGCAGATAAGTTTTCAGCATGGTTTGAATCACTCGAGGGTTTTGCCCTTCTTGTATGGCTAGTAGCGCATCAATAATCAATGATTTACTTAACGCTTCTTCATCACGACGCACTGATAACTTATCTGCTACAGGCAGCGCAACCATTGTTGCTAGCATTGCACCATATAAGGTAGTTAACAGAGCAACCGCCATTGCAGGGCCAATTGACTTAGGATCAGACATATTGGATAGCATCTGTACCAAGCCTACTAATGTCCCAATCATTCCCATCGCTGGCCCCACATCGCCAATAGATGAAAAAATTTTCGCCCCCAACTCATGACGAGCAATAGCCAGTCGCATATCCTTGGAAAGCACAGCCTTAACCACTTCCGGGTCATGGCCATCCACCAGCATTTGAATACCCTTTTGCAAAAACTCATGGTCAACTTGCTTATCTTCCAATGCCAGTAAACCACCTTTCCGCGCAGTTTCAGCCAGGTCAATAATCTGCTCCATCAACACATTTAAGTCGACAGAGTTGAACTTGAAGGACTTACCCATCACCCCCACAGCACTCAAAAATTGCTTCAATGTGAACTTCATTAAAACAACAAAAATACTGCCACCAATAACAATTAACAGTGACGGTACATTAACAAATACCAGCACCGAACCGCCCAGCACCATCGCCGCCAAGACGATACCAAATGCGCCAAGTAGCCCTACCAGTGTCGCAAGATCCACCGGTACACTCCTTAATCTATAAGGTTGAAAGTTTGTAGAGATGCCCCAGTTTCAAAGTCTAGTCAGTTTCTTAAAAAACGCACCCCATTGACCGGCAAGGCTGGGTTAGGTACTGTTGCCAACCATCAACAGGGGAGTATGCTTATGGCCAGAAAAAAAGCCTCAACCTCATTTGAGGAGTCATTGACAGCGCTAGAAACACTAGTCGAACAACTTGAATCAGGTGAACTTTCCTTAGAAGATTCATTACAAGCCTTTGAACAAGGCATCAAGCTCACTCGCGAATGTCAGCAGTCATTAACTAAAGCAGAGCAAAAAGTGAATTTATTGCTTGAAAAAAATGGCCTACAAACCATTGAGCCATTTGATACCGAAGAGTAGTTAGCTATTATGATGTCGCAACAGAAGCAACTGGTTGAGTTACAACAGCGAGCCAACCATTTGCTTGATAACCTTGTAAGTAGCCGCCCAAATACTGCACCTTATTTAAAAAAAGCAATCAACTATAGCTTAACCCAAGGTGGAAAGCGGCTTCGTCCATTACTCACTTATGCAACATGTGCTGGGCTAAATGGCAGCCTAGAAAATGCTGACCCAGCAGCAATGGCTATTGAGTGCATCCATACCTACTCCCTGATTCACGACGACCTGCCCGCAATGGATGATGATGCGCTACGTCGTGGCCAACCAACTTGCCATATTGCTTTTGATGAAGCCACTGCAATTCTTGCAGGTGATGCACTCCAAGCGCTAGCATTTGAAGCTTTATCTACCAACGACTGGTATCCAGATTGCGTTCTGCCACCCTCAACCAAACTCAAGCAAATCCAAATATTGGCACAGGCATCAGGCATGAATGGCATGGTTGCAGGCCAGTCAATTGATCTAAGCTCTGTTGGTAAGCAACTCTCGCTTGAGCAGCTTGAAAATATGCACCATTGCAAAACTGGCGCACTCATCAAAGCCAGTATCCAACTGGGTGCACTGGCCAGTAATCAAGTAGAGGAGTCAGCCTGGCAGCAGCTAGGTCGCTTTGCAGACGCCGTCGGTCTTGCTTTTCAAATTCAGGATGACATATTGGACATTGAGTCTGATACTGAAACCTTAGGTAAAACTCAGGGAGCAGATATTGCTAATGACAAGCCTACCTATCCAGCCATAATGGGCTTATCACAAGCTAAACAAAAGGCTCAGCAACTAACTGATGAAGCACTGGCTATTTTAGCACCACTTGGCCAAGCAGCTGCCCCACTCAAGCAGCTGGCATTACTTATTATCCAAAGGAATCACTAACCTGAGTGCATAACTCAATACTAGAAATATGAACTATAGTTGAGTGGCATTCATACAGACTACAACTCTATTAGTACCTCCAACATTTCTGTAGATTGGTGAAGTATTCTGGCTAGAACAAACCCTGTTGAAATGGTCAAAAATTCATAATTCAGGTAAAATAGCCCGCTTTGGGTCACAGGGTGCTAGTGGTGCCCCTTACGTAAACTAACGGTGTACCACTAGTGCAGTATAAAGCACTTTCCAGCATTACCTGCTTAAAGCCTGAGCTCATCCCCATTTTAGAATGAGTTTGCATGTCAATGTTTAATGAGATTCCTCTAACAAAACCAGCTACACCACTTTTGAATCAGGTGGATTTGCCAGAACATTTACGCAAACTATCTGAAGAACAACTGCCGCAACTTGTAAAAGAACTTCGAGAATATTTACTTTTTTGTGTTGGCCAGACCGGCGGACACTTTGGTGCTGGGCTGGGAGTCATTGAACTCACCATCGCCCTTCACTATGTGTTTAATACCCCATACGACCGACTGGTATGGGATGTTGGCCACCAAGCCTACCCTCACAAACTGCTGACTGGCAGACGCCAGTTGATGGACACCCTGCGCCAGAAGGATGGACTGGCAGGCTTTCCCAAACGCTCTGAGAGCCCATACGACACGTTTGGGGTCGGTCACTCCAGCACATCCATCAGTGCAGCCTTAGGCATGGCAATTGCCTCAAAACTGCAAGGCGAAGACCGTAAATCCATTGCTGTTATTGGTGATGGTGCAATCACAGCAGGTATGGCTTTTGAAGCACTTAACCATGCATCAGACGTTAATGCCAATATGCTGGTCATTCTTAATGACAATGACATGTCTATTTCTAATAATGTGGGTGGACTTTCTAACTACTTTGCTAAAATTCTGTCTAGCAAAATGTACCACTCCATGCGCGAGGGCAGCAAAAAGGTATTAAGTAACATCCCCAAAGCCTGGGAGTTAGCCCGCCGAACTGAAGAGCATGTGAAAGGCATGGTAGTTCCTGGCACATTGTTCGAGGAACTTGGTTTTAACTATATCGGCCCTATTGATGGCCATGACCTGGAAACACTGGTTCATACTTTAAGCAATATTAAGGACCTGAAAGGCCCTCAGTTTCTTCATGTAGTTACCCGAAAAGGCAAAGGTTTTAATCCTGCTGAAGAAGACCCCATTGGTTACCATGCCATTACTAAACTAGAGCCAGCACCGCCAGTTAAGCCTGTTGCTCCAAAAGTGAAAAAGCCCAAATTCTCCAATGTGTTTGGCAGTTGGTTGTGTGACATGGCAGCAGCTGATGAGAAGCTGATAGGGATTACCCCTGCCATGAAAGAAGGATCAGACCTGATTCAGTTTGCTGAGCAGTATCCTGACCGTTATTTTGATGTTGCCATTGCTGAACAACATGCTGTTACTCTTGCAGCAGGTATGGCCTGTGAAGGATTAAAGCCTGTGGTTGCTATCTACTCAACCTTTTTACAGCGTGCCTATGACCAGTTAGTGCATGATGTTGCAGTACAAAACCTTGACGTCCTATTTGCTATTGACCGTGCTGGCTTGGTTGGTGAAGATGGCCCAACCCATGCCGGTTGCTATGATATTGCCTACCTTCGTTGTATTCCTGAAATGGTCATCATGACCCCTTCTGATGAAAACGAAACCCGACTCATGCTGTCTACAGGCTACCAACACCAAGGGCCTGCAGCTGTTCGCTATC
Source organism: Spartinivicinus marinus (assembly GCF_026309355.1). Classification (NCBI taxonomy): domain Bacteria; kingdom Pseudomonadati; phylum Pseudomonadota; class Gammaproteobacteria; order Oceanospirillales; family Zooshikellaceae; genus Spartinivicinus; species Spartinivicinus marinus. The sequence goes on from NZ_JAPJZK010000001.1 coordinate 1,532,204, forward strand.
CTCGTGGTACAGGAGTAGGTACTGAGATTACTGAAGGGCTTGAAATCCTACCTATTGGCAAAGGTGAAGTAGTTAAACAAGGTCATGATGCTGCTATCCTTGCATTTGGCACATTACTAGAAAATGCCCTTGAAGCTGCTGATGAACTAGGTGCAACAGTTGCCAATATGCGCTTTGCCAAACCCTTGGATGAGGAGCTCGTCAAGCAACTAGCAGAAAGCCATAAATTATTGGTAACTATTGAAGATGGCGCTGTGTTGGGTGGCGCAGGTTCAGGCGTTAACGAACTACTCCATCAACTGGACATTAACGTATCAGTTATTAACTTAGGTATTCCTGATCAGTTTATTGAGCAAGCCAAGCGCAGTGAACAACTCACAGCATGTGGTTTAGATGTAGCAAGTATTGTTACTACAGTGAAAGCACGTTTAGCTGCAGAACCAAAGGCTCACACCTCTCTTGCTTGACTAGCTTTGTAAGCCAACTAAAAAAGCCAGCAAATTGCTGGCTTTTTTAGTTGTATATAGTGTCATTTTTAGGTTTCGGGAGGCGTAATCCAATGCCCCATCTTATCTGCCTTAGTCAACAAGTAACGTTCGTTATGGGGGTTTCTGCCAGTCTCTATCGGTTTTCGCTCAATGATTTTTAAGCCCGCTTTCTCCAGGGCAGCGACTTTTGCAGGGTTATTTGTCATTAAACACAGGCTACCAATCCCCAAATACTTCAGTATTGGCTGACACATATCATAACGACGCAAGTCTGCTGCAAAACCCAACTGTTCATTAGCCTCAACAGTATCTGCGCCACCATCTTGTAAGTGATAAGCTTTGATCTTATTTAACAGGCCAATTCCCCGGCCTTCTTGCCGTAAATAAAGAATAATTCCTCGCTCTACTTCTGCGATTGCTTTTAATGCAGCCTGAAGCTGAGCCCCACAATCACAACGCAAACTAAATAATGCATCACCTGTCAAACACTCGGAATGAACACGTGCTAATACTGGTTCACCATCACTAACATTCCCCATTGTTAGTGCAACATGCTCTTTACCAGTCAGCTCATCTATAAAGCCGTGCATATCGAACACTCCAAACGGGGTGGGAAGCTTTGATGAAGCAACAAATGATACCGACACAATCACTCCTAACTCACTACTGCTATGAGATGGCTTAGCCAACAGTTTTTATCAAGACTAAAAAAAACAATCCCTTCGCAGATGACAATTACAGTTACTAATACTTTTGCTCTAACGTTAATACATTACCTTCTTCGATCATTTTGACATGACGAAGAAAGCTCATACCTAACAGGGTAATATCTGGCATTCGACCTTCATGAACCCCTGCCTCAACATTATTGACCTTGATACCGCCAATACTCACTGACTGCAACTTTACTTTAAAGGTTTTGACTATATCACTGGCAGTTGCCGTATTAATTGGAGTACCGTCGGCAATATAATTAACCCCAGCTGCCTTGGCTACTATCGAGTTCATTGCAACAGAAGTAGCACCAGTATCAACCAGAAATTTTGTGGGCACCCCATTGATAGCACCATAGGCATAGTAATGGCCGTCTGAAGAGCGGTTAAGGGTAACTGTTACTTTTTTGGGTGCAGAATATTGACTGCTGTAGTCACGTGACAAACCAAAGGTGCGGGTTTTACCATTTATTTCCAGTACAGCCTCTGAAGCATTGGCACTAATCAACTTAATGCCTTTTGGCCCTGTTTTACCCTGCTTTAATATGTACCTTTTACCATCAATATTGACGACGGCTTTACCACTAAACAAACCCACCACACTAACCTGTGGCTCAGCAGAACAGAACAGTGAGTAGCTTATGCCAGCAAGCAAACTTAAGGTTAGGATTCTTTTACTCATCACCCCCTCCATGACCCACTGCATCATTTTCAATGACAGCATTTAATGACAGAATTATGAACTAAGTGTAGCGCTATATTAGACTGCCCAATAATAAGCTAGCTGCATTACTCCCAGGGCAAACAATCCAGCCAACAAATCATCCAGCATTATCCCAACCCCCCCCTTAAGGTGTTGATCAGCCACTGAAATTGGCCAAGGCTTCCAGATATCAAAAAGCCTAAACAGCGCAAAACCTAATATTGGCCAGTACCATCCAGCAGGAGCAGCCCACATAGTAATCCAGTAGCCCACCATTTCATCCCAAACAATGCCAGGATGATCATGCACCTTGAGATCTTCTGCTGCTTTACCACACAGCCAGACCCCCACAACAGCAGCAACCAATACTATCAGGCTGTACCAAACCAGTGGTAACTGACACAACAACAGCCAAATAGGCACTGCTGCCAAGGTACCGAATGTCCCTGGAGCTATTGGCGCGGTTCCACTGCCAAAGCCAAAAGCCAGACAATGAACAGGGTTACGTAAGACACTCGCTAGAGTTACTTTTGGGATTTCGGACATATAAAGGGCACCACTAAAAGTGTTGATAGCCAGAGCAGGCAACCATCACTGGCTGACCAAGATTATCGACTATGCCTGGCTGAGCAGTAATATGGCCTATCAGGGTTATTTCACCAGCTTCAATCAAAGGAGACAGTTGCTGGATAAGATCTGCAGGTACTGTAAAACACAGCTCATAATCATCCCCTCCTGTTAAAGCTAAACTAGTTGCTCGGGCTTTATCTGTGTGGCTCATAAGCGCTTTGGAGATAGGCAGGTCAGTGAGGTCAATTTGCGCCCCCAAACACGGCCCCACTTTGGCACTGGCTGACAGGATATGGCCTAAATCAGCCAGTAATCCATCAGAAATATCAATGGCACAATTTACACCGAGTGCTGCCAACTGCTTACCCAGAGCCAAACGTGGTTCTGGCTGGAAGTAGCGCTGATACAAATAAGCGACAGAGGAATTTTCATTAGCAGCTGCCAGGGTTGGCTGGGGGATCACATAGTCAAGCGCTGCTGCTGCATCACCCAAGGTGCCAGACACATAAATATGATCACCCACCTTCGCATTACTGCGCAGCATGGCATGCCTGGCACTGACCATTCCTTGTACCTGGATGGAAATCGTCAAAGGCCCTTTAGTGGTATCACCTCCTATCAGCCTAATGCCAAACTGGCTTGCTGCAAGACTAAGGCCCTTGGCAAACTCCGCCAACCAATACTCATTGGCTTCAGGGAGGGTCAAGGCAAGGGTAAACCAGCTTGGAGTGGCTCCCATTGCCGCCAGGTCACTGACACTCACAGCAAGGGCACGATAACCAATTTGCTCTGCGGCTGCTTCCGCAGGAAAGTGAACATCAGCAACCAATGTATCTATAGACACAGCCAGTCGTTGCTGTTCAGGAATTGAGAGTAGCGCACAGTCATCACCTATCCCTATTTCAGCAGGGATCTCACCTACCGAGGTCAGGGATGGCTGATTAAAATAATTAGCAATGAGTTGGAATTCGCTCAATCTTTACCAAAATCCACTGATTTACTGACAGCTTGGATATTTCACCCGATCATAGGTAGCTCATCAGAGCACAATGAACGGTTTGAACTATGGTTTCAGCCGGTGGCTATTGACTTCCTGATAACGGGCTCTAGCAGCGACTTTGTCCAACACCCCATTAACATATCGATGGCTTTCCTCAGCACCAAACCGCTTGGCCAGCTCAATTGATTCATTAATTACCACTTTATAGGGAACATCAATTCGCTTTAACAGCTCAAAGGCCCCGATACGAAGGGTGTTTAGTTCAACTGGATCAAGCTCTTTTAAATCGCGGTCTAGATAAGGCTCAATAGCTTGTTGGATATCAGCCAGGCTATGGGTAACACCATGAAGCAAATCATGAAAATAGCTGACATCCACTTTTTTCATGTCATTATCAGTACGAAATTGCGCTTCAATTGCTGCCACATTACCACCAGCCATGTGCCATTGATAAAGTGCTTGCAGTGCAAACTGACGAGCCTTACGGCGAGCTGAAGGTTTGGGTTTATCCCCAGTAGGGTGTGATACTGCGTCGCTCACTTAACTTAAGCCTCTAAATTACTTAACAAACTTACCATTTCCAGCGCTGACAAAGCCGCTTCTTCGCCTTTGTTACCCGCCTTGGTACCAGAACGCTCGATCGCCTGTTCAATAGTGTCTACTGTCAGCACACCAAAGCTAATGGGTAGTTCATAGTCTAAAGAAATGGTGCTTAGCCCTTTGGTACACTCGCCGGCCACATACTCAAAGTGAGGGGTACCGCCACGAATCACTGCACCTAAAGCAATAATGGCATCATATTGCCCCTGCTTGGCAACTTTCTTTACAGTGAGAGGAATTTCAAATGCACCTGGGCAACGAACAATCGTTATGTTATCCCGATCAATACCATGCCTAATCAGTGTATCAATAGCCCCTTGCAGTAAGCTCTCAACCACAAAGCCATTCCAGCGAGCAACAACGATGACATATTTACCATCATTGGGGGTTAAGAAGCCTTCTACTGTGTTAATTTCTGACATTGATTACTATGCCTCTTCAAACGGGATATATTCACAAATTTCTAATTCAAACCCAGAAATAGCACCAAATTTCATTGGCGAGCTAAGCAGTTTCATTTTACCTACCCCTAGCTCTCTAAGAATTTGTGAGCCGGTCCCAACCATTAAGTAAGCCCCTGAGCCAGATTGGCCTGGTGCTCGCTGGCTTTGCTCCGGGTGAAAAAATCGGTTCATGCTACCTTGAAAATCTAGTGAGGCTGTTGGGTTCAACAGCACCACTACCCCTTTACCTTCATCTGCCACCTTTTTAAGCGCTTTTTGAATACTCCAGCTTGAATGCTGAGGAGGCTGCGCTGCTAGCAAATCACGAATCGGGTCAGTCACATGCACCCTTACCAGGGTCGGCTCATCTGTACCGATTTCACCAAGTGCCAATGCAATATGGGTATTACCTTGAATAGAATCTTTAAACGCTGTGAGTTCAAACTCGCCAAACTCGGTTGTTAACGTTTGCTGATCCACTTTTGTAACGGTTCTTTCATTTAATATCCGATAGTGAATCAAGTCGGCAATGGTACCGATTTTTAACCCATGCGTCTCCGCAAATGTTTCCAGGTCTGGCCGGCGGGCCATGGTACCATCTTCGTTCATAATTTCCACAATAGCTGCAGCAGGTGTCAGCCCTGCCAACCTGGCCAGATCACAACCAGCTTCAGTATGGCCCGCTCTACTCAGCACGCCACCCGGCTGCGCTCTCAGAGGAAAGATATGACCAGGCTGAACAATATCATCTGGTTTACTGTCAGGCGCGACCGCCACTTGAATTGTTTTTGCCCTATCTGCAGCAGAAATACCAGTAGTGACTCCATGGGCCGCTTCAATTGAAACAGTAAATGGTGTGCCATATTGACCACCATTCTTGCCCTGCACCATAGAGGGCAAACCTAAATAATCACAACGTTCGCCAGTCAGAGTTAAACAAATCAGCCCTCGTGCTTTACTCGCCATAAAGTTTACTGCCTCTGGCGTCACTTTTTCAGCGGCAATAATCAGGTCACCTTCATTTTCCCTATCTTCATCATCCATCAAGATAACCATCTTACCCTGACGAATATCTTCGATTATTTCCTCAATGGCATTTAGCTGCATAGTATTTCCGCCTGTTACTTCAAGAAGCCATGAGTGGCTAAAAATGCTTTATTTATAGGGGATTCAGACTGCTGATCAGTTGCTGTTAATAAGCGCTCTAAATACCGAGCGATAATATCCACTTCAAGATTAACCTGAGTGCCTTGGCTATAGTGTTTAATAATAGTGTTAGTAATGGTATGAGGAACAATATTAAGTAAAAACTGACTACCACTAACTTCATTGACTGTTAAGCTGACACCATCAACCGTTATCGAGCCTTTTTCAGCAATATATTTTGCCAGTTGAGCTGGCGCTTCTAGCCAAAACCGATGAGCTCGAGCATCTTTAAAATGTTTAACTATCGTCCCAACACCATCAACATGACCACTGACGATATGGCCACCAAAATGGGTGGTTGGAGTCATGGCTTTTTCTAAATTAACAGGGTCCCCTGCTTTTAAGTCTGCCAAAGTGGAGCAACGTAAACTTTCTGCTGATACATCAGCGGTAAAACTTTGCTGGCCAAGTTTTACAACCGTCAAACAGACACCATTGGTCGCAATGGAATCACCCAATTGCACACCTGCTATCCTTAAATCCTGAGTATCAATGGTAAGCGATAAGTCCCCTGCATGGGGGCTAAGCGAGCGGATTATACCAACCGCTTGAATGATGCCTGTAAACATAAGATAGCTAACTAAGCTTATTAATGGGTTGGATCAGCATTCGCCAGTCTCTACCTATTTGGCGAACATCTCTCATTTCAAGAGCAATATTATCCGCCATTTTGGGCATATCGAAAACCGTTAATAATGGCTTTGCCTCATGCCCCATAATAACAGGAGCCATATACACTATTAGTTCGTCTACCAACCCCGCTTTAGTAAATGCACCAGCCAGGGTAGAACCAGCTTCGATCATAACTTCATTACAGTGACAGTGCTCAGCCAAGTAGTTAAGTAATAAATCTAAAGGCACCCGCTGATTACTATTATCACCACTTACTGAACCTGTCGTACTTGTATCATTAAATACGACAACTTCTGCTCCCAGCTTTTCTATACGACTAATCGCATTGGGCTCTTTACAAGTCGTCGCAACCAGTACTTTACCTGCACCATTAAATATTTTTGCTGATACTGGTATTTTAAGCTGACTATCGACAACAACGCGCAAGGGCGGTGGGCACGCTTTTGCAGCCTCTATGTGGAGCTGCTCAGAGCGAACGGTTAATGCTGCATCGTCATCAATAATTGTTTTGACGCCAGTTATCACTGCACAACTTCTGGCACGCCACTGCTGCACATCAGCTCTGGCAGCAGATCCTGTAATCCACTGACTTTCACCACTGGCTTTAGCTGTACGGCCATCGATACTCATAGCAAGCTTGCAGCGCACTAGCGGTCGTTTAATAGTCATACGCTGGCAAAACCCCTGGTTAAGCTGATAAGCCTCCCCGTACAGCAATCCTACTTCCACATCAATTCCTTGTTGTTGCAAGAGTTTTTTCCCACTTCCAGCAACCAGTGGGTTGGGGTCAAGCATGGCAATAATGACTTTGGCAGCACCCGCTTCTACTAAAGCATCAGCACAGGGTGGGGTTCTACCAAAATGGCTACAAGGTTCAAGAGTGACATAAACAGTACTACCTTTTGCTGCTGCTCCAGCTTGTTTAAGCGCATGAACTTCCGCATGGGGTTCACCAGCTCTCTGGTGCCAGCCCTCACCAATAACTTTACCCTCTTTAACTACCACACAACCTACCCGAGGGTTCGGCCTAGTTGTATATAGCCCCTGTTTTGCCAACTGTAAGGCACGGCTCATCATGGCATGGTCAATGGCAGAGAATTCTGTTGACACGCGTTCACCTCATTAAAATTGCCACAAAACAAAAAGAGGGTGTCGCGAAAGTATTTCAAATCAAACCCCTTCTCCCCCGTGGGGAGAAGGTTAGGATGAGGGGTTCACCCTCACCCCAGCCCTCTCCCAGCAGGAGAGGGTGCTAAAAATGACTTTTGCGACAATCTCAATAGAAAGAGGAGTAGAAAAATACCGATTTGAAAAGCGTCAGCTTTCACTGTCCTGCTTTAGCCGGTCAATTTCCTCACGAAACTCGTTTAAATCCTTAAATTGCCGATACACGGAAGCAAAACGAATATAAGCAACTTCATCCAGTTTTTTTAGCTCGTGCATAACCATTTCGCCAACCAGCAAAGATTCCACCTCTCTTTCTCCCCTGGCTCGAACCCGGTGCTTAAGTCGGCTAATGGCCTCTTCTACCTGCTCCATACTGACCGGGCGCTTCTCCAAAGCACGCAGCATTCCCCCTCGCAGTTTATCTTCATCGAAAGGCTCACGACTTCCGTCTTGCTTAATCAACCGAGGCATCACCAGCTCAACAGTTTCATAAGTCGTAAAACGCTCGCTACAAGACAGACATTCACGACGCCGCCTTACCTGGTTACCCTCAGTTACTAACCGAGAGTCTGTGACCTTAGTGTCATGCGCACCACAAAACGGACAATGCATAGTAGTTCTGAGCCCAACCCGATTCCTGCATTTAGTTGCTTTTTAGAGCCTTTTCTTCAGCCCTAAACAATAGATAATTCTGGTAATTTATAGTCAAGCATACTACCTATAAATAGCACTAATACAAGCCTGTGGTTGAATTAAGTCAACACCATACAAACAGGGGGAGGTAACTCATCAATACAACAAACTGACCAAATCAAGCACTGTTGAGCGTACCGTACCAAATAATTCAGTTGTCGTTTTCTATAGAGCACCCACAAAACTAAAGAGAAACTTTTTCTAAAATTGCTTGAATCTTCTGGTAATGACTACCTTTCCAGTACACCTGCTGACAACTCTGGCATTGATTAAACTCATCATAAAATTCAAACACACCTTCAGGCACCTGATCATAAATAGTATCTTTGTTGACTGCCTTTATTTCACCATTACATTTGCTGCATAGGGTTAACGGTCGAACCAAATCATAAAGTCGATAAAACGCCATAATCTCAATAAACTGAGCCAATGGATCGGTATTTCTCACCCAACGCCCATAGCAGACATTACTTCGCTTTAGCAGACCAATATCCCGGCTTAACAGAATACGCTGCTGCTGTTCAGCAATAGATGCAAGCTTTTGATCTCCTAGATCACTGTTCTGATAGAAACAGTCAAAACCAGCTATCCGCAAGTAGCGAAGCAGCCCACCCAAGTGAACATCAAGTAGAAAACGCGGCCCCGACTCTGGCAGTTGTTGCACAATCGCTTGTGGATGAGGATACGGATGCACTACAACTGTATCCTTATTTTTCAATAAATAAGTAAAGTCGACAGACTGCTCATTAGCTGTTATGTAAGCCACTTCAACATGGGGCAAGCCTAATGACTCAATCACATCTTTGATAGATGGCTTATCGTCAAATGTAAAATGGATTGTGCTATCGGGTAACAAGTCAACGCACTCACCTAAAAAATGTATTTTACTGGCATACATTTTTTGATTCGCCAATTGACTGTTCTCTAAAAAACCAGGCCATAATTGAATAATCATATTTTTTGCCTGAATTTCATTAATTCCAGCTAAGGCAGCCAGCTTTTTTATCCAGCCAGGATATAACGAAAAAACCAGGGTGCGGTTTATCTTCGGAAATAGACCATTTTGATGTTTAAGGTAGTTAATGTAGTGATGGTGACTGTTAAACCCATATAGTTGGGCCAGTAATTCTCTTGCCGTAGCATGTTTAATAGAGTCACGAGGCCAGTGTTTAACAATAGATTTTGCTTGCTGCTTAAAAGCACGCGCAGAAATGAGTAAGGGCATAACATTTACCTTTGTCTAGCCTAACAGTGCCAACGTCCCACTCTACAGGCACTAGCCATATATACTTTGACAATCAGTTAATGTTACTTAAAAGAGTCAAGCTACAAATAATACTTCCTGGCAGATCAGCCTTCTCTTGTGGGAAGATGGATGCGAAGTCACCCAATAACAACAGCTTACTGGATACAGCTACAAAAGCAAAGCCCTTCTCAGCACCAGCTACTAGTACAGCTCAGCCAGAAACTGCTAAGCTTTTAGCTAACACTCTACTTGAAATAAAATCTCATGAGGCTGCTAACTGCTCTTTTTATCGTTTTACTTAGTTTCTCTGCTGTTGCAGAAGAAGCAAATTTATTAGAAATCACCACTGGCGAATACCCTCCCTGGTCAGCTAAAGATTACAAGCATGGCGGATTTGTTCACCACATGATTACAGAAGCCTTTCAACGAGAAGGCTACAAAGTGGATTACACATACCACATATGGGCAAGAAATTATAAAGAAGGACAAAAAGGGAAATACCATGCTACCGCATTTTGGTACCACTCTGAAGAAAGAGCGAAATCCTTTTATTACAGCGACGCGCTATATTCTGAGGATGTGGTTTTTTTCCATTTAAAAACCACTGCTTTTACAACATGGAAAACCCTGAAAGATTTAGAAGGATACCGAATTGGTGCCACCAGAGGCTACACCTACACGCCAGAGTTTTGGAAAGCTCAAGAGACTGGCACATTAAATATAATTGTTAATAAGTCAGATAAAATTAATTTCAAAATGCTGTTAAGAAAAAGAGTTGATCTTTTCTTAATGGCTACAGTTGCCGGCTATAGTCTTTTACAAAAAGAATTCTCTGCCCCCCAAGCTCAAACCTTAACCTACCACCACACCCCTTTATTTAGCAGCACTGCCCATTTATTATTTCCAAAAACAAGAGAAGATGCACAGCCTTTACTTAAAGCTTTTAATAAAGGCTTACAGGCGATAAAACAAGATGGCTTCTACGATAAGTATTATGATTTACTTTTGGAGGGTTATTATGAAAATCCTTAATTTATAATCGGCACTAAAAATCAGTGCAACCTCACTTAATAAAAAACGATCAAAGACTTCACCTAAAATATTCTCAACGCATCTTCAAACATAAAACCATATACACAAGCTATATAAATTTTATGGATGTTGGCTCGCCCCCCCTATCATTATATTTTATTTTACATTGAGGTGACAAAACAAGCTGGTGTTTATTGTTAAATAAACATACAATCAAACAAATTTATATTGGTGCGAATCATGAAAAAAGTATTGCTATCTTTAAGTTTGGTTATTTTAGCTGGTTGCGCTAACCCCAAAATAATTCAGATGAAAGATGGATCAACAATTGAAACAACAGACAATGTCTTTTTTGACGAGGAGACAGAGTTCTATTGGTATATCAATAGTAAAGGAAGAAAAAAATCTATTAATAAAGATGAAGTTATTAGTATTGAAGATATGTAAACTGATTCGTACCACCAAGGATGTTACATTAATCTTTATTAATAGCTTAAGGATAACACTATAAAGTGCTCTTTTATGCGGGAGATGGATCCCTGAGTATCACTTTACCAACTTACTCAGGGGCTTCTCTATACAGAATCGCCTAAGAAAGTAGTAAAAAAGCCCCATGCATACTATTTGAACACCTAAAAGTCCAAACCAGCCTAGCTCAGGGATAAAAAACATACATGGGATAAAGCTAACTGATATCAAGCCAAATAATACAGCCGCTTTAAACTCAAGCATCCGGCTTTCGAATACCCACAACCGAACCAGCTCAGTCAATCCTACTGCTATTAAAGCAAAGACAGCCAAAAAAACAGCAATAGTAACGTTGAGTCGTGGATCCATTTCAGGCAGTATTCCTGTTTCTTGGTAATAAGCTTGGCGCATATCCATGTGTATTATCGAAACGGTATACACAACAGAAAGCATTCCTAACAAAATACCAAACACTTCGATAAAAAGCTTTTTCAACGAACTATCTCAACAAACTATTTCTAACAAGCTAGGCCTCTACTGGCCCCCTACGTTCAAACCGCTTGGCCAGGTATTCATTTAACAGTAAAGCAATCAGAATAAAGCTCCCTCCTAAACAGAGCTTCAAAATATCAGCATTTCGGTTCCAAATCAGCAAGTTAACCAGAATGCCTGCAGGAATAAGCGCATTATTCATGATAGCTAGTGCCCCGGCATTAACCAGGGTTGCACCTTTATTCCAAAGAAAATAGCCAACACCAGAGGCGACAATACCTAGCCATAATAAAATTCCCCATTGTAGCCCTGACTCAGGATATTTGGGCTGCCCCATAACACCCCAAGCAACCAGGGCTACCACTAAGGCACCCAAATAAAAGCAACCAAACACGGCATGCTGGGGTAACTGTTCTGACTCTCGCTGCATAATGACTTTGTAACCCACCTGCCCCAATGCAAAACAGAGATTAGCGGCCTGAACGACAAAAAAGCCCAGCACATAATCTTGGGTTAAATTGTCATAACGCATTACCGCTGCTCCCAATACAGCCAGTCCAGCCGTTAACAAGTAAATGGGGGAAAACCGTCCTGCTAACAAGTCATAAGCTAGCGTCACATAAATTGGCGTAAATATCGTAAATACAAGGACTTCGGGTACGGTTAACAAGAGAAATGACTGGTAATAAAACACATACATCATTCCCAACTGCACAGCCCCTACCCCCATCAGCTTGAGCATTAAACCAGGCTTTAGCCATTGTTTTCTTAGAAAAGGCAAAAACACTAAGCTGGCAAGTATGATTCTCGTTAACACCGAAAAATAGGCATCTACCTGGCCTGCCAGATACACACCAATTAAGCTAAATGAAAAAGCCCAAAGTAAAGTGACACCTACTAAGTAATACATATATACCCTTCTCGAATGATTTTTAGGGTTTGTTGTCGCCGCTAAGCACCATGGATGGTGTGAATGCAGTTTATGCATGGTGGTATGGATACCACTAATTAGAGCAATGCAGGAGCAATTGCCGAGGAGCAATAAACTGTCTTCACCCCAATCATTTATAAACACATAAACTCATGGGGCTTCATCGCTTGACAGCCGCCCCTAAAAACCCTTCGCTTTGGGTATAGTTTAAAATTCACACAGCAGTATTTAGGGGGAAGCAATAATGACAAAAACCAGCGTGCTATGCCAGATTAAGCAATAACAAAAAACCCGGCAAATGCCGGGCTTTTTGTAAGGTTTTAGCGATGCTTCAGCAATTAGCTGTAAACAGGCAATTTAGCGCAAATTGCTTTTACCTTTTCTTTAACAGACTCAGCAACTGACTCATCATTGATGTTATCCAGTACATCACAGATCCAGCCTGCTAACTCTTTAGCATCCGCTTCTTTAAAACCTCTGCGAGTAATTGCTGGAGTACCAATTCTTAAGCCACTGGTAATAAAGGGTGAGCGCGGGTCATTAGGCACTGCATTCTTATTTACAGTGATATTTGCTTTGCCTAATGCAGCATCAGCATCCTTACCGGTATATTCCTTATCGATTAAATCAACCAGAAACAGGTGATCATCGGTACCACCAGAAACAATCTTAATGCCTCTGCTCAAGAAAACATCACACATAGCTTGAGCATTTTTAACCACTTGCTCTTGATAGGCTTTAAATTCTTCACTCATAGCTTCTTTAAAGCAAACCGCTTTTGCGGCGATCACATGCATTAAAGGACCACCCTGGCTTTCAGGGAATACAGCGAAGTTTAATTTCTTCTGTAATTCTTCATCGTTGCCAGCGGCAAGAATCAAACCACCACGAGGACCACCTAAGGTTTTATGGGTAGTCGTTGTGACTACATGAGCATGTGGAACAGGCGAAGGGTAAACACCTGTAGCAATCAAACCAGCCACATGAGCCATATCCACTAAAAGATAAGCACCAACCTTATCAGCAATTTCACGGAAGCGAGCCCAGTCAACTACACGAGAATAAGCAGAAAAGCCGCCCACAATCATTTTTGGCTTGTATTCCAGAGCAAGCTGCTCAACTTGATCATAGTCGATTTCACCCGTTTCAGGGTTTAAGCCATACTGTACGGCATTATATATACGACCAGAGAAACTTACTTTTGCACCGTGGGTTAAGTGGCCACCGTGAGCTAGGCTCATTCCTAAAACAGTATCGCCTGGCTTCAACAGAGCCATGTAAACTGCTGCATTTGCCTGGGAACCAGAGTGAGGTTGAACGTTAGCATAATCTGCTTTAAATAAGGCTTTAGCTCTTTCTATAGCCAGCTCTTCAACCACATCAACATGCTCACAACCACCGTAATAACGCTTGCCAGGGTAGCCTTCAGCATACTTATTAGTCAGCACAGAGCCTTGCGCCTCCATTACCCGCGGGCTGGCATAATTTTCAGAAGCTATCAGCTCGATATGCTCCTCCTGCCGACAGGTCTCGTCTTGCATCGCTTGCCATAGATCTGGATCAAAACTGGCAATATTCATATCACGTGTAAACATGAAAATCCTCTACTCCCATCTTAAACACAAGGTTACCGCGGCAATGCTCCGCTATTTACTGAAAAGCCAAAGGCGCTAATTTATTGGTAGTACTTTTTAGTGATAGTACTTTTTGCAGTAGAATGCCTTTACTAAAAAAGCACTACCACTAAAAATGTCATGTACTATTAAGACCTTTACCCATATACAGGTCTGCTAACTGCAATTAAAGTAATATTGTACCTCATTAGAGCAATGCAAGGCATATGAAATAACGGCAACAACATTAACTATTTTACTCAAGTTTGCTGATAAACGGTTTAATTACGGCATTTTTCGTCTTATATTCGACACATCTATTATCAAAAACTGACTGCTACGGATTGCCATCAGCGACCGCTTTCGGTACCTTGTGCAGCATTTTTAACCAAGCAAAGTGTTAATACATAACAATGGCTCAATACGTTTATACTATGAACCGAGTGGGGAAAGTGGTTCCCCCCAAACGTGAAATTTTAAAAGACATTTCTCTCTCCTTTTTTCCTGGCGCCAAAATTGGTGTTTTAGGCTTAAATGGTGCAGGGAAGTCTACCCTGCTAAAAATCATGGCAGGGATCGATACCGAAATAGAAGGTGACGCTCGCCCACAGCCTGGCATCAACGTAGGTTACCTGCCACAGGAACCCCAGCTAGATCCAGAGAAAAATGTAAAAGAAATTGTTGAAGAAGCCGTTTCTGAAATTAAAGAAGCCCAGCAACGTCTTGATGAAGTCTACGCCGCTTATGCCGAACCTGATGCAGATTTTGACGCATTAGCAGCCGAACAAGCTCGTCTGGAAAATATTATTCAATCCGCCGATGCCCATAACCTGGAGCGCAAACTGGAAGTCGCGGCTGATGCACTTCGTTTACCGCCTTGGGATGCTCAAGTGAAAAACCTATCAGGTGGTGAAAAACGCCGGGTAGCTTTATGCCGTTTATTATTATCTAACCCAGACATGCTGCTACTAGACGAGCCAACTAACCACTTGGATGCAGAAAGCGTGGGCTGGATGGAACGCTTCCTTCATGAATACCCAGGTACTGTCGTCGCGGTTACCCACGATCGTTATTTCCTTGATAACGTTGCTGGTTGGATTCTTGAGCTTGACCGTGGCCACGGTATTCCATTTGAGGGTAATTACACCCATTGGCTGGAAACCAAAGAACAACGTTTAGCCATTGAAGAAAAGCAGCAACAAGCAAAAGACAAAGCTATCAAGCATGAGTTAGAGTGGGTTCGCTCTAACGCCAAGGGCCGCCAGGCGAAAAGCAAAGCCCGTCTTGCTCGCTTTGAAGAAATGAACTCACAAGACTTTCAAAGCCGTAACGAAACTAACGAAATTTACATTCCACCGGGTCCACGTTTAGGTGAAAAAGTCATTGAGTTTAATGGCGTCAGCAAAGCCTTCGGTGACAAGCTACTCTTTGAAAACCTATCTTTTGCTATTCCCAAAGGAGCCATCGTCGGTATCATCGGTGGTAACGGTGCGGGTAAATCCACTTTATTCAAACTTATTTCAGGTCAAGAGCAGCCTGATAGTGGTGAAGTGACTATTGGTGAAACCGTAGAACTGGCTTTTGTTGATCAAAGCAGAGATAGCTTGGATGGCAGCAAAACGGTTTGGGAAGAAATTTCCGAAGGCCAAGATATGATCCGTATCGGTAGTTACGAAGTACCATCTCGGTCTTATGTGGGCCGCTTTAACTTTAAAGGCTCCGATCAACAAAAATTCGTTAAAGATTTATCCGGTGGTGAGCGCGGCCGTTTACACCTGGCAAACACCCTGAAAAAAGGTGCCAACGTATTATTACTGGATGAGCCTTCAAACGACCTGGACGTAGAAACCTTACGTGCATTGGAAGAAGCCTTACTGGCCTTCCCAGGCTGTGCGGTAGTAATTTCCCACGATCGTTGGTTCTTAGACCGGATTGCTACTCACATTTTGGCATACGAAGGCGACTCAACCGTAACCTTCTTCGAAGGCAACTACACCGAGTACGAAGCCGACAGGAAAAAGCGTCTGGGCGATAATGCTCAACCGAAACGGGTGAAATACAAGCGATTGGCTTAACCCCCTTATCTCTCACACTCAATCACTAGCACTGTCGTAAAATCTCGTTTTAGCTCTCTCGGTAGGAGGGCTATCACTAAAGCCTGTGTATATGGAGTAATAGGAAATTCTGTAGCTGCGACAGGGATGTCGCTTTAGCTCTTGATATGCCAGAGAAGGCATTTCAAGAGCGGTGGAAGAATAGCCTATTATTCCATATCGAACACCAATCTTATTTTTTACACTATTTCGCGACAGCCTCACAACCACACCTTACTTGCCCCCTTAACCGCCTTAGCTATAGTTAAGTAAGCTGATCTTGGATATAGGTATCGCTATGGCAAAAGATTCTTCTGGTGATCAAGAAAGGCGCAAGTTTAGTCGTATTGCATTCGATGCAGGCACTGTCCTCACTCAAAACGAGCAAGATTGGAAAGTGTCACTGGTTGATATTTCCTTAAAAGGGATTCTTGTAAAAGCCCCAAAAGATTTTGATATTAATCCAGATAAACCCCTGCTAGCTAAAATTCAGCTGGATAATGTTCTCAATATTACGATGGCCCTGCGCTTTGCCCATAAAGAAGGCGATCATATAGGTTTTACTTGTACTCAAATTGATATTGACAGTATTTCCCATCTACGGCGTCTGACTGAGCTTAACCTTGGCTCAACTGATCTGTTGGAAAGAGAACTCTGCGCACTCGGCTGTGATTGATCCAAGCTAACCCTGCCAGCTAAAATGTTCACTTCTTGATAGCAGGGTTTAATGACAATGGCTAAAAAAGCCAAAACAGCTTTTGTATGCACAGAATGTGGCAGTGAGTCTTCCAAGTGGCAAGGGCAATGCCCTGACTGCAAAGCATGGAATACTTTTACTGAAATTAAGTTAGGGGCCTCTCCAGCCAGTCGCGCAGCTTCTGCAAATTTTAGCGGATTTGCTGGTAGTCGTACTGACATAACCCTACTTCAAGATGTCGATGTTTCCGAAGCCCCTCGTTTTAGCAGTGGAATCAGTGAACTTGATCGGGTTTTAGGTGGTGGCTTTGTGCCTGGTAGCGCTGTGCTCATTGGAGGCCACCCAGGCGCAGGAAAAAGCACGATTTTATTACAAACGCTCTGTCATATAGCCCAAAACCAGCCTGCTTTATATGTATCTGGCGAAGAATCCCTGCAACAAATTGCAGCCCGTGCCGAGCGTTTAGATTTACCCAAACATCAATTAAAAATGCTCGCAGAAACCTCCGTTGACCAAATTGTTGAAGTGGCTAAACAGGAAAAGCCCAGCATTATTGTGATTGACTCGATCCAAGTAATGTTTCTTGAAGGGGTTGATTCTGCACCTGGTGGTATTTCCCAAGTTAGAGAAAGTGCTTCATTTTTAACTCGCTTTGCTAAGCAAACCAATACCGTCTTATTGATTGTGGGGCATGTGACCAAAGATAACTCTTTGGCGGGACCAATGACTCTCTCCCATATTATCGATACCCAACTGATGCTGAGTAATACTGACGACTCTCGTTTTCGAATTTTACGCGCCACTAAAAACCGATTCGGTCAGGTTAATGAGCTAGGTATTTTCGCCATGACCGAGAAAGGGATGCGAGAAATTAAAAACCCTTCGGCTATATTTTTATCTCGCTCAGAGCAGCCTGCCCCTGGCTCCATTATTAATGTTTTATGGGAAGGCACCCGACCACTCTTAGTAGAAATTCAAGCTTTAGTGGTTGACTCTCAACTCGGCAACCCAAGGCGGGTAACCGTTGGTTTGGACCAAAACCGGATTGCCATGTTATTAGCGGTACTGACTCGTCATGGGGGCATTTTCACCAGCGACCAGGACGTGTTTGTCAACGTAGTGGGTGGTGTGCGTGTGACTGAAACCAGTGCCGATTTAGCGTCTATTTTAGCCATGGTTTCCAGCTTAAAAGACCAGATAATTCCTCACAATGTAGTGGCGTTTGGTGAAGTTGGTTTATCCGGGGAAATTCGCCCTGTTTCCAGTGGCCAAGAGCGGATTTATGAAGCAGCGAAACATGGTTTTAAAAAAGCCATTGTACCTGCAGCCAATGCTCCCAAAGGGGCTGTTGCCGATATGCAAGTTATTGGTGTAAAAACCTTAGCAGAAGCACTGGATGCACTGTAAAAATGGCTGAAAAAACTGACAAATCATCAAAACCACCTGTTATTGTTTGTTTTTCTGGCCTAGACCCAACTGGCGGTGCAGGTATTCAAGCCGATATTGAAGCCATTAAAGCCAATGATGGTCACTGCGCATCATTAATTACCAGCCTAACAGTACAAAATACTCATAATGTAAAACGGCTAGAGCCAGTTAATACCCAATTACTGGCAGAACAAACAGATGTTTTACTCAGCGATATTCAGCCTAATGGTTTTAAATTAGGTGTGCTTGGCAGCTCTGAAAATGCAGCGCTAGTTGCTGACACTATAAAACAATTTCCACACTGCCCTGTAGTATTAGACCCAGTACTTGCAGCCGGCGGAGGAACAGCTCTTGCGACTATTCAACTAATTGAGGTCATTAAACATCAGTTGTTACCGTTAACCACTATTTGCACCCCAAACACTATTGAGCTACAGCAATTAACCTCAAAGCAGTCAATAAACCAAGCAGCCCAATTATTGCTTGAGCAGGGTACTAAAGCGGTACTAGCGACAGGCGGCCATCTTTTAGACTCAGCCAACACTATACAACACCAACTGTTTACCAGTAATCAACCAGCACAGACTTTATTTTCTCCACGATTGCCGGGGGAGTTTCACGGCTCTGGCTGTACGCTCGCTTCAGCATTAGCAACTCAGCTTGCCTTACAAAAGCCGATTAATTCAGCCTGCCAGCAAGCACTGGATTTTACGTACCAAAGCTTGCTAAATGCTGTGCAAATCGGCAGTGGTCAATTAATTCCTACTCGACGCTCCTATTAAAAATTATGACGACTCAGCTTCACGGCCTGTATGGTATTACCGACAGCCAACTGCTTCCTGACACAAATGCATTAATCAGTGCTGTTGAAGCTGCCCTCAAAGGGGGCATGAGAATTTTACAATATCGAGATAAATCTCAAAATAAAATAAAAAGATTCAATCAAGCCAGTCAGCTAAAAGCACTATGTCAGCAGTATAATGCTTGTTTGATTATTAATGATGATATTCACCTGGCTGCAGAGGTAAAGGCAGATGGCGTTCATTTAGGCCAGCAGGATCAAGCCATTACTCAAGCGAGAGAAGTCCTGGGGAAAAATGCCATCATTGGTGTGACCTGCCATGATAGTTACCCATTAGCAGAAGCAGCCTATCAACAAGGTGCAGACTATATTGCTCTTGGTCGCTTTTTTCCTTCCGCTACCAAACCTAATGCGCCACCAGCAAGCTTATGCATAATTCAGCAAGTCTCAGCTAATATTCCTTTACCTATAGTAGCCATTGGCGGAATAACGCTGGATAATGCTTCAATGGTTATCAATGCTGGTGCTCATCTGATGGCGGTTATTCATGGTTTATTTGCCAGCGATAATATTCAAGGCACTGCCCAGCAATTTACTCAGTTATTTTCAGGAGCAAGCTGTATCTCTTAATCAACTGAAGACTACTACGCCTGTTTTACATAGGAATAAGCCTAATGTCCAAGTCAGAACACCTTTTTCAGCAAGCCCAACAACATATTCCTGGCGGGGTTAATTCCCCAGTAAGAGCCTTTAAAGGGGTAGGTGGTACACCGATATTTTTTAAATCAGCACAAGGTCCTTACCTTTATGATGAAGATGACAAACAATATATCGACTATATCGGCTCATGGGGGCCAATGATTTTAGGCCATAATCATCCAGCCGTGATGGAGGCTATTCAACAGCAAATTAAGCAGGGCTTAAGCTTTGGCGCTCCTACTGCCCTGGAAGTCACGATGGCCGATAAGGTTTGTGAAATGGTCCCTAGTATGGACAAAGTACGGATGGTCAATTCCGGTACCGAAGCCACTATGAGCGCTATTCGCCTGGCAAGGGGTTATACCAGCCGGGATAAAATTGTTAAATTTGAAGGCTGCTACCATGGCCATGCAGACTCATTATTAGTCAAGGCGGGCTCTGGGGCATTAACATTGGGAGTGCCTACTTCTCCTGGTGTGCCTGCTGACTTAGCTAACCATACGATTACTCTATCTTTTAATGACTTAAACGAAGTTGAAGCAACCTTTAAAGAATTAGGTGAACAAATCGCCTGTATTATTGTAGAGCCAGTAGCAGGCAACATGAACTGCATTCCTCCAGCACCAGGTTTTTTAGAAGGCTTACGCAGTATTTGTGATCAATATGGAAGCATACTCATTTTTGACGAAGTCATGACAGGCTTTCGGGTAGCCAAAGGCGGGGCTCAAGCTTATTACCAAGTGACTCCAGATTTAACCACTTTAGGCAAAATTATCGGCGGAGGCATGCCCGTTGGAGCCTTTGGCGGCAATCAAAAAATCATGTCGCACTTAGCACCCGAAGGACCGGTTTATCAGGCAGGCACTTTATCAGGTAACCCAGTTGCCATGGCGGCGGGCTTAGCTACTTTACAACAGCTGGATCAACCCGATTTTTATGAAAAATTAACAGCTACAACCAGCAAGCTTACAGCCGGTTTAGCTACGCTCGCCAGTCAACAAGCTATTCCTTTTACCACCCAGCAAATAGGCGGCATGTTTGGCCTGTTTTTTACTGAAGACTCGCAAATCACTAGTTTTCAGCAAGCCAATAATTGCGACCTTGAGCGGTTTAAACGCTTTTTCCACGCGATGCTTGAGCAAGGAGTCTATTTAGCACCCTCTGCTTTTGAAGCTGGGTTTGTTTCAATTACTCATACTGATGAAATAATTGAAAAAACCTTGATCGCAGCCAAAGCCGCTTTTGCAAAACTGTTATAGAAATACCAGTTCACACCTATAATTTCTTTGCGATAAACCCTGCGCGCTTATTTTCGACAACTAGCAGACACTAGTCTGCTAGCTTGTTAAACTAGCAAAGCCATTATCGTCTGATAAATTTACTTTAGGGCGCCTCTAATAATTGTTTAAAAAGTGAAAAAGGCCAGCTTCGTGAACTGCTTTTGCCAGCAATTTCGCATTGACTCCTCCTTATTACCAGGAGTGTATAATCAAGCTATTCGTCATTTGAGGCCTTTGCTATCCCTGCTCTTTTCACTCATTTGCTGCCAACTTTTTTTGGTTACAAATATTGGTGTTGCTCATGCAGAGCACAACTCAAGTCAAATAGGCATACCAGAGAAATATGGTTTTAATCAGTTATTAATTCCCGCTTCAGAGCGCTGTCATATAAACCCAGAAACAGAAAATCTGCCTGCTGCAGTCGTTGCTTGCGAATTAGCAGCCAGTAATGGTGATCCAGAAGCTCAGTATTTATTAGGCCACTTGTATTACCAAGGGGTTGTAGTGGATTTAGATCTTGAACAAGCTAAATACTGGTTTGAGCTGTCATCACTGCAAGGACACAGCAAAGCTCAATACCAACTTGCCTTTATGTATTATCGAGGAATCGGTATAAATCAAGACTATACCCAGGCTTATATCATGATGAAAATGGCAGCAGTAAATGGCTATAACGAAGCAATCAATGTCAGTGATGAAATCAATAGCAAGCTCTCTCAGGAGCAACGCGCTCTGGCTTTTTATACCCTAAGCCGCATTTTTCAGATGTATGCAAGCCAGCTGGAAACAGAAGAG
This sequence comes from Spartinivicinus marinus, assembly GCF_026309355.1. Taxonomy (NCBI): domain Bacteria; kingdom Pseudomonadati; phylum Pseudomonadota; class Gammaproteobacteria; order Oceanospirillales; family Zooshikellaceae; genus Spartinivicinus; species Spartinivicinus marinus. Next base: position 1,553,996 of record NZ_JAPJZK010000001.1, read on the forward strand.
AGTATACCTGCAAACTCTCCGCTCCAATAAATCAATAAACAACTCCAAAGAAAGCCCTAATCTTGTAAGCAACCTTTTTTGAAACTTAAGCCAGCTTTACTTTTCGATCAGTTGTTTCAGTAATTGTTTACGCGTTTTAACCATAGTACGAAAGGTTCTAATCATTGACTCTCGGCAGCAACTATCAGCTGTCACAATCTGCTCAATGCGTTGCTCCAGGTCAAATATTTCTTGTTTTAGCTTTTCCGTCAGTTGCTGTACTTGATGCTTTCGCTCATCACTGGCTTTGAAGGTATAAACTTGATCTTGAAATACTTTCTCAAAATCGAACGACACACACACCATTGCTTGCTTCCCTGCTACAAAGTGACTGTATTATTTTTTGTACACGCACATATATAATTGTGCACATAATTTAAGTCACCTGACTAAAGACATTAGCTCCTTCTAATGTGAGACGCCTGCTTTATTTAGTCAGCTACAAGCGACACCAGCAAACAGTAATAAGGCTAATCCTTTTTACCTGGCACTGGGGGTAGTGGAAATTGGGCAATTTTCTCACCTTTCGCTTCACTAATTTTACTTACCCCTTCTTTAGCTACTTCATCAATTCTGATAACAGAGGTCATTGGAATATAGCTTCGTTTAACCCCATCAAATTCTGTCTTGAGCTTTTCTTCGCTTGGATCAACCACCACTTGGGATCTTTCGCCAAAAACAAATTCCTCTACTTCAATAAAGCCGTAAAGCTCACTTTGAAAGATTTGCCTTGCATAAACCTCATAGACATGACCTTGGTTAAAGAAAATAACCTTAAAAATCGTATTCATCATATTGATTATCATCTGCCTTGAAGGTGAGACTACAGGCCTATCGCAGACCCTGTTTTTTGGTGGAGCAAGAATAGCAGAAACTCAGGGCTCATTACATTCTCTTAGTTTTGCCATCCTAGCTAACTAAGCCCCAGTACCGGCTTTCATAAAAAAGAAAAGCCCTAGCAAGCTCGCTATTATCTATAGTATGGCCTGTTGGCATCAGGATTTTAACAAATATTATCCACAGCTATAGGCAATAAGTACTCAGGCAGATATAATGCCCGGTCCGTAATTTTCAACCCTATTGCAATGCTTACTTAACAGCACTGCAAGCTAATATGTGAAGTTTATTAGGTGTCAATCGATGGCCAAAAAGCTTTTTATTAAAACCCATGGTTGCCAGATGAATGAATATGATTCATCTCGCATGGCTGACTTATTGGGTGAAAGCCATGCGCTGGAGTTGACTGAAAACCCCGAAGAAGCTGACGTGCTTCTGTTAAATACTTGCTCAATTAGGGAAAAAGCCCAAGAGAAAGTATTTCACCAACTAGGCCGCTGGCGAGCTTTAAAAGAAAAAAATCCTGACTTAGTCATTGGGGTCGGTGGCTGTGTTGCCAGCCAGGAAGGAAGCGCTATTCAAGATCGCGCACCCTATGTGGATGTCATCTTTGGCCCTCAAACCCTGCACCGGCTGCCAGAAATGATTGAGACCAGCCAAGTACAGCATGTACCGGTTGTTGATGTCACCTTTCCTGAAATTGAAAAGTTTGATCGCCTGCCTGATCCAAGTGTTGAAGGTGCTTCTGCTTTTGTTTCAATCATGGAAGGCTGCAGTAAATACTGCACTTTCTGTGTTGTGCCTTATACCCGCGGAGAAGAAGTCAGTAGACCATTTAATGATGTAATGGCTGAGTGCGTCCATTTGGCTGAGCAAGGAGTTAGAGAAGTTAACCTGCTAGGTCAAAATGTAAATGCGTATCAGGGGCTAAAAGATGATGGTGATACAGCTGATTTAGCAGAGCTGATTACCTATGTCGCTGCAATTGACGGTATTGATCGGATTCGCTTTACCACATCACATCCAGTGGAATTCTCTGACAGCCTAATCAATGTATATGCTGATGTACCCGAATTAGTAAGCCACCTACATTTGCCCGTACAAAGTGGCTCGGATCGCATCCTTGCTGCTATGAAGCGTGGACACACAGTATTGGAGTATAAATCTAAACTACGTCGCCTGATAAAAATTCGCCCAGACATCAGCTTATCTTCTGACTTTATTATTGGCTTCCCCGGCGAGACAGAAAAAGACTTTGAAGCCACCATGAATCTGATTCAAGAGATTGGCTTTGATACTTCATTCAGCTTTATTTATAGCGCCAGACCAGGGACACCAGCTGCAGACCTAGTAGACGACACCCCTGAAGCAGCAAAAAAACAACGCCTGCAAATTTTGCAGCAGCGCATCAACCAAAATGCTCAAGCGATTAGCCGCCGAATGGTAGGCAGTCAGCAGCGAATTCTGGTAACTGGCTATTCAAAGAAAGATCCAGGCCAGCTTCAAGGCCGCACCGACAATAACCGAGTAGTCAACTTTCAGGCCACTGATCCTCAGTTGATTGGAAAGTTTGTTGATGTAATTATTACCGAAGCGCTTCCCAATTCGTTAAGAGGCGATATGGTAGGCTCTGAGCTGGATGACAGCGCAACCGTAAATTAGTGGTGAATTGATTGCTTCCTACTCTTAGAGGGTATCGCTTAACAATGACCCTCTAAGGGAAAACACAGTACTTCCAAATTATAAAAGGCAACCACAATAACAACCTTAGCGCTCCATATAATCCGGAGTCAGTCATTGCCTTATCCAATCAACTACCACTAAGCTAACAGTATCAAGGCTGAAAAAGAGGTTAAGCCCCCGAGGCTGAAAGACATTTTGAGCGAACCAACAGAACTTGTTAAGTTTTCACTTGAATCCCACGATTCTAAAAGCTTTGCCAATTTATGCGGACAATTTGATGAACATCTAAAACAAATAGAGCAACGTCTAAACATTCGCATTCGCAACCGCGGTAATCAATTCGAAGTAGAAGGCGAGCACAACTGTATTCTTGCTGCCGAAGAAATCCTTAAACGACTCTACCGAGAGAGCTGTAATGGCACAGAGCTCAGTCCTGATATTGTGCATCTTTACCTCCAAGAGTCAGGTGTAGAAGCTCTTTATGAAGGCAACGACTCTGAGCATCAGCAGCAAGTTGTGATTAAAACTCGCAAAGCACTGATTAAACCAAGAGGCCCCAACCAGCAAACATACGTTAAAACCATCCAAAATAATGATATCAATTTTGGCATTGGCCCTGCTGGTACTGGCAAAACTTACTTAGCTGTCGCCTGCGCTGTTGCAGCTTTAGAGCAAGAAACGGTAAGACGCATCCTACTAGTGAGACCTGCTGTAGAAGCTGGTGAAAAGCTAGGGTTCTTACCCGGTGATCTAAGCCAGAAAATCGACCCTTACTTACGCCCACTTTATGATGCTTTATATGAGATGATGGGTTTTGAACAAGTAGAAAAGCTGATTGAGAAAAATGTTATTGAGGTGGCCCCTCTCGCCTACATGCGAGGAAGAACACTCAATAATTCATTTATTATTCTTGATGAAAGCCAAAACACGACTGTCGAACAAATGAAAATGTTCTTAACTCGGATTGGCTTTGGCTCAACTGCCGTCATTACTGGTGATACCACTCAAGTCGACCTACCCAAAGGCACTAAATCTGGGCTGAAGCACTCTATAGAGGTACTTAATGAAGTCAAAGGTATCGGTCTGACTTACTTCAAACCTAAAGATGTTGTCAGGCATCCCCTTGTTCAACGCATCGTGGAAGCTTATGAACGACATGACAACCAAAAACATAAGCGACAGAAGACTGAAGAAGTAAATAAGTCATGAGTGTTTCTGTCGATATTCAAATAGCCTCAGAGTGTCAAGGCATCCCTCCCACAGAGCAATTTTCTCAGTGGGCGGCAGCTGCAGTTTATGGCCATAAAACGATTGCTGAACTTAGTATTCGAGTGATTGATGAAACAGAGAGCGCAGCGTTGAATTTTGCTTACCGTCAAAAGCAAGGCCCTACTAATGTGTTATCTTTTCCAGCGGAGCTGCCTGAGGCTGTTGAGTTACCATTACTAGGTGATTTAGCTATCTGCGCACCTGTTGTACTTCGTGAAGCAGCTGAGCAAAATAAGTCATTAGAAGCCCATTGGGCTCATATGGTGATACATGGTACCTTGCATCTTTTAGGGTTTGACCATATTAATGATAAAGATGCCGAAATCATGGAATCCCTTGAGACCAAGATTTTAATGGAATTAGATTACCCCAATCCCTACCAACCTAGTGAGTCCTTATAGAGTAAATGGAGTCATGAGCGACGATCGATCGAGTTCAGGTCATCACCAAAAAACCTGGTTAGACAAAATTACCCAAGCCTTTTCAGGCGACCCTCGCAACCGCACAGAGCTGCTGGAACAATTACGAGAAGCAGAAACCAACGAAGTGCTTGATGCGGAGTCTCTTAGCATCATCGAAGGCGCCTTTCAGGTCTCTGAAATGCAAGTAAGAGAAATCATGATCCCTCGAGCCCAAATGGTGTGTGTTAGTGTAGATCAATCTCCCCAGCAATTTCTCCCCAAAGTCATCAGCAGCGCCCACTCCCGCTATCCAGTTATTGGCGAGAGCAAAGATGATGTGTTGGGCATTTTACTGGCAAAAGACCTTTTGCCTCTTGCTTTAGCTCCTGATAAACACTTCGATATCAAGAGCCTACTCCGCCCAGCGGCGGTTGTACCCGAAAGTAAGCGCCTAAACGTATTACTTAATGAGTTCCGCTCCACTCGCAACCATATGGCAATAGTGGTAGACGAATATGGCGGTACTGCTGGCTTGGTCACCATTGAAGATGTGTTAGAGCAGATTGTAGGTGATATTGAAGATGAGCATGATGTCGAGGAAGACACTAATATAAAGCCCATGCAAGATGGTCACTTTATTGTTAAAGCGCTTACTCCAATTGATGACTTTAATGAACACTTTCACTCTTCATTCAGTGACAAAGAGTTCGACACTATTGGTGGTATCGTAATGCATAACTTTGGTCATATGCCAAAGCGTAGCGAAACGGTTAATATAGAAGGCTTCCAGTTCCAAGTTCTCCATGCAGATAGTCGCCGAATTCGGCTATTGAGAGTAACTCCTGCTTAGCCTTAATTTTTTGTGAGTGGCTTTGTAAGACCAGCTTAGAAATTCTAAGCTGGTCTGAATGATATTGACGCATACACCTCTCACTGATAACAATACCTGCCTCACTCAGCAAAGCCCCAAATAGCTAATGAACAAATCCACTCCCTGGCCAGGCCATATTCTTACACTCATTGCAGGAGCCATTTATCCACTTGGCTTTAGCCCTTTTAACTGGTGGCTAATCACATTACTGTCACTAACACTACTCATTCCACTATTACGCCAACCGACAGCTAAAGCTACCGCTCTTCGAGGTTGGCTATTTGGCTTGGGAATGTATGGTACAGGTGTATCCTGGGTGTATGTCAGTATTAATCAGTTTGGCAATGCCCACCCCATTCTGGCCGGATTTCTGACCTTATTATTTGTGGCCTTTATTGCTGCGTTATTTGCAATACCTCAAGCACTTTTATACCGCTTTCTGAGCCGAAACTTCGTTGCAAATGCTGTTGTTACTGGGCTGGCTTTTACTGCTAGTTGGTTACTCGTTGAGTGGACAAAAACCTGGCTGCTAACTGGCTTCCCTTGGCTCTTAGCAGGCTACAGTTTAACTGATACCCTTGTAAGAGGCCTAGCCCCTATATTTGGCGTGCTATCCCTCAGCTTAGCTTTATTATCAGGCGCCTGGCTGATATGGCAGCTATGGTTCACTGCCAGTGAAAAGCTAAAAGCAAGCCAACAAGTCAGCTGGTCGTTAAACTTAACTCCACTTATTTTAACTATGGGCTTGTGGGGGAGTGGCTGGCTAGCCCAAAATACCAACTGGACATCTCCTAAGTCACAACCACCACTCCAAGTGGCAGCAGTACAAGCCAACATCCCTCAAACGCTCAAATGGAATCCTAACTATGTAAAAACCACCATTGAGCGCTATTTAACACTGAGCGAAAAACACTGGAATGTTGATTTATTGGTCTGGTCTGAAAATGCTATACCTGTTTTATACCCACGGGCACAGCGCTTATTAGAAAGCCTCACCCGCCAAACTAAAGAGACCAACACAACTCTCATAACAGGCATTCCATTTATCGAAAACACTCCAACTAACCACCGTTATTTCAACGGCATTTTAGCCATCAGCGACCAAGAAACACGATACCATAAACAAAAACTGGTCCCCTTTGGTGAATACGTGCCATTAGAATCCTGGCTACGCGGCTTAATTTCTTTTTTTGACTTACCTATGTCCAGCTTTTCCAAAGGTAAAGACAGCCAACCACCATTACAAGGTATTAACAATACAACGATTGCCCCCTTTATTTGCTATGAGGTCGTTTACCCTGACTTTGTCGCTAAAAATGCCACAACAGATGTATTAATCACTATTAGTAATGACACCTGGTTTGGTGACTCAATCGGCCCCCATCAACATTTCCAAATGGCCAGGATGAGAGCGCTAGAGACTCAACGTTATTTAATTCGTGCCACTAATGATGGTATTACCGCTATCATCAACCCTGCTGGCAAAACTGTTAAACAACTCCCGCAATTTGACCAGGGCGTATTGACAGGAGAAGTTAAAGCAATGGCAGGAAAAACACCGTTCATGCAGTGGCAAAGTTGGCCAATTATCATTTTGACATTAGTGATGATGGCTGGGCTACTAGCTTTCCGACAGATTACCCTTCATGAAGTGTATACCAAGCAGAAAGTTAATCATGCCAGCTAAAAATAAACCAGCCTATACCACAGTATTCCTATATATTCATGCAGCGCATAGGTTGATTTACTTAGCGCACTAGCACTAGGTATAAAGCTCAAAGCAACCGGCAAACTATCACTGGTAAAACGGGTAGGCGCTGGAATTACCGTAAAGCCTGCTTTTTCAAAACAGGCTTTTGCCCGTTTCATATGCCAAGCATGAGTTACTAATAAAATCGTGGATACTTGGTTACCAAACTCTCGCCCGGAATTAATGGCATTTTCCCAGGTATTGCGGCTGCCTCCTTCTTGCCAGCGGGTAATAATGTGAAAATACTCCAAAAAATAGCGGCCCATAATGCTGGCCTCGCTTTCCATTTCAGGATCAAAAACAGCCCCACCCGCCGCCGCCAGCGGTAACTGAAGCTGCTTAACTAAATGTGCAGCATACAACATCCTTTCAAGCCCTAACGCTGACGGCGCATCTTCCCCCGAAAACTCGGCTGCCTGGGAATGTCGTCCAGCACCAAGCACTACAACAGCCTCTGCATGAAGCTGGCTATTATCACTGATATCTAATGGTTGAAAACCAGATTCAAGATGTTGCAGCAACTTATTGGCTACAAACGGGGTCGCCAGACAATAGGTAAGCAAAAATGTAACAATTAATAAAAACAAAGCCATCGTACGTCGCTTAAACCACAATATCCCTACGAACAACAACAAGACTAAATTGATGCCAGGAGGTAGCACCAATAACTTAATCATGGTGTGTAACATTTAATATTAGATCCAAAAAGTCGTCTTATTGGGAAAATATACCTAGCCTGAATACCCAAAATATAATAAAGCACTCGGGTAAATCTTTTACTTACTGTTTATACAGTGTAAAAGCTAGCAGTATAAAAAATAAATATTATTTTTACTTTAAAAAACGACAGATCAAGCTGGCATCTTTACGAAAATAAGCACTGACAATTTCCAGCTCATTATGAGACAGGTCAGGTATCTCCACCACATCGGAAGGCTTTTGGTCAGGTTTATCAACCGCTTGCCATTGTCGCGTCTGATAACCTTGCAGGGTTTTTTCTAAAGAGTCAATTAGGTGATCATAGGTTGTTTGTTTGGTTTCAGGAGTTTGTTCACTACTAGCAGGCACCACTGACTGTAACTGTTGTGGTTCATTGTGCGGGTATAAAACTCCGTTATCCCAAACCAAATGTAGTTTCATTATCCATCCCAGCTCATCATGAGCATTTACTCTATATAACCCTATTTACCGCGGGTTACAAAAACTAAGCGATAAAACTCTCTTTAGTGGCTACCACAAGAAACAACACACTAACGAAAATTTGGTTGCTATCATCCTCTTTTTCACAATTTGCTTAATATAAGGTTAGACTATGAATCAGCACTACCCGTTATCTTCTGTCTAATGTATCCTACGCTGTTTAGACTTTATCACTATTTGTTAGCAACCTTTTAGAGAAATCCCGATCATCGCAATGGAAGAACAGTATCAACCCCAGCGTGTTGAAGCCAACGCACAGGCGTACTGGAATGACAATCGTTCATTCGAAGTCACCGAAGATTCCAGCAAAGAAAAATTTTACTGCCTCTCCATGTTTCCCTATCCCAGTGGACGGCTACATATGGGACATGTTCGTAACTACACCATTGGTGATGTGATCAGCCGATTTCAACGGATGCAGGGTAAAAATGTACTGCAACCGATGGGCTGGGACGCATTTGGCCTACCAGCGGAAAATGCAGCAATTCAACATAAAGTCGCCCCCGCCAAATGGACGGAAGAAAATATTGCCTACATGCGAGATCAGCTAAAAAGCTTAGGTTTTGGTTACGATTGGTCTCGTGAATTAGCTACTTGCCAACCAGACTACTACAAATGGGAACAATGGTTTTTTACCCGCCTTTTTGAAAAAGGGTTGGTGTACAAAAAAATGGCTACCGTCAACTGGGACCCTGTAGATCAAACTGTGCTGGCCAATGAGCAGGTTATTGATGGTCGTGGCTGGCGCTCAGGTGCTTTAATTGAGCGAAAAGAAATTCCCCAATGGTTTGTCAAAATCACTGATTATGCGGATGAATTATTGGCCGATTTAGAGCAACTACCTGACTGGCCAGAGCAAGTCAAAACCATGCAGAAAAACTGGATTGGCCGCTCTGAAGGAGTAGAAATGCAGTTTCAACTGGCAGCCCCAGTTGCAGATGCCCCAGCCGATTTTTCAATTTATACCACTCGCCCTGACACCGTGATGGGTGTTACCTATGTAGGCCTTGCAGCAGAACACCCCATCGCTTTAGCGGCAGCAAAAAATAATCCTGAATTGGCCAGTTTCATTCAAAAGTGTAAACAAAACACAGTGGCCGAAGCTGATATGGCCACTATAGAGAAAAAAGGGATAGATACAGGCTTAACCGCTATTCACCCTATTACTGGCGAACCGGTTGCCGTTTGGGTAGCCAACTTCGTCTTGATGGACTACGGCTCAGGTGCAGTAATGGCTGTGCCAGGCCACGACCAGCGAGACTGGGAGTTTGCCACTAAATATGGCTTAACCATTAAGCAAGTCATTAAGCCCGAAACTGACGATTCTGAGTGTGACCTGAGCAAAGCCGCCTTTACTGAGAAGGGGGTTTTAATCAACTCAGATCAATTTGATGGCCTGAATTTCGAGCAGGCATTTGAAGCCATTGCCAACTTTCTAATTGAAGCAGGCAAAGGCAGCAAGCAGGTTAATTACCGCCTAAGAGACTGGGGTGTTTCTCGTCAACGCTACTGGGGTACACCTATCCCTATGGTTCACCGCAACAATGGCGAAGCTGTCCCAGTCCCTCTAGAGCAACTACCCGTCGAATTGCCTACTGATGTCACCTTAGATGGCGTGCAGTCACCTATTAAAAGTAATCCTGAGTGGGCTAAAACCACTGACCCAGCAACAGGTGAAGCTGCTACTCGTGAAACCGATACCTTTGATACCTTTATGGAGTCATCCTGGTATTACGCCCGCTACTGTAGTGCCAAATTTAACGATGGCATGCTAGACAAAGACAAGGCCAACCATTGGCTGCCTGTCGACCAGTATATTGGAGGTGTTGAGCACGCAGTTCTGCACTTATTATATGCACGCTTTTTCCACAAACTGCTGCGTGATGAGGGCTTAGTTAGCAGTGATGAGCCATTCAAGCGTCTGTTGTGCCAAGGCATGGTACTGGCTGAAACCTATTACCGTGATGACAAAGGCGGCAAAATCTGGATTTCACCACAAGATGTTGAAGTTGAACTTGATGACAAAGGGCGTCTGATTAAAGCAACGCATAAGGTCGATGGCCAGCCAGTTCATTATGACGGTATGAGCAAAATGTCGAAGTCAAAAAATAATGGCATCGACCCACAGGTAATTATCAGCAAGTTTGGTGCTGATACTGTCCGCTTGTTTACTATGTTTGCTGCTCCACCTGAGCAATCATTAGAATGGTCAGATGCTGGTGTAGAAGGGGCTCACCGTTTTCTAAAACGTGCCTGGAAACAGGTTTATGAACATGCAAGCCGAGGCCCAGCTGACAAGGTAAATCCTGCTGAGCTAAGTGACTCGCAAAAAGATTTACGCCGGAAAACCCATGAAACCATACGCGATATTACCAATGACTTTGCTAACCGATTAACTTTCAATACCGCTATTGCCAGGGTCATGGAGCTGGTTAATGCATTAGCAAAATTTGAGGATAGTTCCCCTCAAGGTCGTGCAGTTGCCCAAGAAGCCCTTGAAACCATGGTATTAACCTTAGCGCCAATTACACCTCATATTGCGCACAATTTATGGCAAACACTAGGCCATCAAGGAGCAGTAGTTGATGCCACTTGGCCTTCAGTTGATGAAAGTGCATTAACTCGTACCACTCTACAGTACGTAGTTCAAGTCAATGGTAAAGTCAGAGCCAAAATTGAGGTTGCTGCTGATGCTGATAAATCCAGTGTTGAGCAAACGGCCTTAACAAGTGAAAACGTGCAAAAATTTATTACGGATAAAACTGTACGCAAAGTGATTGTTGTTCCAAACAAACTGGTCAATATTGTGGTCGGCTAAGCCGACCTGTTTATTTAGGAGTAAGCTATGCGGATTACCCTGAACAACCTGTTAGGGAAAGCATTAATAACAGTGATGGCAGCCACTTTAATGACGGGCTGCGGCTTTCAACTACGAGGCTTAGTTGAAGTAGCACCACTACTATCCACCTTAAAAGTAACTACCCCTGATAATTACAGTCAGTTTAGTCGCAAGCTCGTCCATAGCCTGGAAGCTAATAATATCAGCGTGTCTGACCAAGCGCCTTATACACTTAAAGTGCTTAGCAATGAGCAAGAAAGAAAAGTAGCCAGTTTTTCTGGAAATGCTCAAGCCGCAGAATACCGGGTAAGATTAACCAATAAATACCAACTGGAAAATCGCTCTGGACTGGTAATTATTGGCCCATTCAAAGCACAAGCAGAGCGAGTATTTCTTCATGAGCCTAATAATGCAGCTGCTTCAGCAAGTGAAGAACGACTTATTACAGAAGAATTGGATAAAGATATTATCCGTCAAATTCAGCTACGCTTAGCCGCACTTAGCAACACTGATATAGAAAATGCAGAAGCAGAAGCCGAGGCAAAAAAACTAGCAGAAGAGAAAAAAAAGCAGCCTTTATAAATTAACCTTTTTGGCCTGGTAATATATCAGGCCTACAGTCCCGCCATGAAAATTCGTATTGATCAATTACCCTCCCATTTAAAACCCCTTAAACCTATTTACTTAATAGCCAGCGACGAGCCTTTACAGCAAATAGAAGCCGTTGACCAGGTTCGTGCAGCTGCCCGCAATCAGGGCTTTACTGAGAGAGAATTATTTCATGCTGAAACTAGCTTTGACTGGGACCTGCTACTTGAGTCAGCCAATGCGCTATCATTATTTGCTGATCGAAAACTGATAGAGTTGAGAATCCCTAATGGAAAACCTGGTGAAAAAGGCAATAAAGCACTTGAAGCCTACTGTCAGAACCCCTCCCCTGACAATATTTTATTAGTTATCACTCCAAAACTAGATGGCGCTATTCAACGCAGTAAATGGTTTAAAAAGCTCGACCAACTAGGTATTTTCTTACCTATTTGGCCAGTTGAGCCCAGTCGTTTACCAAACTGGCTGAAGCAGCGATTTCAACAAGCAGGCCTCTCAGCCTCCCCAGAAGCGATTGAGCTACTGACAGATCGTATTGAAGGAAACTTACTAGCTGCTTCCCAGGAAATAGAGAAGCTTAAGCTGCTGGCTATTGATGGTAAAGTCACAGCGACTCATATTACTGACTCTGTTTCAGATAGCGCACGTTATGATGTATTTGGGCTGGTTGATGCAGCATTACAGGGTGATATAAGGCACTGCCTAAGAATTATTTCAGGGTTGAAAGCTGAAGCCTCAGAAACCACGCTTATTTTATGGGCTCTCACTAGAGAGGTTCGCAACCTATCAGAGTTTAGTTACTTAGTACATCAAGGAAACTCAGTTGACCAAGTTTGTAAACAATTAAAAATTTGGCCAAAACGCAAGCCTCTCATTCAACAAGCTGCTCGACGCCATAGAGAAAAAGACTTCCGGTCAATGCTGCAACATGCGGCTGAGATTGATACGGCAATTAAAGGGCTAATCAAAGAAAATGTCTGGGATGAATTAACTCAACTGACGTTAAAGCTGGCAGGTGCTCAGATATAAAAAGATCACAAAGTTAAAAATAAAAAAGCCCTCGAAAACGTTTTATTTTGAGGGCTTTTTTTGTAATTTAAAACGCCCTTAGATAATCATATCCTCTTTGGCTTGCAGGTCAGCATGATAAGAAGAGCGAACTAGAGCACCGCTGGCCACTTTATCAAAGCCTAATGACTTAGCAATTTCTGCCAACTCTGCAAACTCATCTGGATGAACAAAGCGATCCACAGGCAAATGATGACGACTAGGCTGTAAATATTGGCCTAACGTGATCATTTCAATCTTATGCTCACGCATATCATGCATCACTTCAATTACTTCTTCTTTAGTTTCTCCCAACCCCAGCATAATGCCTGATTTGGTTGGCACATGGGGTACCCGCTCTTTGTAGCGCTTTAATAGATCCAGTGACCAGTGATAATCAGAGCCAGGGCGAATTTTCCGATACAGACTTGGTACAGATTCAAGGTTATGGTTAAACACGTCTGGTGGTGTTTCACCTAAAATATCCAAGGCTACTTCCATTCTGCCACGAAAATCTGGTACTAAAACTTCAATTTCCAGCTTCGGGCTTCTTGCTCTGGCTTCACGGATACAATCAGCAAAATGCTGGGCCCCACCATCACGCAGATCATCACGATCTACAGAAGTAATTACCACATACTTTAAACCCAGGTCAGCAATAGCAGCAGCAAGATGAGCAGGTTCACTTGCATCCAGCTGGTTCGGACGGCCATGAGCCACATCACAGAAAGGACAGCGGCGGGTACAAATGTCCCCCATGATCATGAAGGTTGCTGTACCACCACCAAAGCACTCACCTAAGTTTGGGCAAGAAGCTTCTTCACACACCGTATGCAGCTTGTGTTTGCGCAGCAACTTTTTAATACGGTCTACTTCAGGTGAAATTGGCATTCTGACTCGCAGCCAATCTGGCTTACGAGGCATGTTTTCTTTTTCAGTTGGGATTACTTTTACAGGTATACGGGCAACTTTTTCAGCACCACGTAACTTTACTCCACGCTCAACACGTACTGGCTTTTTCTTAGCAGGCGGCATTGGTTGCATATCTGTCATTTGCTAATCCCAATCTGTATTTGTTTCAGTTTGAGCAGTACTACCATGAGTCACCACCCTTGTGTACCCCAGCCGTTGTTGCAGGCCTTGCTGGATAATAGCACTCACCTCACCAAGGGTGAGCTTTGGCCTGGTTAACAACCCTGCCATATCAGCCATTTTCATACCTGCATAACCACAAGGATTAATACGAGCAAATGGCTCTAAATCCATATTCACATTTAAGGCAAAGCCATGATATGAACAGCCTCGTCTTACCCTCAGACCCAGAGAAGCTATTTTCGCACCATTAACATAAACACCAGGTGCATCAGGCTTGGCAGCAGCCTCAAGATTAAACTGAGCCAATGTATCAATTAATGTTTGCTCAATTAGTGTAACTAACTCTCTCACCCCACAGCCCAGCCGTTTTAAGTTCAGTAGTAGATAACCTAGCAACTGGCCTGGACCATGATAAGTCACTTGACCACCACGATCGGCCTGAACAACAGGGATATTTCCTGGCAGTAGCACATGCTCTGTTTTACCAGCCTGACCCTGAGTAAAAACGGGGTCATGCTCTAGCAACCAAACTTCATCAGCTGTTTCAGGCTGCCTACTCTCTGTAAACTGTTTCATCAGTTGAAACACATCAGAGTATGACTGCTGACTGAGATAGCGAAAAATAAGCGGCTGATCTGCTGGTGCTTTCATAAATGCCTCTTGTCTATAGCACCATCGCCACGCGACCACTGGCTTTTAGCTCTTCAAATATAGCTTTTAGCTGGTCTTCCCCAGTCGCAGTAATCGTGACATTAACAGCCTGGTATTTACCCTTGCGACTATCACGAATGGCTGCTTTGCCACTGAAACTAGGGTCATGTTTTTTCATAACATCAATAACAAACTGCTCAAAGTCAGTAGTTGCTACACCCATTACTTTAATTGGGTAATCGCATGGAAACTCTATTTTAGGAGGTGTCTGACTTTTATCTTGTTCAGTCATATATCAACCAGCAATGCTCTCTCGCTATGAGACTGTCGTAAAAGTTAGCGGACAAGGGTTTCTTCAAACTATTGTCCCGCTAAGGCTATTAGTTAGTGCAGATAATCTGCCTATTATACATCCGTCTAGCCAGTCAAGAAATCTTATTAGCCAGCGTTAGTGCTTACTTAAGAAGCTTTTTATTCACAATAATAAACTTTGTTTCCTATTGTAAATTTTTTTACCTAAAGCACAAGCACTCATCACTAAAGCAAAGCAAGAAACTGATTTGAGTTAACTTTAGTATGGCCATATACGAAACAGGCCCTCATTAAGAGGGCCTGGGCAAGGAGGAGGAAGGGCTAATCCGTGAATAGCTGGAAAAAAAACAGTCGTAGTTGATCCCACAGTTTCTTGAAAAAACCAGCCTCTGCTACTGACTCCAAAGCAACTAAAGGCACTTCTCTGATAAGCTGGTCATTTAAAGAAATCTTTACTGCCCCAAGTGGCTGACCTTGTTCAAGTGGTGCTTCAATTACAGCGTTAACTTCCATTTCAGCCTTTAGCGCTTTCGACTCCCCTCTTGGGATTGTCACCACTAAATCTTCAGCAACACCGACTGATACACGATTGGCATCACCTTTCCAGACAGAGACTTTTTCTAGTGAAGCCCCTGCTGACTTAACTTTTACATTTTCAAAAAAGCGGAACCCATACGTCAGCAGCTTTTGACTTTCTGCTGCCCGTGCTTTTGAGCTTTTGGTTCCCATTACCACTGAAATAAGCCGCTGATTTTCTTTTTTAGCCGAAGTAACCAGACAGTAACCAGCCTCTTTGGTATAACCAGTTTTCAGCCCATCAACTGCTGAGTCTCGCCATAATAGTGCATTACGGTTGGCTTGGCGCTTTAAAGGCTTTCCTGTACGTTTATCAACCCCATACTGAAAATACTTTTCAGAATAAACACCATACCGCTCTGGGTAGTCGTAAACAATAGCTTTTGCCAGCTTGGCTAGGTCTCTTGCTGTCGTATAGTGATTCTCTGCTGGCCAGCCAGTTGCATTAACAAAATGGGTATTAGCCATCCCCAGTTTGGCCGCAGTAGCATTCATTACATCCGCAAACGACTCTTCACTACCTGCAATATGCTCTGCCATTGCTACACTGGCATCATTACCAGATACAATAATAATTCCTTTTAGCAGGTTTTCGATTGAGACTTGCTCCCCTACCTCAATAAACATCAAGGAGCCTTTCATCTGCCAAGCTTTTTCACTAACTGTAACAGTTTCATTTAACTGCAAGTTACCTGAAGCAATTTCTGCCTCAGCTATATAAGCTGTCATCATTTTAGTTAAACTGGCAGGTGGTAGCTTTTCATCAGCATTTTCTTCCACCAACACTTCGCCAGTATCTGCATCGATTAACAGATAACTTTTTGCTGCTAGTTTGGGCGGCGAAGGAATTACAGCCAGTGCTTGGTTAGCACCTAGCAAACTAATAAGTAAAACAAAAGAAGTAAGTTTCACTGAAAAAAATTTGAAGTATTTCATAATAAGCGAAAATCAAGCTCGCTGACTTAATGTCCCCAATAAAAACCATTCAGGCCCGTTAATAAGAAATAATGCTTACAATAGCCTAGTTAGAAAGTATGGTAAATTTCTGTTTACTCATCATATCGTCCTTAGTGATAGCATACAAATTAAAATCTATTCGAGCACTACATGCGGGCTTCCCAACTTGGCATTAGCAATCCTTAATCTTAATTGCTCAAGCTGTTCAGCATCTGAGATTGGGCCAATTCGAACTCTATGTAAAGGGTGAGCAGCAGAAGGGGCGTATAATACCGTAACCGGTAGCTTAGTTAAGGTATGCAAACGTTGCTTTAATGCCTGAGCTGACTCTAGCTGACTAAACGCAGCTACCTGCAAATACATCCTTTTATTTTTGGTATAGTCATTCAATAAGCTTTTTGCCGGCGCCGTTTGGGTGGTTTTTTTGGCTTGATACTGTGGTGGAACAATGCCCTCAACTTTAACTCTGGCCGTACCATTCTTTTGGTAGTCCAGCTTCTTGGCAGCAGCATAAGACAAGTCTATCAAGCGATCTTTAACAAAAGGCCCTCTATCATTTACCCTCACAACAACTGATTTACCATTATCCAGGTTAGTTACTTTAGCATAGGAGGGCAGTGGCAACGTACGGTGGGCAGCTGACATACCATACATATTGTATGTCTCACCTAAAGCCGTTTTTTTACCATGGAATTTAGTGCCATACCAAGATGCTACGCCTTCAGCTGTATAACCAGTAGCTGACTTTAACGGGTTATAAGTCACTCCAAGCACTTTATAAGGGCGGCTCTTAGTTTTTCCATAATGTGGGCGAGGTACTGCATCAGGAACCCTCGCAGCATCAAAGTCGCCTTTAGGTGCTCCATCCTTTTCAATAGAAGGATTAAAAGTACAGCCTGCCAGCCATAAGACAAAAATACTCAGTACAGAAAAAAACCAAGAGTTTTTTTTCAAGTTAAACATGCCGCCATTTACCTTGCTTAAAGTCAGTTATCAACAAAAAACCACTACAGTTTTAAGTATAACTCACCCTTTAGAGTTTGATTGATTTAACGCTAATCGCTCAGTTTTAATTGCTTGCCCTAATTGGTAAACAGCCATTGCATATAATGTACTGTGGTTATATCGAGTTATAACATAGAAGTTGGGTAGTGTTACCCAATGCTCTACACCTTGTTTTCCAGTTAACTCTATAGCTCTTGCTTTTGTTTTATCTACAACAGGTGTGGCAAACTCCCAGCCCAGAGACTTAATCTGACTTATTGTTTTTTGTGGCTCTAGTTTTGGTTGTAATGCTTGCCGGTAGCTTTTCCCTGATACTTTTGCCGTTGCCAGTACAGGTTTACCTGTTTCCCAGCCATGAGATTTAAAGTAATTAGCTACACTACCAATCGCGTCTGTAGAGTTTTTCCAAATATCAACTTTCTTATCATTGTTAAAATCAATTGCAAACTTTCTAAAACTGCTGGGAATAAATTGCGGATAACCCATGGCTCCAGCATAAGAACCTTTGAGTGCTAAAGGATCTATGCCTTGTTCACGACTCATCAGTAAAAAATTTACAAGCTCCTTGCGAAAAAACGGCCCTCGCTTCGGGTGCTCAAAACCCAGTGTTGATAATGCATCCATTACCCTGAAACGGCCTGACTGACGACCATAAAAAGTTTCTACGCCAATAATCGCTACAATAATCTCTGCTGGAATACCATATTGTTGCTCAGCTCTAGTTAGTGCCTGCTGGTTCTTTTGCCAGAACTCCACACCACCTTTAATTCGTTTATTGGTTAAAAAGATTTCTCGATACTCACCCCAGGTTTTGGTTTTTTCTGCTGGGCGACTCATTGCATCGAGTATTGACTGCTTTCTTTCAACCTTGGCAAACAAGGTTTCCAGTGTGTTTCGGCTGAACTGGTGTTTAGCTTCCATTTCAGCAACAAAGTGTTCAACCACTTGCTTATCAAAAGCAGTGGATGTTGTCTGCTTAGCCATTGCCCCTAATGATAAAAGGGGAAGAGTAACCATTAAAATTGCTTTTTTTACCAAAACCATACCACTCAACTCAATCAATCTTGTAAGAACTAAGCTGATAGCTCAACTGAAAAATACTGTTTCTTATGACAGCAAAAACAACAAAAAGCTCAGCTGGTTTATTTTTTAAACAACCTTTTTCAAGCAGCTATGTTTAAATAACTATTTTCAAACAACAATACTTGCTTGTTAGGCTATAACTGTAAACTGTATAAGCAAACTTGTTACTTTAACTGCCTTATAGTTTAGGAGACGCGATTTACTATTTTATTCTAGTACTAGCAATTTATTTCTAGTGCTTAATAAGCACTATGTGGTCCGGCCTAGCAGTGTTCGATGAGTGTGAATTGACATTAAAATACCAAAACCTGCCATCAGAGTAACTATTGAGGTCCCCCCCCTACTCACTAATGGTAATGGTACACCAACCACTGGCAGCAATCCGCTAACCATCCCAATATTTACGAAAATGTATACAAAAAAAGTGAGAGTCACACTACCTGCTAACAGTTTGCCAAACAGTGTTTGTGCTTTAGCAGAAATAATAAGTCCACGTGTAATAATAACAGCATAAATACACAACAATAGCACAACGCCAATTAGCCCAAACTCTTCCGCTAATACAGCAATAATAAAGTCTGTGTGGCTCTCAGGGAGAAAATCAAGATGCGATTGGGTACCTGCTAACCAGCCTTTTCCATGTATTCCACCTGAGCCGATGGCTACTTTTGACTGAATAATGTTCCAACCAGCTCCCCAGGGATCTTTTTCAGGCTCTAAAAAAGTTAACACTCGCTGCTTTTGATACTCTCGCATGACAAAATGCCACATCACATAAACAGCAGGTACAGCAAGCATTACAGCTCCAAAAATAAAGCGCCAGCGCAAGCCTGCGAGTAGCAACACAAAAAAACCTGCCGCTGCTACTAACAACGATGTTCCCAGGTCTGGCTGCTTCGCAATTAAGCCTACTGGAATGGCTACCAACAGCAATGTACCTATAACAGCTCTAAATGAAGGAGGAACGATATGTTTTGATAGAAACCAAGCAACCACAATTGGCATGACCAGCTTCATAATTTCAGAAGGCTGGAACCGCACACTGGACATACCCGGTACGGCAATCCAGCGCTGAGCACCTTTTGCACCTGTGCCAAACAACAGTACTGCAACAAGCAGTGCTAAGCCGATTAGGTATACCCAAGGAGCCCAGCGACAAAAAATACGAGGGGGCACTTGGGCAAACAAAGCCATCACCACAAAACCAATAGCAAGATAAATCGATTGCCTGGTCATAATAGATTCGCTTTGACCACTGGCACTAAATAAAATGAATAAGCCCCCCGCTGTTAACAATAACAGAGCACCCAGTAAAATTGGATCAAGGTGGAGCTTAAACCAAAACCCCGGAGGCTTGCTTAGCTGCCCATGGGTAACAGAGGACAGTTGTCTTACATATTCTGGACTCATTCAGGCTTACTCACCGCTAATCGCTGCTCTGCCAACTTGGGTAACAAATAAGCATCTAGCACTTTACGAGCAACAGGTGCTGCAGCAGAACTTCCCCCGCCTCCATTTTCGACAATAACCGCTATCGCTATTTGTGGATTTTCAATCGGTGCAAATGCTATAAATAAACCGTGATCATGGTGGATTTTTTTTAGTTTTTTCGCATCATAACGCTCATTTTGTTTAATCCCAACCACTTGTGCTGTCCCTGTTTTTCCTGCCATGGTGTATTGTAAGTCTTTGCCTATTCGGTAATTAGCAGTACCACGGGGATCATGAACTACTTTACGCATGGACTCATTAACGAAATCCCAGTAAGCTGGGTTAGACACCTCTATTGATTTTGGAGCGGTAGGTAACTCTCGTTTTATTTCTCCAGAAGCGGACTTAAGTAGTTTGGGTTGAATCCACTTACCTCTATTAGCTATCACAGCTGTTGCCGTTGCTAGTTGTAGTGGTGTGGATAGCATATAGCCTTGGCCAATTCCACTAATTAAGGTTTCTCCAGGGAACCAAGGCACTCCTTTAACACCCTCTTTCCACTCACGAGACGGTATCAACCCCGGCCGCTGCTCAGCAACATCCATTGCTGTACGTATACCTAAACCAAACTTAGTTAAATAATCATGTAAATCATCAATCCCCATATTTAAAGCTAAGTCATAAAAATAAGTATCATTAGATACATAAACTGCTCGCTCCAAATTCACCCAGCCATGACCTCCTCGCTTCCAGTTTCGGTATAAACGAGGCTTATTGGGCAGTTTATAGTAACCAGGATCAAAAATTTTATAGCTGGGTTCCCTTACACCCAAGTCTAAAGCAGCTAGTGCCAGCATTGGCTTTATAGTTGAAGCTGGAGGATATTCTCCTAACGATGCACGATTATATAAAGGACGATCTGGGTGGTCTCTTAAAGCACTATACGTTTTATAAGGAATACCAGAAACAAATAAATTAGGGTCGTAAGCGGGCTGACTAACCATAGCGAGTATCCCACCTGTTTTAGGCTCAATTGCTACAATAGCTCCACGCTTACCAGCCAACGCCTCATACGAAACTTGTTGTAAATAGCTATCTAAATACAGAGTTAAATTAACCCCTGGCTGGGGATCCTGCTGGTTTAAAACTCTTAATACACGGCCTCTAGCGTTTGTTTCAACTTCCTGATAGCCCACCTGACCAAGCAGATCCTCTTCATAAAAACGTTCAACACCGATTTTTCCAATTGAACGCATTCCGCTATATTTTTGAGGATCAAGCTGCTTTAACTCTCTTTCATTAATTTTTCCTACATAACCAACTGCATGAGCAAAAGGTTCTGCTTGTGGATAAAAGCGAACCAGCTGGGCTTCGATCTCAACACCAGTGAAACGCTGTTCATTCACAGAGATAATGGCTATTTCTTCTTCTGTTAAACCATGCTTTAGTGGCACTGGCTCATAGGGAGCACGCCTTTTACGTAAGCGTTTATAAAAACCCTGAATTTCTTCTTCTGAAATGTTTATTAGTGTAGCCAGGTCACGCACCGTAGCATCTAAATCTTTGATGCGCTCTTTAATTAAAGACAGGTTAAAGCTTGGCTTATTATCCGCCAGCAATATGCCATGAGTGTCGTAGATCAAGCCTCGGGTTGGTGGGATTGGCTTTAAATGAATCCGATTTTCATCTGACTTAGTTGATAACTCTTTATATTGAACAACTTGTAGAACAAATAATCTTGATAGTAGTAGCCCGGTTAATAGCACCAGACAAAATGCAGCAAGAACAATCCGGTTTTTAAAGATTTTAACTTCTCGCCTATGGTCCTTCAGAGTATCCCGGTCATTCATTGCTCATCACTAATACTTGCTTTGCTTAACGGTGATAAGGGTGGTTCTGGAGAATACTCCAAGCACGATACAGCTGTTCAGCTACCAATACTCGAACCAGCGGATGAGGAAGCGTTAAAGGAGAAAGGCACCACTTTTGTTCAGCTCTAGCTAAACACTCTGGCGCCAGACCTTCCGGCCCACCCACTAATAAAGACACATTACGTCCATCTAACCGCCAACCAGACAACTGGTCAGCAAGCTGCTCTGTAGACCAGGGCTTACCAGTAAGATCTAACGCTATCACTCTGTCACTTGAGGCAATAGCGGAGAGCATCTGCTCCCCCTCTTTTTTTTGAGCCCGCTTCAAGTCGCTGCCTTTGGTACGTTTTGCTAAAGGAATTTCACAACTTTCCAGCTTACAATCAGAAGGCAGTCGCTTGGCATACTCATTATAACCAGCAACAACCCATGCAGGCATTTTAGTGCCCACAGCAATTAAGCGAACTCGCATATCAGAAAACCTTTTTACTAGTGCTGATGCTCTAAGCTAGCAGTAGAGGTTTCCCATAGCCGCTCCAGGTCATAAAATTGACGAGTAGCAGGCAACATAATATGAGTTACAACATCACCCAAGTCGACCAGCACCCACTCAGCAGAATCCTGTCCTTCAACACCTAATGGGCGAACACCATTCTCTTTGGCTTTTTCAATCACTGAATCAGCAAGGGATTTGATATGGCGGTTGGAGGTTCCACTGACAATAATCATATGATCGGTAACGCTGGTCATACCTTTCACATCGAGGCAAGTTATGTCATTCCCTTTCATATCTTCAAGGGTATCAACAACAAGCTGCTTAAGTTGTTCAGAATACATATAGGTTTTGTTAGTCCTCTTTCTTTACCAAACATAACGCCAGCTAAGCTGGCAAGTGTTACTGACGAATGTGCCCATCCCCCAGCACCACATATTTTTGCGAGGTTAAGCCCTCAAGACCTACAGGCCCTCTCGCATGAATCTTATCTGTAGAAATACCAATTTCAGCGCCAAGGCCATATTCAAAGCCATCAGCAAAACCAGTTGAGGCATTAACCATGACGGAGCTAGAATCAACCTCGGTTAAAAAAGCTCTCGCTTTTGTATAATTTTCTGTCACGATGGCATCCGTATGATGGGAGCCATAGTGATTAATATGCTCAATAGCTTCCGCCATATCAGCCACTACTTTCACTGATAATGTTGGCGCGAGGTATTCGGTATACCAGTCTTCTTCACTAGCAGGGTTCATACCAGCTACTATTGACAAGGCGCGATCACAGCCTCTTAGCTCAACCCCTTTGGCAAGATACATATCTGCTAGTTTTGGCAACAAGCTTGTTGCTTGCTGTTCATTTATTAACAATGTTTCCATTGCATTACAAACACCATAACGGCGAGTTTTCGCATTAATTGCTATTGAAATTGCTTTTTCTGGGTCTGCTTCACTATCTATATAAACATGACAAACCCCATCCAGGTGTTTTATCACTGGAACGGAGGCATCACTACTAATTCGCGCTATCAACCCTTTACCGCCACGGGGTACGATAACATCAACATATTCAGGCATGGTGATCATTTCACCCACTATCGCACGGTCAACAGTTTCAACTACCTGCACACTACCGGAAGGCAGACCCGCTTTTTCAAGACCCTGCTGGATACACTGGGCAATGGCCTGGTTTGAGTGAAAGGCTTCTGAGCCCCCTCTTAAAATGGTGGCATTACCGGACTTTAGGCATAAGCTAGCTGCATCAATGGTGACATTAGGCCGTGACTCATAAATGATCCCAATCACTCCAAGTGGAACGCGCATTTTGCCTAGTTGAATACCACTGGGCAAATACTTGAGATCAGCAATTTCACCAACAGGGTCTGGCAAACTGGCTACTTGATTTAAACCATCAATCATTGCTTCAATTCGTATGGGCGTTAGCTCTAGACGGTCAAGCAGTGCTGCATCCAACCCTTTCTGCTGGCCTTGGACTAAGT
Organism: Spartinivicinus marinus; assembly: GCF_026309355.1. Lineage (NCBI taxonomy): Bacteria > Pseudomonadati > Pseudomonadota > Gammaproteobacteria > Oceanospirillales > Zooshikellaceae > Spartinivicinus > Spartinivicinus marinus. The sequence continues at coordinate 1,577,511 of NZ_JAPJZK010000001.1, forward strand.
CTTGCTGATTTGCAGTAAGTAATGATGAGTGAGAAGCGCTCAACGCTTCCGCAATATGAGTTAATGCGGCATTTTTTTGCTGTGTGGGGGCTTTGGCTATTACTTTTGAAGCTTGGCGAGCTCGCTGGCCTACATCTGCCATATACGCTTTCACATCCATACAGCTATCCTAAAGTTGTTATGGTATAAATTCAAGCGCACGATTATAGCCAGCTTCCAGTCTTCTGCACATAATTTGTTAGGATAATTCAACAATTGGCGTTATAGCACCTCTTTTATGAATGTCTATAAATTAAGATTAGCAGCAGTTAACCCCCTTAGTACAAGTCGTCTTCTCGGATTGAATCCAAAATACCATCTCTAAAACGATAGACACGCTTACGATTAGAGCCCCTTTGAAAATAGTCCCACTCTTCAATAATTTGATTGGAAAAGTTATACCCTCGGTAAAAGTAGCGGCCTTTAATCCGACCAATCAGCCTGGCTCTAGTAGGCTCACCACACAGATAAGCTACCAAAGCTATGTTATCACCTTGCTCAATCGCCCCCTTTGGCTCTAAACAATTGATTCGTTTGGCAATATGGCCGCCATAGCCACCTGTTTCAATTTTTACTAGCTCATCATCTTCAAATGTCAAAATGCGAATAAATCGGCTAGAACTTGCACCATATACCCAGAACTCTTTTGTTACATAGTTTGAGGCTTCATAGCCATCATGATAGCGGCGAATATACTCAACCACGATTTCCTCTCGAATAGCAGGCTTACCACAGCGGTTAATCACTTGTCCTGTTGTATAGCCTTCTACCACCAGCTTGGTTTTGCATCGAAAAGCATAACCTGGTAAGGAAAGTGCCCAGCCAATCACTAGAGAGGTAATGATGACTATGGCTCGTGAGAAATGAAACATTGAGTTACCAATGAATATTGATTGTTAATAAGCCCTCACATAACTATACGATCAAAATTCAACCAATATTGTTTCACTCCTTTTCTATACCCACTTGCTATAAACACAAAAGCCAGGCTATACCTGGCTTTGTTCTTTATCGAAAAAAAATTGTTACGCTACTTTAACCACATATGACCCAGTCGCTCTGGTTCAAGTTTAGGCTTAGCCGCTTCGTCAGCCAGTGAACGGCGAAGAGCTCGTTCAGGCTGATCTTCTGAAGTTGCTTCCCCTCCATTAACAGACTCTGTAGAGAAGGCATACCACAAAGTAGATAAGCCGATAGCATCCGCATTAATTTCTAAAGCCGCTTTGCTGATGTTATCAGTGGTATCACAGGCAGCATGGTAGCATGGGTCAAAAGGCTCACCGGCTTTACCACCATACAGTTTAGCCTGGGCTTCAGTTTTAATCCCTTCTGCTCCAGTAAACAAGCCTCCAAATGGGATGCCTTCATTAAAGAAAGCAGCATAATCAGAGCGGAAGCTGATTTCTGAAGGCGTACTTTGAGTGCCCTGCATATTGAAGTACAAGTTAAATAAGGCTTCTATCGCATCCGACCCTTTCGGACCTTTCAGTCCAAACTCTGAGCCATCGCCATCATATACACCCAGCTTATAGTTAGTCGAGCCAACCATATCGAAGTTAAGATAGAGGGCTATCTTATCTTTTTCAGCATCAGATAAAGACTCAACATACTTGGTAGAACCAACTAAACCAAACTCTTCAGCTCCCCACCAGGCAAACCGCAGTTTGTTCTTCGGCATTACCCGCTTCATTTTTAACGCCACTTCTAATACTGCTGCACTGCCAGAGCCGTTGTCATTAATACCAGGCCCATCATCAACAGAGTCTAAATGAGCGCCAACCATCACGACATTATTTGGATTGCCTAAACGGCTCTCAGCAATGACGTTGTAAGTAGTGGTTTCAGTGCGGTCGACTTTGACTGACATATTCAGGTTTAGTCCAGCCGTGTCAGCCCAGCTCACACCATTGTCGTAGGTAGCAAAAAAGACGGGGATACCTCCGCTATAGTCAGATGACAATGTACCACTCATCAAACCTTTTCGGTCATCAGTATTACCCTGGTTAAATATGATCGCGCCAACAGCACCTGCATTAGCGGCATTTTCAGCTTTTTGTTGAAAAGAGCAACTTCCCCGCTGAATTAACGCAATATGGCCTTGAGGAAACCCTACAAAATCATCAGCCTCACAACCACTGCTTGACTTGTTATCTGGCCCTAAATCAAGATCCACAGCTGTCACCAATGCAGTTTCATCGCCTCCATCACTATGGGACATAACCCTGAAATCCTTATCTTCCTCATAAACATCGCCTCTAGGTGAGGTTTGCTTCAACGTAGCAGGCCCTAGTTTTTTAAACTGTCGGAAAGAAAAAGGATTCAGTTCAACTTTATAACCAGCAGCTGACATTTTATGAGCAATATACTGCACTGACTGGGTATAGCCATTGGAGCCAGCGACCCGAGTACCATTATTAGCATCGGCGATTGCCTGCAATACATTTAAATGCTGCATAACACCATTTGCTGTTACACAACGCATTAAACGCCAAGGGGTATTATTTGCACGATATTCACAAGACCAGCCTTCATCAGAGTCGGAAACAAGCCAGTCGTTAGCCAGCGCACTCCCAGAAACTCCTATAATGCTTAGCATAATAGGGAGCAGTGTTTTCTTCATGGAATCCCTCCATTTTATTATTTTTTTAATGTCCTAATTTCATGTATACACATAAAATTATATGACTAGCCAACACTGATTTTATTTAAAATAAGTACTCACCAGTCTATCTCTTTCAATTTTTATAATTTAAGTATCAAATAAAACCAGCAGTATCAACAATCAGTAAATTGCCGATACAACACTTTTTAACACCTACAAAAAGATTTGACGATTAAAAAATTAGATTTTCGACAAAAGTATAAAAAGCGAACGGTGGTACAAACAGAAAGTCTTTTATTAGTTTATTTTTATTAGAACCGCCCAGAAGCCATTGAGAAGCATAATAGAAAAAGCACCCAAAACAGCCATACCCCACCTTTAACAAGCTATCACCTACTCCCAGTTTTTCGGTAAGATAACGCTTCCCTTTGATAGATCGGAAGCTCTATGGACCTTTCTGCCGTACAACCTTTACTTGACTGGTTATCTGCCAACCAACAGTGGCTTGCTATTGCTATTCTATTGTTTGCCTTTTTTGAATCTCTGGCCATTGTTGGGATAGTTATTCCAGGAGTTGCCTTACTTTATGGTGTGGCTGCTTTAGCGGGAAAGCTGGAAATGAATATCTGGCTAGTACTTGGTTGTGGATTTATAGGTGCTGTTTTGGGAGATGGCATTAGTTTTTTAGCTGGCCATCATTATCATGAGCAAATTAAGCAACGCTGGCCGTTTAATCGCTACCCTACATTTATTGAACGTGGCGAAGCCTTCTTCAACAAGCATGGTGGCAAAAGCATTGCAATTGGCCGTTTTGTTGGTCCTATTAGGCCAGTAATTCCTCTGGTTGCAGGTATTTTGAATATGCCTGCCAGCCGCTTCCTATTAATCAACATTAGTTCGGCAGTCGCTTGGGCCCCGGTGTATTTGTTGCCGGGCTATGTATCTGGGCTATTGTTACAAGCCTCATTTGAATTACCCCGCTCCTTCTATTTAGGGCTGGTCATTATTATTATAGGTATAGGCGCTTTCTGCTGGCTAGTCAGCCAAACTACTCACCAACTAACAGCAGACCAACGAGGCTACCATTGGTTTGCACAACATTTTGCTTACAAATCTTGGTGGCAACGCTTTTGTTCCCCTCGACAACAAGTCAGCCATAGTTTTCCCTTAGCTGATTTGCTAGCCAGTTTGGTTTGCACGATTCTGTTCATTTCACTGTTTATCACTATTACACAAGACTGGTGGGATGATATTAATCAGAATTTACTCAGCTATTTTATTAATCTTCACCAGCCATTAATTGATAATGCAGTCATTGGGATTACTTTACTGGGTGACACTCAGAATATTTTATTGCTTACTGTGTTCGCTGTATGCTGGCTATGGTTTAGCCAATATCGCGCTACCGCAGTATACGTGGGTGGTTGTATGATTGCCGCCCAACTTATTACTTGGGCTCTTAAAGTATCATTGGCCTGGCCTCGACCCGATGTATTAATACAACTGCCAAGTCCCTACTCTTTTCCTAGCGGCCATACTACGCTACTTTCTACTTTAGCATTAACTATTAGCTGTTTAGTTGCGACTGAACAACCTGTAAAAAAACGTTGGTGGATTTACTTTCTAGGTATATTACCAGGCTGCTTGGTCGGATTTAGTCGAGTTTATTTAGGTAGTCATTGGTTCACAGATATTCTAGCTGGATTACTTCTTAGTATTATTATTACTGCATTAGCTCGGTTCTTTTATACGCCTCACGACAAGACCAGCCTACATACAAATTTTGCTTTATTTGTGTTGTTAGCTGGTGTATTACTAATAAGCTCTGCTTATGTCGTGTTTACTTTCCCTGAAGCACAACAGCTTTATCTTCTTAAATAAGTTAAACAGCGGCTTGAGCCATGTCATCCAATAAATGGCTGATTTGTGCTAGCCGCAATAGAGGATTATTGAGCTCCAGCAGCAACTGTTTTTGCTGCAAGCTAAAGGGTAAATAGTTTGCCAGTTGCCAACCGACTATCAAACCATTGCTCAGGTTACTTGATACTTCCAACTCAGCCACTATAGGATGGGCTAGCAACGCTCCCAACACTTCAGCCAAACACTGATATTTTTTAGGTAATGATATCGATTGTTCAATAGGTAGAGGAGATACTTCCGCCACCATTAAGCCACTATCTTCCAACCAGCCGGAGCCAATTACTACCTTATCTTGCCCCATTACAGTTACCCCTAGCAGACCATTGGGTAATTGGCCAAAATCCACTATTTGCGTCAATGTCCCTACACAATAAACTTTGGGCATAATGGCTGTCTGGTGAGTAGATTTAGCCAATGCTATAACAAAACCACTCCCTGCTTTTAAGCTTTGTGACAGCATATCTAGATAGCGTGGTTCAAATATTTGTAATGGAAGTTTGCACTTAGGAAAAAGTACGGTATTAAGGGGGAAAATGGGGATTGACGCCATCAGCTATGCTCCCTAATCAAATATATTCAACCACTACTAACTAAGACCGCAGCCTGTGTGGTTTATTCTCAATCGCCAATCCGCAACACTTATATGTATAGTTGATTACTCTCCCCAACGGGGAAGCAACTGATGATCAATACCTAACTGGTTTAAAATCCGAGCAACGACAAAGTCCACCATATCATCTATTGACTGCGGCTTCTGATAAAACCCTGGGCTGGCTGGCAAAATGGTCACACCAAGCTGGGTCAGTTTTAACATGTGCTCTAAGTGAATTGCTGAATAAGGAGTTTCTCTTGGCACCAGAATCAGCTGACGACGCTCTTTTAAGGCTACATCAGCAGCCCGCTCAATTAAGTTGTTACTAGCGCCTGTTGCTATAGCTGACAGAGTACCCGTGCTACAAGGGCAAACCACCATTTGACTAGGAGCACCAGAGCCTGATGCTACAGGCGCCATCCACTGCTCACGACCAAACACCTGGATTTGCCCCTGTTTTGCTTGAAACCTCTGCTGAAAATACTCTGCAAGCACATCCGGTTTGCCAGGCAGTTTCCAGTCTGTTTCAGTTGCTACTACCACTTGAGCAGCCTTAGAAATCATAAAAAATACTTGAACCTGGTGCTGCACCAATACTTCCAATAGCCTTAAACCATATTGAGCACCTGAAGCCCCCGTCATCGCTATGGTGACAGTTTGCTTATACAGTGCACTCGATTTGGTCATTCTGCTAGAGCCTTAGCTATTTGTTGATGAATGCCTTGAAACCCACCATTGCTCATAATAACCACATGGCTATCTGAACCTGCCTGAGCCTTCACGTGGTCAACAATATCTGATACTTGCTCACAGCATACAGCTTTTCCGTTAGCCTGCGCTAAGGCTGCTGTGAGATCCCACTCCATCCCCTGAGGTTGATACCAGAACACCAAGTCAGCTGCTTGTGTCGATTCCACTAACTGCTGTTTATGCACTCCCATTTTCATCGTATTTGAGCGCGGCTCAATGACTGCAATGATTTTTTCAGTACCCACGCTGGCTCTTAAACCCTCCAAAGTGGTGGCAATAGCGGTTGGGTGGTGAGCAAAATCATCATAGACCTGCACCCCCTTCACTTCCGCTATTAGCTCTAGTCGCCGCTTAATTCCTTGGAACTTGCACAGTGCTTCGCTGGCTAATTCAGGCAACACCCCCACATGACGAGCAGCTGCAATAGCAGCTAGACCATTTGCCATATTGTGCATACCTCTTAGCTCCCAGTTAACCTCTCCTGCCAGTTGTCCATTAAGATAGACCTCAAAGTGACTGGCATCAGGCTTAATCAGCTGCACCTGCCAGTCGCCTTTGGAATTTGAAGAGCTACTTAAATTTAAGGTTTGTGTTGGGGTCCAGCAGCCTTTTTCTATCACCTGGCCAATGGCGGGCTCTCCTTCAGGATAAATAACCAAGCCATTGCTTGGCACTGTACGAATCAGATGATGAAACTGGGTTTGGATAGCAGCTAGATCAGGGAAGATATCTGCATGATCATATTCAAGGTTGTTGATAATCAGGGTTCTTGGCTGATAGTGGACAAACTTGGAGCGCTTATCAAAGAAGGCGCTATCATATTCATCAGCTTCTACAACAAAAAACGAGCTTTCACCTAAACGGGCTGAATAGCCAAAATTTTTAGGCACTCCTCCAATCAAAAAACCTGGCGACATACCCGCATATTCTAAAACCCAGGCCAACATGCTAGAGGTAGTGGTTTTACCATGAGTTCCTGATACTGCTAACACCCAACGATTCTGCAGCAAGTGCTGAGCTAACCACCCAGGACCTGATACGTAGGGAAGTCCAGTGTCTAGTACATATTCCACAGCTGGGTTGCCACGAGACATCGCATTACCAATCACTACCAAGTCAGGGGCTGGAGTCAAATGCTCTGGCAAATAACCTTCTTTAACATCTATACCCTGCTCAGATAACTGAGTGCTCATGGGCGGATAAACATGCTCATCAGACCCGGTTACTTGATAGTCCAGCTCTTTTGCCAGCAAGGCTAAGCTGCCCATAAATGTCCCACAAATACCTAAAATATGTATATGCATAAGGGTTTTATCACCTGTGGTTATCTCGCGGTGTTAGACAACACATGAAGGAGGATTATTCAGCTAAGTATAAATCTTGTGCTAAATCCTATAAATAAGGATGTTTAATCAAAGTAACCAAAATACAATTAAACAAAACTTGTTACCCTGATTCACCTGTGCAACTTTTAACCATGCAAAAAAAGTTAAATTGCTTTATCATTCGCCCCTTTGTGGAAACTGCCTCGCTTGAGAAGTAGCCACTCTACAAGTAAAGCAGCCGCAGCCTAGGACACTTGGGAGCTTAAAACGTTACTTTCTTCAAGAAAGACTCTTATATAATAAAAACGTTATACAGTTTTAGATGCGGTGACAAGAACTCATAACTGGAGTTTTAATTAAATGGCAAAAAAAAATGCCTTTTACGCCCAGTCTGGTGGTGTAACGTCTGTTATCAATGCTACAGCTTGCGGTCTAATTGAAACAGCTCGCCGTTATCCTGACCTAATCAATAATGTCTATGCAGGGCATAACGGGATTATTGGCGCACTCACTGAAGACTTGATCGACACCAGCGCAGAAGATTCAGCTACTATAGCCGCATTAAAACATACACCTGGTGGTGCATTTGGCTCATGTCGTTACAAGCTGAAAGACCTGGAGAGCAATCGTGCAGAGTACGAACGATTGATTGAAGTCTTCCAAGCTCATGACATAGGTTATTTTTTCTACAACGGTGGTGGTGATTCTCAAGATACTGCTTATAAAGTCTCTCAAATCAGTGAAAAGATGGGTTACCCCATTACTTGTATCGGTATCCCTAAAACCATCGACAATGACCTGCCATTCACTGACGCCTGCCCAGGTTTTGGTTCTGTCGCAAAATATGTAGCGATTTCAACTAAAGAAGCGGCTTTAGATATTCAATCTATGTGCAAGTCATCCACTAAGGTGTTTATCTTAGAAGTCATGGGACGTCATGCTGGCTGGATTGCTGCTGCGGGTGGTCTTGCTGCTGAAAAAGCAGGTGATCCACCACATCTGATCTTATTCCCTGAAACCGCTTTTGATGAAACTAAGTTTCTTGCCAAAGTAGATGAAGCAGTTAAGCAACACGGCTACTGTGTTATTGTTGCCTCAGAAGGGACTAGTCATGCGGATGGCTCGTTAATCTCAGCATCAACCACCGTAGTAGATGCTTTCGGTCACCAGCAGTTAGGTGGAATTGCCCCGGTACTAACCAAACTCATTAAAGATAACTTAGGCTATAAGTACCACTATGCCGTTTCTGATTATTTGCAACGCGCCGCTCGGCATATTTCGTCCAAGGTAGATGTTGATCAAGCTTACGCTGTGGGTAAAGCAGCGGTTGAGTTTGCCGTTAATGGTAAAAATGCAGTGATGCCTGTTATCCAACGTGATAGTCAAGCACCTTATCAATGGTCAATTGGTGAAGCTTGTTTAAGCCAAGTGGCTAATCAGGAAAAAATGATGCCTGCCGACTTTATTACTGAAGATGGTTTTGGTATCACCCAAGCAGCTCGCGATTACTTAGAGCCGTTAATTCAAGGGGAAGACTATCCTCCTTATAAAGACGGTATGCCAGTATATGCTCGGTTAAAAATGGTGCCTGTCGCTAAGAAACTAAATACTGATTTTAAAGTATAGCACCTAATAAGTGGCGCACTGTCGCCACTTATTTTTTTCTTTTATGCCTCTCCCCCTAAAACATACCAATTCAAAACCTCCTACCCAGATAAAACATATCACGAAATAAAAAAATAAATTTAGTGTTTGCTATGGAGCAACATCGTATTCTTCCGCCGCTTTTGAAGGGCTGTTATCCATAATTATGAGCCGTACGACACCTCCCATAAGCAATTTTTCTCTATATAAACTACCATTATTTTAACGTTTCAAGGATGAGTCAAAAATGGAAAATAACAACTCTCAACGCTGGTATGCGATTGATGCTTTTCGCGGCATAACTATTGCTTTTATGATATTGGTTAATACACCTGGCAGCTGGTCTTATGTATATGCTCCGTTAAAACATGCTGACTGGCATGGCTGCACACCAACTGATTTAGTATTTCCTTGTTTTTTATTTATCGTTGGTATTTCTATTTACTACTCATTTAAAAAGAAAAATAACCAACAAGCCATTTATTATAAAATTCTCAAACGCACAGCCATCATTTTTAGCATCGGTTTATTATTACATGGCTTCCCCTATTTTAATAAGAATTTAGCTGATCTGCGAATTATGGGGGTATTACAAAGAATCGCTTTAGTCTATTGTTTTAGTGCACTATTAATCCAATGGCTAAAACCCAGGCAGCTAGTTATTGCTATTTTGATTATTTTAATTGGATATTGGTTAATTTTATGGGGTTTCGGAAGTAATACTCCTTATTACATGACTGCCCCTTACAGTTTGACAGGCAATATAGTTCGCGAATTTGACCTATGGCTATTAGGCGCCAACCATATGTGGCAGATTAATGGAGTCCCATTTGATCCAGAAGGTATCTTAAGTACCTTACCTGCTATCAGTACTTGTTTAATAGGCTATTTGACTGCTTATATGATTAATGAAAAGTCATTAACCAAGCCTCAAGCCTGTTATTATCTATTGAGCAGTGGCATCCTGCTATCTTTATCAGGCCTGCTATGGAATAGTTACTTTCCTATTAATAAATACCTTTGGACAAGCTCCTATGTGCTTTTTACCACTGGAATAGCACAAGTTATCCTAGTTTTATTTATTATAGTTGTTGATATAAAAGCCTGGCTTAAGCCAGTCAGGCCTCTCCTGATATTTGGTGCAAACCCTCTACTCTCTTATATACTCGCCGATCTATGGGTTCGAGTTTTACTCTTTGTTATTCAAATAAAAGACGACCAGAGTCAAATAGTCTCAGATGGCTATCAAGCCTTTTACCAAATAGTTTTTGTTCCCCTAGCCGGCAACTGGAATGGTTCACTGCTGTTTGCCTGTTTTCATGTTCTTGCAGTATGGGCAATTATGCTGGTTTTCTATAAAAAGCAGATTTTTTTTAAAGCTTAGTTACGCTTGAGAGGTATAGCAAAATATCATTTGGAATAGAGTGCGATTCAATGATTATTTTTATCACATATAGCTACTTTAATACGGCTGTGGTATTGCTCGATGAGGTTATTTAAGCAATTTACATTGACGTTTTTTAAAGCGCATATTATTGTCTTTATTAAACTGTTTTATCTCCGCTTGATTGCGTCCCCTCTGTAATGGCGTGTGAAAGCAAAAAACTCTATCAGCCACATAACACGATAATCCTTGGGGGGGGGGGAATGATAATAACAGCTTCAGGAAAGAGGGCTTCCATGGCCCTGTAGACATTATTTCCTCCCCAGAAGACAGAAAATAAAGAGCCATGCAACTCCCCTGATTTTACAGGGTTTCCAGGCTTAGAATTGAGACCAACAAAGCCACTACAAACAGGGAAGTGTTCAATATCTATGTTGTTTTAATCTAGTTCTGCTTTTAGAAATAAATCGTGTATTAATGTATCATTTTCACATGCACTTTTAAATGATATAGCAAACTCTTTTAAAGCTTCTTTTTTAGATGAATAAGCACAAAACATACTTCCTTCTGGGTCAAACTTAATAGTTTCTTCTAATAAAGGCTTTTTTTCCATTAGAAATACCCTTGCTAAAGAAGCCCAATCATAGCCATTTCCTTCAAAGCCTTCATCTGATCTTTTTTGAAAAAGTTCATTTTTATATTCTCCTACATTTAAACATAAGGAAAAACTATTTGAATATTCATTCCAGAAAAAAGGTTTTATGGTTTCTTTAAAGTTCATTGGCTATCGCTTCTGTTCTTTTTTTTGCTATAACTAAACTCATGTAGAAGAATGTTACCGTAGCAGTTTATTTCTTTTTTGGCAAGGTGTATTTTATCCGTTCTTCAACAAAGTCTGTTTTGGGTGGATACCAGCGAGTTCTATACTTTGATTAGAATCTATTATGCCTGTTTTCTTTTTTAAGCTCAGTTTTTGAGTAGATTTCTCTTAAGTTTAGAAAATAATTTTGGATGAGGAAAGTACAACCCTCTCATAAGCACTCGATTAGTTTTGTTTGATGTATAATCTAAATAGCTTCCAAATGCATTCTCTGCAAACTTGCCAATAACTTTGTTCTTAAACTTAACATCATCTGCTTCCCAATGATTATTAGTTTGAAGGATTTTAAGCTCCTCATCTCCATAGTGAACGACTTTATAAGAATCCCAAAATATCTCTACAAATTTATAATCAATTAATTCTCCAATATTTTTTTCTTCAAATAAAATATACCAACCGAAGCTTCGGCCATAGCTTGATTGCTTGATTGCTTGAGAATTATTTTATTCATTGGCTCAATCATTATCACCCTGATGTATTAATTCGTGTAGTAATATATCTAACCCTACTTAGAGGTGAAGATCATATTTACTCGCTTTCCCATTGGGATATATCCTCTACCGGGTTGGGTAGCCTGCCTTCAAGAGTTTCTTGAACCCACAAAGGGTCAATATAATTGTAGGTAGATTCGATAACCCATGACAGGTGTCAATGCCAACTTAAAAAGTCCGCTGTTTGCCAATTTAAAATGTCCGGTTTTTAGCACCATTATGATGCCTCTTCTTTTGATTTAGTCGCATTTGTTACTTTTGTTAATATGCCTGCTTTACGTTTATCTTTCAGTCGATAGCTTTCTCCTTTAATATTGATTGTCGTTGAGTGATGAAGAAGCCGATCTAAAATGGCTGTTGCAATCACTTGATCACCTAGCACATCACCCCAGTCAATAAAGCTTTTATTTGACGTCAGGATGATACTGGCTTTTTCATAGCGTCTGGCAATTAAGCGAAACAGCAAGCTCGCTTCTTGATGAGTTAATGGTAAATAGCCAATTTCATCCAGCACGAGTACCCGAGGGTAAATTAATTGTTGTAACTGACGATCCAGCCTATTTTCTAATTCCGCTTTTTTGAGTTTTGTCATTAATTGTTCAAAGCTAAGAAATAACACACGCTGGCCTGCTTCAGCCGCTTTAACCGCTAAGGCAATGGCTAAATGGGTTTTACCAACACCGGGAGGACCAAGTAGGACGACATTTTCAGCCTGCTCAATAAAACGAAGTGAGGTTAATTGACGAATCACTTTTTTATCTATGCTGGGCTGAAAACTAAAATCAAATTGCTCTAATGACTTAACCCATGGTAATCGGGCCTGCGTGAGCCGTCCTTCTAGCCCTTTTTGATAACGGCCTGCCCATTCCACTTCCAATGCTTCGGTTAAAAACTCCTGTAAATTAAGGCTTTGTTGTGTGGCTTGTTCACAGACACTATCAAGCTGTAGGGGTAAATATTCAAACCGGAGTCGTTCAAATAGTTGGCAGAGGTTCATCGATCACCTCCTGATAAATGGCTAAACTACGTTGCTCTACGGTACATTGAGCCCAGAGAGCACGATGATGATCTGCTTGTGTTTGCCATCCTTGCTGTATCGGCTGCAGTAAATGCCTCGTCAGAAGTTGATGATTTTCTCCATCATAAATACGTAACTCACCGTCTAAGCTAATACGAATGATGACTTGTTTACCCACTTCAGAGTCCGGCACGCTATAGCGATTACCCGATACATCAATGTAGCCATCCCAATTGACCAAGCGACTTTCACGGTAACTGGTGTCATAACGTTGCATAGGAAGGGGAATTAACGCCGTTTGCTCTTGGTGAAACCGTTCCATCACGGGCGCTTTGTAGGTGCCATGAATACGCTGATCGGCTTCTGTTTGCAACCATTGTTGTGCCTGCTGATTTAAATGATCCAGGCTGTCAAATTGGCGATAACGCTGGAAAAAGTGGTGCTTAATATACCCCACCATCCGTTCATCCTTGCCTTTGGTTTGCGGGCGCCTTGGACGACAGGCTTTTGGCATAAAATCATAGTGACTGGCCATATCCAAAAAGCGTGGGTTAAAACGGACATGACCACCTGGGCTATGGGCTAATACTAAGGCTTTTTGATTATCAACAAGCACTTCCTGTGGAATGCCACCAAACCATTGGAAGCTGAGAATCAGGCTTTCTAGTGTATGCTCCGCATCCATACACTCTGTTGCCCAAAAATAAAAACGACGGGAGTAACCTAAAGTGTTAACTGAAAAATAAATTTTCTTTACTTGACCTGCAATGAGGGTCTCGATTTCTCCCCAGTCATGCTGCAACTGCTTCCCTGGTGGGGTTTCAAATCGTACCGTTGCTTTTGTTTTTCGTAATGGTCGCTTCGGTGTAATATAAGCGCGCAACAAACTGGTGCTGCCATCATAACCTAGCGCTACAATTTCACGAAAAATAACCACTGCATTCCAGACATCTTCTTGCAATAAACGATCAATCGTTGGCTTATAAGGATCGAGTTTACTGGGTTTTGGTTTGCGCGATTTTGATGGCGGCGATCCACCTTGCTGTAATACCCGCCTTACTGTTCTTTCACAACAGCCTACACGTTTAGCAATATCTTTTTGGTAAATCCCTTGGCGATGTAAGTGGATTATCATGTGATAGTCCTCCTGGCACAGCATGACCACACTCCAGTGTTGGTGATATCACTAACAGCATGGTCGATTTAATGAGAGGACATTTTATTTTGGCAATCATAGGACTTTTAGCACTGGCACTGACACAGGAAATCCTCTGGACCTCCATTCATATAGGGTGGCGGTGAAACAGGCTTAAATACTGTAGGCATTGGCTCACTAACTGAAATATAGTTCAATACAAAACCAAGTTCTTGAACCACATTCCAAGAAAAATTATTTGAAATGTCGATATTTAACTTTACCCACCAATATGCGTCTTCAGTCACCTTGCTAGATATCACAATAACACCAGGCAACTTATTTAAATAAGTAACTAAAATAGGAAGACCTGCTTTAAGCTTCTTTTTATCGATAAATTCTGAAGGTGGTGTAATCCCATCGAGTTTTTTGATGATATGAGCTGAGAGACTAATATTTGCATCAAAAGCTTCTTTTTCTAAAGCCTTTCTAAGTTTTTTGGGTAAATTAATTTCTAGCACTCTTGCTCCTTATACGTGTAACGTCGTGATAATGGGCGCTTTTTGGAATCCGGTTGATCATTTTGTTATGTGTTTGAGTTATATTATCGACTCTACCAATCTCTTGGTGCAATAAGTTCTTCTATATCTGCTTCAAAGCCATATGATATCGATATGTTCTCAATATCAACACCAATACAGTCTCTAGCAGCAGTTTCTATTTCACTATCGTTCTCTTCAAACTCTTCGGCTAGATCATTAAACTCTTCTGTAGCAGCATGCGTCAGTTGATATAATTCTTCTAGATTACTTGGTGCTTTATCCTCCATTTGCTTGCATAATCTAATAAGAATTTCTTTACCTTTATCTACCAAATGGTTTGGAAAGTAACCATTTTTATACATATCCGCAAGAAATTTATAGTCCGCCATTTTTTCATTTTTAAGGCTCATATCTATTCTCCTTGATCGGTCTTATATTTACACATAACGATTTGCTTTGCTTTGCTTTGCTTTGCTTTGCTTTGCAGTACAGCATGCTGCATCCGGTGGAGGCCGAACAACAGCAACTTGTTAGGCTTTTATGCAGATAGTCCACGGATCAATGGCTCCCTATATTCATGATCTTTTTCATTCCAAAATACATACCCATTATTTAGGTCTAGTTTGAAAAAGGATTCAGTAAATCGCCATCTTGATCTCTAGCAAATCTCTGGTTGTGATGAGATGGACGCCTCCATCAACCGGAGTCGCAATGCCCAAACCATCTTAATTAATATGGATAAAAGTAGTGCTAATAAATCTGCAATAAAGGCTTATAATGAAGCGTGTGATCACCCCATTGAAGTACAACTGGTTAAATAACTTAATTATCTTGTTAAGAAAGATCATTGGTCGATTAAACACATCATCGATCCGTGCTAGGATTTCAAAAGATTCATGCAATACAATAAACACTCACAGGCATTGAACTCATGCATGTTAAAAAATTATAGATAAAACAACAATATCGTGGTGAATTATCAACCACTGAAATATTTTATGCATTAACAAGACAAGTCTGCCAAAATAAATGAGACCTTAAATTAATTCAATATTTACAACACAATCAATTTCTCCAAATAATTAAAAAAATGTTCAATTGTTTTTTCTTGAGTGGCTCCATAGCAATCTTTATTCTGGTATCTAAATGTTTGTGATATATCACCAATACAGATCTCTATCCTTTTCTTATTTCTGTCAATAGTCACAGTATTGATTCCAGAATAAGGCATAAAATCTGTTAAATTATAATGTGTTTCACCTTCATATCGCTTCATAGTTTGTGTAAATGGGTTGGTTGTAGTAGGAATTAAATACATCCCATCTAAATTATACGCAAAGACCCATATATGCTGTGCATTCAAAGAATTGTCTAAGAGATTAATAACATCAAAGTTTGTATTTCTAAGGATTGGTATTTCATTACGTACATATTCTGTCATAACACTCCGAGCTTTTCCTTGTGAATGTTTACCCTTTATAGTCAAGAATACCATCACAAATCCGCCAACTAAAAGAATAATTAGCGGTATTAATAATAAATTATTGTCCATCACAATCTCTTAATTGTATTAAAACTTATATTTCAACCAAGGACTATCTTGATCTATAAGTAAATCTTTTATAATGCTCACAATACCTCTCAAAGTCATGCTATTTCCGCACCACATACTTCTTCCAATAATATAGCCAACAGCAAACTCTTCCCAATCAGAGTAATCTTTTCTACACCTTTCAGCTGAAAACATTATATTTTCCCATGCTTCCTCTTCATTCAAGTAACCACACTCATAACAGCAACGAGAGACTAAAACTAATCGTCCCAGATCCCATGCTATGATAGATTTTCTGCCTAAGTCGGAAGCTTGTTCTATAAAGTTGTTTTCAACCAAAAATTCAAGGGTATCTTGAAGCGAATGTATATAGGTGTATGCCCTTTTTTTTTCACTTTCTTCTAAAAGAAAATCCTGAATAGTTGAAGATTCTCCAGCAACAAACTTTTTAATTGCATCAAAATATACACTGTGGCCTCTTTCTTTAAGCCAGCTCAACACTTCTAATGCTGACTCTCTATCTACTATAGAATAATAATCTGCCAAATTCTGTCGTACTTCTGTAAGGTCAGCCCCTGTATCTAAACTATCACAATAGTACATAACTTGTTCTGAATTAATTGCTCCAATATTCAATGCAAGAATCTGCTCTTGGAACAAGTTGCTTGCCGTTGGATTCTTTTGATATTTTTTATGAGTTACTATCTTGATCATTTTTTTTAAAAAATGTATTGACATAAACTTCCACCTCTCATGATACGTTTAAATAACCACCAGTGTAGTATGGTTGAAGGAGTTATTTTTCTGGTTGTGTGCAAATATTGAATTAGTTAAAACAACTTTTCTTTGGACAGACTTATCCTGTTAATGCATAATGTAGGTTTAATTGGGGTGCTAGCAGCCCCTGGGTCATCGTTTCAGAAGAAGCAATTTTTGGGTCCGTGTGCAGCCGATTGTTAGACACTTCTATGCAATCTGCTCAATTCTGCACTTTTGACAAAGTGGATAATTATTAACCAATTCAGAAATTTGAGATTTCATTAGAGAGTATGATGTACCGTATAAATAGAAAGCCGTTTCTGTTGGGCCTTGCCAATAACTAAATACCTTACCCACACCTTGAGTGAGTCGGTCAAGTTCACTATAGACATGATTTGAGTCAGTATTTTCATAAACCTCTGCGTCCAAGTCTGTGCCATTTAGATAGATTGCTAAACCCTCTAAGTTGCCAAACTCTATTTCAGTATCAGTTAATTCTATTTTTAGTTTTGAGCCTTTGGGAACTCCCATTTGCTCAAACGACGATTTAATTAACTCAACTGTCGAGTTATCAGATTCATTAACTTGTATTTCTATATCGCAATATTCAATTTCACCAGATCCTGATAGAAGTGTACCACCACCAGAAACTTTTCCTTTTGATTCTTTTGAAAGAATATCATACAGAGGATCTTCATAAATCTCGCCTCTATGTATAGGTTGAAGGCGGGCATTTACCATGACGACAATGAACTGCGGTTCAATTTCTACTGCCTTTTCTTTCTTCTTGAATAGACCAAGCAAATCTAAAACTCCTCTATATGACACTCCTTAGCTAAAGATAACCTACCAATTAAATAATAATTTCTAACAGAAATGTCGTAGGCTAATCATGGTGTATGCCACACTTTTTAATGCATAATGTAGGTTGCTCAGGTACCAAATATTGATTTATTAATGAGCGATTCAACAAAACCCCCAGAATTATGGACAGCTTATTCAATTACGTCAAAGTTTATTGCATTATCGGCGACAATCACAGAGTACTGTCGGCGTCAGCCGACAGTACTAGGTTGGCTTCAGATTTTAACCTTTTACTTTTTCGAGCAACTCATCGTATTTTTTGCAAAGAGCGGAATAAGAGCCTTTCGTATTAGCGGCTTGCACTTGCAGGTCTTGCAAAGCTTGCATAATCTCCTGCATTTTGGCTGGATTAGTTGCAGCCAGTGACTGCATGGCTGTAGCTGCTTCCATACCCTTTTGTTGCATTTCCTCGGGGGTACAGTTGTGCTCTCCTGCCTGAGCGGATGAAGCAATGACAGTGGCTGCAAACAGGAGTACGATAAGTTTTTTCATGGGGTTTCCTTTCTAGTAAAAGGGCATAAGAAAAATAAAAGGTGTTTTTCAATATTATATTATGGATATAACTAAGTAAACGAATATCATGAGCAGTTCATTCAAACAGAGCCTTTCACTGATGATGATAACATCCATAAGTTGAGGCTGTTTATATTTTAAGCTACTCCTAGTAACCAATAGTATATTAATAAACACACTTCTTTTTAAAACGACGGTAAAGACATTCAGTAACAGTGTTACCATAAAGTCAGTCTTTACCATTACTACTACAGATTAAACTTTTTTATTAAACAACTATGTATTTGACAAAATTTACACTTGATATGTGTTATCAAAGGAGTACGATAAAAATATAAAACCTACTGACCTGTTACTATTACACAACTACTACCGTAAAAAGGAAAAAAACCTTTAGTATGATAATCTGCAGTTGCTATTCTAGAAATACCTCCATTAGTTTTTGCTGTTTCAATAGAAGCATCTCCCTCGTTGATTAATCCGATAATAGTTGTTGCACAGGCTTCGCCCTTTTTACTTCCTGTCAAGCCAGTAGCTGTGATTGGCCCTTTAACGTCAGTAATTAAACCAACACTGACAGGAGACATGCCCGTTGCGCAACCAGTTAACATAGCAACTGAAGCAATAGTGGCAGTCATGATTAGTTTTTTCATTGGGTATTTTCCTTCTTCTTTTACCTAACTAATGGAAATAATAAATATCTTTTATTTTCCATAAAACAAAGCTGGCAACATAAGTTGGCTTGCACAAAACGCATTCAACTTGAATACAAAGCAATCATATTATTTATATAAAACTATAGATAGTAATGACATTATAATTAGTGCTAGTGCATGTTGCTACAGGATTGTAATATACAACAAGCCTAAATAAAAAGTAAAGAATTAAGTAACAATTTATATTTATTTATGATTCCTCGGAGAGAAACCAAACTTTATAACTATTTACAGACACACTTTATACATGTATATAAGCGCCTGGTAGAATACAATCTAAATGCCCTAGACTTTAGTCTAATCACTAGCACAGAATTATATATTTTTAATAAACATCGATTCGCATTATCTTTGAAAACTCTGACAGCCTAATCTCAACTGGCTAGCTTTATTGTTGAGGACAACGAGTATACCAATTAACTATGGTTTCAAGAGTTTCATAGGGTTTTCTTTAAAAAAATTTATCGCTTCGAAATAAGGTAAGCTCCATAAGGGTTTGAAGTCTAAAAAAGTACGACTATCGTTCTCTCTATCTGTAAAAGATATAAAGTACCATTTGGAATGAAGTGCAACTCGATTGTAATTCTGATATCCCTCCACTTCTGAATATATTAAACTATGATAGATTGGTATAGATTTGTATTTCATATACAACTTGGAAAGGCGTTTTTCAATTTTATGCTTCTCTTTAACAATAACTATCTTTTCAAATTTTTTATCCCGCAGGTTGCTTACTGCCGATAGCACCTGCTGTTCTTGAGTATAGAACTCTATTTTTTAAAAAAAAAGTGTTACTGGCTGATTAAATATACTTATTTTAGTATTTTCTTCCCGAGCTTTATTTTCTAAAAGTTTATTATATTTCTTTACAAAATCAGTCAATATATCAAGATCTCCATTTAAATATAATGATTGGTATTCTATAGAGGTCGTTCTGTTAAGATAGACTTTTTCATATTGGTATCGCACATATAATAGAAAAAACAACATAAAAATAAGTATTATACAGTTTTTTTTTACTAATACTGATGACATATAGCGGTTGACAAATGCTTTTGTTAGTTTATTAAATTTTTACCGATAAGATGCTGTTATATTAGCTACTTAAAGACAGCAGCGCCCCCTTTCAGGAACTTGTAGTTTGTATACCCATTATTTTTTAGGTAGTATTGTAGCCATTTGTTTTGACGACCTACAGCATCAACAAATAGTAAATCTTCATCTTTAATTATTCTCCTTGTCAGTAAAGGCCTTATGCGTTCCATAGGAATTCTTTTATAATATTTAAAAGGAAGTTTAATCTCTTTCCTTTGAAAGTAAGATCGAGTATCAATTATCTTAAACTTTTCGTATTTTCGCAGCACTTCTGTTTTTGATATTTCAAATCGCTTATACTCTTCTTTTGATATAAGTTGCTCCGCACTTTGCATAGGCTGTCCGAGAAAAACTGTATTTCTACTATAGTTATATGCCCATTCAAAAATACCTGCATCATAAGCAAAACTGGGTATAGAAGGAACTTTTTCTGAAGCTTTATAGGATTTTGTACATGTATGGCCATTGCAGTAAAAGACTACACAACTTTTTCCGTTTTTTTCAGTATTCCTAACCACTAAATCCTTAAAATCAACCATTGAAAGAGGAATGTTTTTTGAGCTGTTAATATGAAGGACAGAATATTCTAGCTTAGATCTGACATCAATAATTAAGCACTTGGATAAAGACTTATAAAGTGACTCAGTGGAAATTATTTTTATGCTTGGATAATCTTTTCTATAAGGATAGTCTTCAGCATCCGCACATCTTATTAAAACTATTAATAGCAGATAAAAATCAACTCTCACTAATATGTTACGCATATTTATCTTTTTTCTTTATGATTGATACCTAACATTACTCATACCTATATGTTTGAATAAGGTTTTTCCGTAAGCTTAATATACAAACGATATTGATGACATGCAATACAGTTAAACCCAAATAAATTTATACTCCCTTTACGAAAGTAATAATCTATTAGTATAGAAGTTTATGTATGATTTATAGAGTTATATTTAAAACATCATTTTATTATAAAAGTCAATATAAAGATACTACAAAGTTAAATAAATATCATCTAATATCTCTGTTGAAAAAAAATGTTTTGATCTATACAACCCTTTAAATAACTGCGCAGTACTCTCCCTACTACTTTCACCCCATGTAATTCTAATTTTGTTTCATTTTCTGACTTTAGGAAATGGTGTCTTATAAAGTCATCAATGTACACTGCTTTAGATGTATATTTATCAATATTATTAAACTGTTTTTTCAAAGCAAGTTCCTCCACACCTATATACTGTATATATAAACTACCATCTTTATCTAGATTAACATATAAATGATTGATATGTCCTTTTGCCCATTGAAATTTATTCTCAAACATTAGAGTTCCTACCAAATCACCTTTATAAGAATAAAATATACGGTAAAATGTTGTCGGCTCATGAAAAATATTATACTTTGTTCCTTTATAGAGTAAAGTCTCAATTCTATTGTATTTTGAATTAGGGTCAGTGAGCATCTCTACATTTATTGTCATAAACTGAAGTATATCAGGATCTCCATACACCTTAAACTTGATTTTATTGTATTTAAATACTACACAAGTTGATATTACACAAATTAAAGCTACCACAAAGAGTAATATCAACATCAATATAGAGCGAAATTTATAGAACCAATTATAGTTTGGTGTACTATTATTAGCTTTTATTTTGAACAAAATCATTGATAGTTAAGTCTCTCAGATTTTCATAGCTTTAATACAAAACGAGTCAATCATCAGTAGGGTATTGAGTACTGATAAAGTGAGCTGTACTTATTAGTAGAATCCTCTATAAATTATTCCCAGTTTGTTTTTTGACCCGTATGAGTTATTGACATAGTAGGTTGTTCGTTCATTGGTCCATCTGCTATTGGTACAGCGTTTAATGTATATGTTGTAGAGGTTAAATCGGATATTGTTAACGTATAGTACGGATTAGTCTGGTCAATTGGAATCTGATTGGTTCCTAATAAATTTTGTGGTGTAGCCTTTTCATAAGTAGATGGTGATTGTTCTGTGTAATAACGTTCCATTGCATTAGCTAACTGCATTAGGGCTGATTGAGCATCAGCACGCATTGATTGCCTAACATACTCTTGGTAAGAAGGATACCCTATTGCAGCTAATATTCCAATAATGGCAATGACAATTAGCAACTCAACTAAACTAAAGCCTAACTTATTTTTTTTCATCACTATTTATTTCCAATACCTAATCATTGAAGTGGAGGCTTTAATTCAAGAGGGAGCTGCCAAATTTCATTTATATAGTTGCCATTACCAAATTTTTTGATAGAAAATCCGATGACCATACCAGACTTCAAGTCAGATACAGTACCAAACTTCTTATTTAACAAGTGTACTTTAGTATTATTCCAAATTTTAAAATGTAAAGCATCAGCCTCAAGTAGACTTTTTCTTACATTAATTGAGCTTATTGTTTTTATTTGCTCAAACTGAGAAGGGTAGTATATTGGTAGTTTATTTTTATCAACCTGTTGCAAAGCGACATACTCAGCACACACTCCCTTACTTAGTAATAATATTAGTACTATTATTAGTCTAACGTAAATCATTAAATTCCCCTCAGCAGTTTACTCAGAATACAGCTGTCTCCATGAAAGCCTTCCTGTATTAACACCTTCAGTATTGGCTCCAAACCCAGTTACTTTCCCATTGTGCTGCTGTATTACTATTCTATTGCCAATAAATGATGGATCATTGGGCATTTCATCCAATCTGATACCAGAAACAGAGGTACCATTAGGTAAGCTATCTTTATCATCAAATTTTCCATCATTGTTTAAATCAAATAGTACTTTTGTTTTTGAGCGCCCACCTGTTGCTGGATCAATCCCTATCAGGAAGCCCCCTGGTAATATAGAACAAGCTAGTGCAGGATTAGGAATAACAGTGGTAGTAAATAAACTATCTCCAACCAAAAACAGTTTACGAACAGCTCTTTCACCAGGGTATTGAACTGCTCCTCCACCAGTAACAGCTGTATCAAAATTTAGCTTCCAACCCATGACATTACCATTTTTAGAATAAGCAACTGTTTTATTAGTTAAGCTTCTAACTGTAAATCCACTGACAGTATCTATTTTATTAATAAAGCTCTGCTCAATTAATTTACTTTTTTCTACTGGATAACCACTACTAGAAAAATCGTCCCAAATGCCATACATTGTTTGTAAGTCAGTTGAATCAATATCATCTTTTAATATCCAGGAGCCTGTCCCTATAACAACGATTATTCCAATTAAACCTGGCTGTGGATTACGAACGACAACGGGCTGATTTATAATGGGCTGGGGATTACCAGTGCTATCAGTTGCCTTAAATATAATTTGACGATTTTTGCTACTTTGCCAGTCAGATGGGTTGCTACTGGTTACATCAAACCGCCAAAGATTACCTTGCAAATCTCCTGCATACACATAGTCAACTGTTCCATTACCATCATTGTCCACAGCTCTAGGGATACCTAAACCGTTAGGAGTCAATCCATCACTACTTTCAGCCTTACCTTTACCTGTTACTGACTTATAATAGTCTTGATTACGTAGCCAGCTACCGTCCAAACCACCTGACAACTGATTGATAAAAAGAGCTGCATCACCATCTTCACTGCTGCTATTATAGCCGTTACCAAAAATAGCAGCCCAAATATGTTCTCCTCCTTTTTTCGCATTGGTCATCGTAATAATTGGACGACTATAGGTAAACCCCAAGTCTATATCATCCTTTGAGGTAAACTCCCACATCACATTTTTTGCAGCACTTGCTTCTGTACTAAATTTAGTCGGATTAGTTATATCTAACGCAAACAACCCCTTACCACCAGCACCAAGTGCTCCTACTAAAACCGTGTGCCACGCGTCATTATAGAACACATCATTAATACTAGGTTTTTCATCCACATACATTTTATGTACATAATTTTGATAGGTTAGATCTACTAGATTTGCAAACAACACATTGGGTACATAAGCAAATACTTCTTCTCCAGTATTTGCATTAAATCCATGCAGCATTCCATCATTAGCACCTACATACAACATAGGATTTCTGTTTTTATGTGCTTTAGCAAAATTTGAATAAGGTTTACTAGTAGAATATGGCTCTTTATCTCGATTGGAAAACAAAGGCGCACCAACGTAACTCGGTGTAGAATGAATAACATCACCTAATCGACCCTTTGTTTTTAACCTATCGCGGAATTGCCCTTGGTTAGACTTTGGCCCCTCATTGATTTGATCACCCCGCAAATATGCAATACGTTCATCGCCTACTTTTCCATCATTATCACCGTAATTTTCAGGTAAAGCTAAAGGAATAGGGGTGTCTAATAAACTTTTTTGAGTAACATTTAAATGGGTATCATAATTAAAAGGTACTCCTAGCTTGGTTCCATCTTCATTTACTCGATAAGTAATGATATTACGATTATTAATATTACTCCCCGATAATTTATCATCTAATTTTTTTGCAGCAGACCATAGTACTGTGCTGGTATCTATCACACCGGTTGTAGAGTCAATAGGGTGAGCAAGTACATCACCACTGTGTAACTTAGGGTTAAACAAGGCTCGATATGCCACCGAGTTATTTTTTATACTTTGAGAATTAAATGCTACAGCGCTTGCTGCACCAGAATCCGCTTGAATACCACGAAACATTTCTTTTAGTCCCAGTACCAACTGGGAAGGATCCCCTGCACTTAAGTAATTGCCGCGACCATTATAAGCAGCATGCAATAAATCGTCGACCTTAGCCAAATTACTACTAAAAGGGTTAGGCCAGTTAAATGTAGTTTCAGAATTAGAGGGAAAATCACTTACATTACCTTTTAAACCAAATCCTACAGTAAAGGTAGACATATGTTGGTGAAGTGTATTGTTATTAGTTAAATAAGTAGAGCGTTCCACATCGTACTTCGTAGTGGGAACTTTATTAGCTAAACTGGATAAATCTGTTTTATAATATTTCATTGCCACATCAGCTAGTGTCTCACTAACATCATCAGCAAATGCCCCTCCATCAAACAAATTATTCGTATTTATATCCTGGTTTCCTATGTTTGGTGTCCCTCCACTATAAAAGCCATCTGTCATCAATAGAGCATAATTTTGCTGACAGGTTCCAATAGGTGCAGACTGAATCGGGCAACTATAACCCTTTGCATCGAATCGATTACCAGACTCACAGGCAAAATATTTACCCACATCTCGTAAGTTTTGTCTTAACGGTGTGCTTTTTGCCGGTATTGGGGTTCCATAAACTTTATCTAAAAGTGCTTTTTTATTACCAGACAATGCAGAAGCATTCATTGAAGCAACAGGGAAGTTATTCGACTTAGTATTGATCGTGGTAAAACCGATTCTCGCGTTTGTTACACTCTCTAATACAAAACCTAAAGCACCTTTTGCAACAAGATCTCTAGAACGATAATAGCTAAACCAGTTAGCAAAGTTCTGTTGTGTTTTTGCATCAGCACTCTTTATTCTAAACTCTGTTTCCTCTCCATTTTCAAAAAGGCCATCACCATCATCTGTCCAGGTATAATATTTAAACCCCTCCGATGCCCCATTCCTTGGGAATATTTCATTATCTTTGGTTAAATCAATGTATTCTGTTGGGTAATATGGATTATCGGGTGCTTTAGTTATATCTATATCACCAAAAGGGATACCTTGCTTGTCCAAACCAGGCCATGGTTTATACACTTTATTAGGATCAAAATACAACTTGTTAAAATTGCTGTTTCTGAACCGCCAGTTGCTCATCTCCGCAACCCAGCATTTACCATAATTTTTATTAAAAGTATTTGAATTAAACTGAACTCCATAATTATAGGGGTAACTACAATTTGGCTGGTGAATAACAGAGCCTTTTGGTCCCTCAATATTTGTACCATTAGGCTGATTTGCTTTCATCTCATCTGTAGGCATTAATCCTTCAAAGTCCATGCTTCCAGAATCATCAAATAAAATGACAATATTAGGCTCGGCACCTGGTGCTATTTCCAGTGCATCTTGGGCCAATCTAAGGGGACCAGCATGAACCATTGGCAAGCCCAAAATAGTTATAACCACTAATGCAATGGGTTTCCTTGTTAGGATATAGTTATGGCATTTCATTTGTTATACACCTTGCAGGCAATCTAAACTACATTTGTTTTGCATACATACTTTGCAAAATAACTTGTGAATCAGGAGAACTACCTACACCTTTGGCAGTAACACGAAATACTTCAATTTCGCCTAAAACAGTTGCTTCACCGTAATTATCCTGATTTAAAATGGCACTATCAGGCTTAATTGTTGCGTAATTTTCTATATAGTACTCGGGCATACCATTTACTTCATAACTTTCCATTTGCTGAGTAGTAAGAGCTTGTGTACTGATATTTTCCCACTCATGCCACATGCTACCATTTATCGCATTTTTTGAGTAAAGACCGTTATCACCGTTGTCTGTGAATAGTGCTAAAGTTACTACATCATCATTCACATAGTTTTCTGCCTCTATTAATGCCTTTTCAGCAGTTTGAAATGCTATATTATAGTCACGATAATTTGCACTTATTTTAGCATCAATATTTGATCTATTTGCTGCACTAATTCCAATCATAGATAACACAAGCAATATAATAAGACTAACAAATAAAACAGCACCTTCCTGTTTAGCAGCCAGGGTGGTAAGAATATTTTTTCTTGATATATTCATAGATAGTCCGTTATTTTTTGACAGTATTATTTTCTTCACCTTTAACTACCTCTATTTCTAATTTTGACAATATGGGATAAGGTTTTACGCAATACACCATCATTTTTACTACCAATAGAGTCTATTGAGTTAACTGTCAGCTCAATCTTTACCGCAATTACTCTTTCAAAGCCATTATCTATTTGATCAACCCGGTCGGCATTCAAATACTGGTCTATTCTATCATCACCGACTTTTGGTGAGGCTGGACTACTATCTACTCCATAAGTCATTTGTAAGTTTTCTACACCTCTAACCAATTCTTGTGTTAATGGATTCCCGATTGTATCAATACCTTGCAAACGCCATAAAGAAAAAACCGGTTTACCCATATTATTTGTTATTGCTTGGTTATTAACTATGTCCCAAGCAGGAGCTATGTAATAGACTCTACTAGCAAAGAGGTATACATTAGAAGAATTTGGGATATAGCTTGCGCCTGTTGATATAGGGATATTTTGGTTACCAGGTGTTCCACCATTAACTTGATATTGAATAACTTGGTTGTTACCAGAGCTATTTACTGAAGAGATTTGAAATAAAGTAGCTTTTTCACAATCACTGATAATAGCAACATCATTTTTTTTGAATAAACTTTCTTCAACTAACTTCATTGTTCTTTCAGATTCATTTAAGCTGCTTAGTTTAGCTCCATTATTAACAATCCTCTTTATCGTAATAATATCGCTACCTTCAAGAGGTGCTGGATTTAATCGCGTCAATAACTCAGGTAATTCTGGCTGCCAAGCCATTGTACTAGCAGCCTCAAATCCTTTTATCCCTAGAAAATAATTTTTAAATAGAAAATCAATATTTAATCCTGTTTGAAGTAGAGAAGGGTTATAAACAGGATCAGTTCTCTTTGACAAACATCCGTAATAACCAGCCATTCGAATATCTTCACTGATCACATCAATAACAAACCGAGCATTATCTTGTAAATTTGCTGTACTTTGGATAATTAGATAAGTTCGATGATTATTAGTAAATAAGCTAATAATACCCCCTAGTAGAAGTGCTCCTAGTACCAAAGAAATCATCATTTCAACTATAGTAAAACCCCTAATTTTATGAATTTTATAAATCTTCATATATCCGTAACCATATTATAAGAAGAGCGATTATTAGGGTCTATTTTGGTTGGGGAAGACCACTCAATAGTGATGATGTAACGAGAACCATTCCTGATTATGGAACCGGTTCCGTCATTTAGTAAACCTTGTACTTGAGCATCTTGCTCATCACCACCAAATTTTAATGTAGAGCAATTAGCATGTTGATTAAAATGACCTAGCAAACACTTCCATTGTGATAAGTCATAGTCTCTTAAAACACTCACATCGCAAGAAGATTTTTCACACTTGTTTGCTGTTATACTAGGTTCATCATTAACTTCTGTCGTATAATCTGCAGTTGGGTTTGCACGTATTCTATCTAAAATATTACTGGCTAAGAAGACTGCATAACTACGATCAAATGACTGACTGTTATTTTTTAATCCTACAGCCTGTAACCCAGCCAAACCTAATAGCCCAATAGACAACACCAATATAGAAATTAGAATTTCAATTAATCCAACTCCTTGCTGTAGATTTAAAGTAACAGATGAATGAAATTTTTTCTTATTTAATACTCGATCGCCACCTGACTTTTTCATTATTTCTTCTCAACTCGGGTAACGCCAGAAGCAGTGATAGTGATTAACCGGCTATTTATTGAGCCAGGCATTTTAATTTCAATAATATCTTGGATCAGAGGTTCGGAAAGAAATCCTCTAGCATTAAATATGATTTCGCTAATATCATTATTACTATTTAAAGTAATATTTTGTTTACCCAATAAAGAAAAATCACGAATTATATTATCATCTGCATCTACAACCACCCAACCACCTCCCCACTCATTATTTTTATCTTTTTTTTTGGCTAAAACTATTATCTTTTTTCCTCTTTTTATAGCTTCATTGCGGGCGATTGCTAAAGCACCAATAAAAGCATTCGCTGTAGTAGCCAAACGATTATTGTTAATCATATTTTTAAATGAAGGATATGCTATTCCTAATAGAATAGAGGCAATAGCTAGTGTAACTAACATCTCTATGAGTGTAAAGCCTATTGACCGCATATACTCACGCCCCATGCTTTATAATTAAATTTAAAAAAACAGATAATAATACAAACTTTTAACAATATAGTGGCGAATTTAAAAAAATTATTGTTTATATAGACTATAATTTTAGCAAATATATTGTGAGCCTTTTGCAAGGTTATTAGCAATCTGACTAGCCTTAAGCATTAATACTGAATCAGCATGATATAGTACAGTTTGGTTTATAAGATGCTGAGACACCTCTTGTCCAAGAACAAAATTTTCTATAGATAAATTATTTCTTCTTACAATACTAATCATTATTCCTCCTCTCCCTCTGATATATTCAGCTTCTTTATCTGTTTTCACATCAGTCACTATAGTATCAGTCATTTTTTTTAATGGTTTCAACCAGAATTCTGCATCCAAATAACCGCGAACCTCAGCACCAAATATCTGACAGGCTCTTCTCGGGCTAATTTTATATATTGGCGGTTGACGAAAACCATTCTCATCAATTTTTTCATTAACCCTGTACGCCTGAAAAGTTCTTATAAAAGTTGTAATCAAATTAAATTTTGATATTTTATTGCCAGTAACTCGCTCAAGACTTTCGATTATTTCCCTTACTTTATTAGGATAAGTAAACACCTCTATATCTTTAAACTGATCTGGATTTAAGTCTTTCCAGAAGTGTTCATTAATGACTTTATTAATACAGCTAGATAAATCATACCTATTGTATTCTGGCAATTGTTCTTGCAGCAGGTCTGCAAAATAGTTTTTACCTGACTGGGTTTCACCTGTTATTCCTATTAGCATCTTTACTCCTTAGTTAATAGGATCCTATAAATTAGTTTAAGCACAAAAAGAGCATAAACATTCCCAGCCCTTAGAGTAATGTTCAGAATACTAACGCTTGCTGGGAATATATAAAATTTGCAATTAAAAATACTATCTTTTTATACTAGAGTCCCTGCTGACATTCATTATTATTTATTACAAGATTTATTCCTGGAAAGGTGTTTTCCTTCTGTTTGAAACACACAAAAGGCCCTTGCTCGACTTTGACTTTATTACCTACAATAGACGAATTATTAACATTTCCTAAATTATAAAATCCATTTGAGGTGTTACTATAAATGGTATTTGATGAAAACTCACTGTTATTCACATCTATTAATGAAATACCACCACTAAAATCATTGTTAGTGATCTTTATACCAGTAACATTATTGAAAATAGATGAATATGATCTATCCTGATTTTCAAAACGCCCCCTAAAAGTATTGCTTGCAATACTAAATGTATAATCCTTATACTGTTCTTTATTGTTTACCAAACCAAGTCTAATGTGGCCAACGCCTAGTGTAGATGAATTAGACCTTACTACTGTAATGTAATTATTTTCAATACTAACATTATCCACTCCATTAATAGCTGCAATTCCGAAATTATTTGCAGTAATATCATTATCGTAGATTTGTGTATCCTTCAAACCACCAAGTTCATCAGCTCTTGAACCAGCTCCAATATATATGCCGGTTGAAACATTACGAATTTTGTTATGATGTATTTTAATGTCTCTTCCTGCAGCAAGAATGCCATGAGGACGATTTATATTTGGATCACGACTGAATTTACCATCGATAATATTATCATGAATAATGTTATCAAAAATTAGTTCTTTCTTATCAAAAGCTGATGCGCGGCCAGTCAAGATCTTTGAAATTTGATTATGTCGAATACGGACCCCATTACCTAGCAGCATTGTAATGGCACCTTCCATTTTATTTCCCTCCAAGATAATGCTACCACCACGATCTTCAGTGGCAATATTAAAAGGAGAAATATAAGGGTGTGGTGAATTATAATCTGTAGGCATTGGTGTAGACTTATACACATGGAAACTACCTTTACCTTCATGCGTATTGTTTATTATTTTAACATCGTATACTTCTTGATACACCTCAGGCTCTATATCAATAGGTAAGCCTGGTGCAATGTAATTTGAAGTGGCTAAGTTAACCTTTGAATTTTTAAAGTGATTTTTTTCAATGGTAATATCATAACCGTAAACTAGACTAATTTGGTTACGTCTATTTCGATCAAATAGGCAATTCTTAACAAGAACATTTCTTGACCCACGATCTGTATTATTTGGAACCACCCCATACCTTTGACCAGAAATATGAATCCCATCACCACTGGCATCTCTCATTGTTACTCGATCAATTTCAATGTTTTCCCCATGTACTATATCAATCAAATGCCCCCATTCATGAGTTTTACCTTCATCGGTATATTTATGCTCTTGACGATCACCTATTAGATTTCCACCAATGACTTTCACATTCTTAACATCAGTAAAAGGGTCATCCTCATCGCCAGTTCTATTTTTGCCATTACCGATCCTTACTAACTCATACCTAGCCATGTCATTCTTATACACACGAATAAAAGTGTCATCACTCATCAATAAAGTAAAATCAGAAGGTAGTTCAAAAGGCGCATCATGCGGCCATACCTTTTTGCCAGAAACGGGATGAATAGCAAACTCACTTGGATAAAAATAGGCATCAAGTTGATTAATTTTGAGTGTTTTAGCTCCTAAAAGCTTTATTTGTTTAATCAGCTGCCGCATTATAGCTTTGTTGTTTCGAGCGACTGCTTCATCTACTTGACCTTCCATGATATCCCAACGTTCTTTGATCAATGTAAACTCTGGGCGAGTCAAGTGCGCAACTCCTTCAACCGTCAGAGAGGCATTCAATAATTCTCCATCTATACTGCCAGTATTAAAAGTTAGCGTTCCGTTTGTTATTAGCCCACCATCATTAACAAAACTCACATTACTAGGCAAATTAATAGATTGCCCTCTCAAATTTAGCTGACAGTTGATATAAACCACTTCATTCGCTTGAATGTCTTGTGCAGAAAAAAAACAATCATCAGAAGAAGCAATATTTCTTGTTGTCACGTTAAAGTCTGAAGATATCCCCCCTATAGTGAGTGTTGAAGAAGTACTAGACTCATATTGTTGTGATGACATCAGACGCACACGAATAGATTGCCCATTCTCAATCGTTGCTGGGGCATTAGTATAGCTGCCACCATTAATGCTATATTCCCCAACGTTTATTTTCACCTGAGCCGGTGTGTTTATACCCTGAATAATCACCGAGCTGGACTCAACATTCGTTGATCTTTCTGCATTAGTAATGGGTGAAAATTGAAAGTTATCTGGAGTGTTGTCATTACCTCTACTAGTAACAGTAAACACGGCAGACACTCCACCAATCGTTAGTGTTGTTGATGCAGTACCCAGCTGTTGTGCCGAAGACATAATACGGACACTAATTGATTGCCCGTTATTAATCGTCGAAGGGGAACTGGTATAGTTACCACCGGCAATACTGAATTCCCCTTCGCTTATGTGAACGGAGCTAGCTGTATTTATTCCCTGAATAGTGACAGGGGCAGATTCCGTGAGGGTCGATATCTCTACATCATTGACTGGTAAAAAAGCAAATGGGTCTGGAGTGCTGTCTTCATTATCATTATCGCTATCGCTCTTACATGCAGAGAGCATGCAAAGTAAAATAATGAGTAAAATATTACCCAAATAGTGGCTTTTTTGATTCATATACTTCTCCTACTTCTATCGTAACTACCTATTACTTATGTGATTGTTGTGATTCTGAAATCAGCCTCTCTTTGATACATTTTTATTTTTTAATATAGGTTTAACTCTTGTTTTTCTAAAAAATTATTAATCAATTGCTCAACAATTAAAGCCAGCATCTTGAATAATAAAAAGCCTAGCTAGGTATATCATACATTTTGTTTCACCGTAAAAACCAACGCTTTTATTGTAATACACATAGATTAAGCTATTAACTACAATTATTTATGCCATTTTTAGTTATTTCATTTTTCTAGCATATTTGTTTTGAGCAAAAGTTAAGACCCTGATCCTCACTGAGAAACAAGAAGGCTACATACAACAAATCTTGCTATCAGCCTTTAATCCTCAGAAGGTTTCTTTAGCACATAGGAAAAATTAATTAAAATAGTTTTTTCTACATGGGGATTATAAGTAAGGTATTTCATAATACGCTTTTTTATTATCGACATTTTGTGACGTTAATAGACAAGCCATATATAAATATCCATAGTTTTAAAACTCATCAGTCACACCTAACTTATTGTTTGTAGTAGATACTATTTCATTTATTGATCTCATGTCGGCTTGTTTTGCCTTTGGCTCGCTGACGTTATTGGTATAATCTAGAATAAATGATTTTTTACAAATTATATTTTGGCAAAGATAGCGTTGCTTGCCCTGTAATGTGCGACCAATCTTTTTAACACGGCCATTGCCACATTTATTGCATGACACCATTTTTTTTATCACAGCTATACTCACAACATTATTGTCTAACAAAAAAACACTACACAGACGTATACAGCTGATAATCAGCCTAGTATTAGTTGTTATATTACTTATTCATATAGACTTATACTTAGAGGCTAATTAAGTTTCCTATTAATATATACAAAGCTTTATAAAAACCCTGCAGTTATACTTAGCCTTATACTCACTTACATCGTTGAAATTTAGCTACTTAGATATGCAAACCTATTAACACTCATTTCTAACTATCTTATCTCAACAATCAAGTGGTTAGACTCGGATTTTGATAGCTTATAACTTAAATTAAGCTTTATATACTTTAAATTTCTTTTCTTACTTTTAAACAAACATTTAACTGGATCGCAGTTTACCTATACTTGTGTGTCTAGAGAACCATGAACACAATATTATTGTTCCCCGTATACTACTACACCAAAAAAATGTGACGTACCCCACAAAAACCAGCGGCTACTAAACTATTCCTAAGCAATTTCCCGATACCTAAATGAAAGATAATACATTGCCTTATCCTCAAAGTTTGAGCCTTATTAATCACCATATTGAAGGTATATTAACTATTCAGTTAATTAAAACTGCTACTACTTATATTTCCTAGAAACAAATAATTAGTAAAAAACTGAATGGGGGGAAAGTGAGCAGTAGGACTACACTGGGGCTATAGTAGTAGTGTAAATAGTATTAACTATTAATTGTGTAGATAGCACCTAATCCTACTTAGGCAAAAACAAAACATAACCATGATGGATACAGGAGCCAAAAAGGTTTTTTGCTAATTAAAACCGTTCTGTGACGATTACAGTCTATTTAAAACAATAAAGTATACTACTTTAGTAGTATTGATCAGAGTATTACAATAGGGTTAGTGCTATGATTCAAAGTTATTTTGTCTATACATTAATTTAATTTTATCTTTGATATAAAATCTTGGTTTTCCTAACTAAAATAGTAATAGATACAGCAATAGGTGCAATAAACAAAAATGTAACTGTTGAGTAGATTTCACTCGGAAGGTAGGTACTCCAAGCAGCTCGCATTAATTCAAGGGGAAAACTATCCTCCTTATAAAGACGGTATACCAGTATATGCTTGTTTAAATTGGTATACCCTGGAATCGAGGTTATAATATGGCTCAGAAAGTTAAACTTGATGGTATCTACCCTTATGCATGGAATACTGAACGGGAACAAAGCTTTTTATATAGCTCACCAATATTAATTTCAAAACTATTTTATTATGTCAGAAATTCTGATAAACAAGGAGTAAATGGAACAATAAAATATTATGCGCCCTTTAGGCTGGACTGATGCCCATATAAAAACTGTTATAAAAAAATTCAAGCTACAAGTTATTCAACCCGCCACACTGGAACAATGCATAAAAATGATCAATAAAAAACGGGTAGATTTAATATCCCTTGATGAGCTTGTAGCCCAAAGGGCTTTTATTAAATACTATAATTCACCTACTATATTAGTTCCATCCTTAATTGAACAGCAAAGCAATACTCTTTACCTAATCATTTCACGAAAACATCCAAACGGTCAGAAAATTATTACAGATTTCAACCGAGGCATGGCAATGATTAGAGCTAACAATCGTCATCAACAAATAATTAACAACGCAATACAAAAAAAACAGCCAAAAGAACATTAAATAATTTCTTCTAAAACATCAATGTTTTTCTTTATCAATAGATTCAACAAAACTGATTAATTCTACATTAGGAAATATCTGTTGAACGGTGATTAACAATTTCTGGTAAGCATTATTTACTAAGTCAGGGAAGTGGGTAATTTGCTTTGCACTAAAAGCAAGCTGCTTAGTATCCACATCAGTAGCTGTCGTCAGCTTTAGATTTTCGGTTTGCAGCTCAGCTAAATGCTGCTGCTTTTTCTGGCCAATCGGATTAATTAATGAGGTAATTTGATAAACTGTTTTATATGGGTAAGCACAGTAGCGGTTACCTATATCTTCAAGCCATACGGCTACCGGTATTTTATGATACTTACCTTCACTTTCAAAAGCTCGGAATTGCTGGGCTATTTCTTCACGATAAGAAAAATAAAGATATTCGCCTACCTTACAAACATTACGGTCAAGCTGCTGCTGTTCTTCAACACTTAATGAACAATACTGACCTTTACCTTGCAGGTCTTCTATTAATGCACTGAAACTGACCAGCTTATCAGTTTTAAAACCACGCATAATACTGTCAAAGTAATTTAGTCCGCTATATGACTTTTCTGTATATAACTTGCAAAGCCGTTCATTATTAGCAGTTGCTTTACTGACACTCACTAAAAGCAGTGTCAAACAACTTACGACCAAGCCAAGCTGTTGAAGAAATGTGACCTTTACCCTGTCAATTTTATTATTTTGACTAAATTGTAGCTGCATAAGAAACCCTCAAGGTTACCTATGCAACCCTAGCACAGCTCTATCAGTCTACATACTAGTAATATAGGCAGCGACTGCAGCGATATCTGGTTTTGTTAACCCTGCCGCAATCCCCTGCATGGGAGAGCCAGGCAGCTTCCGATGCCCCTGTCTAAATATGTTTAGGGTATTGATAATATACTGTTCTGGCTGACCCGCTAAACGAGGAAGACTATGTTTTCCTAATCCTTCAGAACCATGACACATAACACAACGACTGGAAAACAAC
The DNA here is from genome assembly GCF_026309355.1 of Spartinivicinus marinus. Taxonomy (NCBI): domain Bacteria; kingdom Pseudomonadati; phylum Pseudomonadota; class Gammaproteobacteria; order Oceanospirillales; family Zooshikellaceae; genus Spartinivicinus; species Spartinivicinus marinus. Next base: position 1,613,285 of record NZ_JAPJZK010000001.1, read on the forward strand.
ACTTTTCCTGCTTGCTTCTGCACATTATCTGTGCTGACTTTTGATGGCTTCACCTGCAAACTTGCATAGTAAAGTGCCAGATTAACTCGCTCTTCTATAGATAAGTTCTTCGCCAGTTTAGCCATAACATAATTATATCGACTGCCTTGGCTAAATGCCTCAAATTGAGTAACCAAATATTCTGGATGTTGTCCCGCTAAATTAGGGATATATTCTTTTACACTATTACCGTCTTTCCCATGACAATAGCCACACAATATTGCTCGCTCTTTACCTAGAGTTATTGCCTGTTTTAAGCTATTAGCAGTTGACTGTTTATTATTTAGCAACTCAATCATTTTTTCGATTTCATTGGCACTATTTAAGGTTGACATCAACAAACCAATAACTACCAAGCACCACTTCATGAAACACCTCTTACCCATAGGCTCAGGGGTAATCCCCAGTTTCCACCTATTAACACCAAACTAATCACTATTTATTTGTGACACAAATCAACAAACTAACAAGAGGGCCTAGAGTACTGCATCGGAAAGAAAGGAAGTTGACTTAAGTCAATGAAAGATATTCATAAAAGTGACCAAACACAAACTGTTTTATATCTCAACTTGCACGATTTAAAGTTAAACCAGCCTCCAATATGATCAATATTAATGGCAAAAATGCTTCAAAAGTATATCACCCAGAATATACCAAACTAAATGTGAGTAGTTGTAACACTGTTATAAAGTAGCTATTTTTGCTAATAATTAAGGAGCTAGCTTATGACCGAGAAGCTTACTAGACTACCCAGTTTGACGCATATTGCCTTACATGTTCAAAATCTTGATGAATGCATATTATTTTATCAGTCTTATTGTAATATGCAGATTATTCATCAACGTCACAATGATCATTCAACAGTTGTTTGGCTAGCAGAAGCAAACCGAGAAACAGAAATGATTTTTGTATTAATGTCTGGCGGCCCTTTGCGCCAACAACATGACCAAGGTTATGGACATTTAGGCTTTGCAGTTGCAAATCGAAAAAGTGTTGATGATATTGCAACCAAAGCAACACAAGACAATTGTCTTATCTGGCCACCAAAAGAGGAGCCTTTTCCTGTTGGTTATTATTGCGGCGTTGTTGACCCAAATGGTAATTATGTAGAGTTTAGCTATGGACAGCCACTTGGCCCTGGAGCAAAACCACTCCCCTCTCTCAGTTAATATTTTCTAAACGGTTAATAACAAGGCTGCAACTGTAGTTTGGTAGAAAGTCTGTTGTGCTAAGAAAAGCTTGCAACTTCACCTATACAGA